>CALKWH010000160.1 GCA_938004375.1 uncultured Pseudomonadota bacterium
TCGGCGATCTCCGGGCGGTCGTCCAGGATCTCCACGACGAAGCCGGCGGACTGCGCCAGCGGGGCGATGGCCTGGGCCACGTGACCGCCGCCGGTGATGGTGAGACGCCAGGGGGTGTACGGTTCGAAGAACAGGCGCACGTCCCCGCCGCAGGCCATGTTCAGGTCCGCGGCCATGGAGAAGGCCCGCAGGAAGGACGGTCCCCCGGTGCGCAACTGCTCCAGGGCGAGCCGGTGGGCGGTGTGCTCCAGGTTCCCACCGCCCACGGTGCCGTGAGAGCTGCCGTCGGCGTACACGGCCATGCGGAAGCCGGCGCGGGCCGGCGTGGAGCCGTCGGCCTCCACCACCGTGACCAGCACGAAGTCCTTGTTTTCACGGGCGTCCTCGATCAGTTTTCCGAACAATCCGAACTGCATGGCCATCTTCTCCTCCGGGAACGGTCCGGCACCGGGGAACACATAGAACGCCTCGCTGGGCGAGGCAAGGAAAAAGTCCGTGCGATTGATTTATAGATCTGGATCGTCTATTGTCGCCGATCGTGAAAGTGTCCGCAGCGCCCATGATCACCCAAGCCGAATTCCACTTAATCGCGCCGGGAGCTCCCGTTGGGGTGGCCCATGGTTTTTCCACCCGCCGGGGAGGGGTGTCCACCGGGGTCTTCTCGTCCAACAACATGCACGACAAGAAGGGCGACCCGCCCCGGAACGTTCTCGAGAACCGGAAGAGGTTTCTCGAGTCCATGGGTTTCGATCCGGCACGCCTCTACACCGTCGAGCAGGAGCACACGGTGAAGTTGGTGGACGTGGACGACCTCACCCCGGAAGAGACCCTCGGCATCGAGGCCGACGGGCTGCTGTCCGGCGAGCCGGGGATCGCCCTGGGGGTCACCACGGCCGACTGTCTGCCGGTGCTGCTGGCGGCCCGGAACCATCGGGCCGTGGCGGCGCTTCACGCCGGATGGCGAGGGCTCGTCGCTGGCATCGTCGCCCGGGGCGTCGCCGCCCTGTGCGAGAAGGCGGGGTGCGTCCCCGCCGACGTGTGGGGGGCGGTGGGACCCGGCATCGGACTCTGCTGTTTCGAGATCGGTGACGAGGTGGTCGAGGCCTTCCTCGCCGCCGGTTTTCCCGCCTCGGGCTTCGGCGCCGGACCCTCCGGTCGTTCCCACGGGGATCTGCAGGCCCTCGCCGCCTGGGCGCTCGCGGACGCGGGGGTCGGCTCCGTGACGACGGTGCCGGGCTGCACCCACTGCGAGCCGGGGCGGTTCTTCTCGTATCGCCGCGACGGCTGGCCCACCGGCCTGCAGTTGTCGGTGATCGGCCTGCGTGACCGGGGACCCGAGGCGCGGGGATGACCGGCGCAACACCTCCCCCGGAAGACAAATCTCCCGCCGGGGCGCCGCTGCCCGGACCGGATCCCCGCCTGGAGAGATTGGGGTCGGAGAAGCCCGACATGCCTGACCCGAAGAGAGATCCAAAGATGACCCGAGAATCCGCCCTGGAATCCAAGGAACCCGAAAAGCGACAGCCCGAACCGCAGCCCGGCGACCTCTGGGCCGTGATCAAGGCGATCCTGGGCACGCCTTGGGGACGTCGCCTCGCGCTGGTGATCGTCGGCGTGGTCCTCTTCTTCACCGGGTTCATCGGCGGCCACTGGGGCAAGTCGGACCTGCGGGGCCAGCTCTCGGACCGGGAGCGTGAGATCATCGGCTACAAGAAGGAGAAGCTACGCCTGGAGCAGACCCTGGCGGGCGCGGAGCGCGAGCGGGACCAACTGAGCCTGAGGCTGCGCGAGAGCGAGGCGAAGCGGGAGTTCTACCGTCAGCGGGACAAGATCCGCCGGAGCGTGATGGACAGCAAAAAGGCCTGGGATGCCCAGAACGTGAAGGAGGCGATGGAGGCCCTGCACAAGGCGAACATCCATTTCCAGGACGAGGCCAGGGTGTCCAGGGGTGTCTCGGCCTACCTGTATCGAACGATCGCGCGGCGCTTTCAGGCGGCCCTGACCGCCATGGAGACCGGCTGTGCCGACACGCCGCCGCCCCCCATGGGCTTCGTCGAACTGCCCAAGCCCGGCGTGCCGTCCTGCCAGGAGCGGGTCGGCGCGCTCCTGCAGCAGGTGCTCGACGCGCTCCCGCCGGCGCGCGAGGACTAGAACCGGAGACGAACGAGCCATGAGAAGCCTGCTGTTTCTGCTAATCCTGATTTTCTCCACCCAGGTGTTCGCCTGGAAGGTCAAGCGTGACGAGTTCAATCCCGCCATGATCGACCGCTACAAGTCGATGCTCGCCCAGAACCCGGACGACGACTTCGCCTTCCGCAAGCTCTCCACGCTGTATCAGACCCACAGCAGCCTCGACCGCCTGATCCTGGAGTATCGGGCCGTGGTCGAGAAGAACCCCCGCCACTTCGAGGCCAACATCGTCCTGGGCAAGCTCTACATGCGCATCGACCGCCTCGAGGAGAGCCTGACGCACCTCGAGAAGGCGAAGTCCGTGGACGAGGCGCGCTATGAGTC
Source organism: uncultured Pseudomonadota bacterium (assembly GCA_938004375.1). Taxonomy (GTDB): domain Bacteria; phylum Myxococcota_A; class Polyangia; order HGW-17; family HGW-17; genus HGW-17. Next base: position 2,515 of record CALKWH010000160.1, read on the forward strand.
ATGGAAGCTGCTCGGCGAGCTGCACATCCGCAAACGGCTGTATCCCGAGGCGCGCCGGTACCTGGACGCAGCCCTCGAGAAGGTGCCCAACGCCTCCATCCGGGAGCGGATGCTGCGGGAGTTGGTCCGCATCTCGGTGCTCGGCGGCGACCTGGAGGGCGGCGCGAAGTACTTCAACAGCCTGGTCAAACTGAAGCCCAATGACTTCCAGACCCGGTGGGACTACGCCGAGCTCCTCACCGAGGCCATGCAATTCGAGGCGGCCAAGGCCGAATACGCTGGCCTGATGAACCTGTCGGCCGGTGACACGCGGCGCAAGATCGACGTGCTCAAGGCCACCGGCGTGCTGCTCGAGCGCATGGGCAAGGACACCGAGAGATCGGAAGAGCGTCGTGTAGGGAAAGAGTGTAGATCTAGGTGGG
>CALKWH010000161.1 GCA_938004375.1 uncultured Pseudomonadota bacterium
CGACCACCGATATCTACACTCTTTCCCTACACGACGCTCTTCCGATCTGACACCGCGCTCGGGGTGCCGCTGCTCGAGGCGTTCGACGCTCCGGCCCCCGACCCGGCCCGGCTCCAGTCCCAGGCCGAGGCCGACGCCGGCCTGCGGCTCTCCGGATTCCTGCTGGTGCCCGCGCGTTGAGAGCGCCGCTCCCATTGCCGAGAACGCCGGGATATGGGATGCTTGGCCCCATGAGACCGACCGCCTTCCTGCTGCTCCCACTCTTTTCACTCCTGCTCCAGGCTCCCGCCTGCGGTCCCCGGACCGCCCCCCGGCCGCCGGAGCCGATCCGGCTCGACCTGCCGGCCTTCACCGGCCCCCGCGACGCCTGTTTCGTCGTCACCGACGGGCGAGGGCAGATCGTCGCACGCGAGGGCGGGGATCGCTGCGCGCGGAGGTTCTCCCCCTGCTCGACCTTCAAGATCCCGAACACGCTCATCGGCCTGGAGACGGGCATCCTGACCGGTCCGGACACAGTCATCCCGTGGGATCGGGAGCGCTATCCCCAGGAGGCCTGGTGGCCGCCCGAGTGGACCGACCGCGTGCACGACCTGCGCTCCGCGTTCGCCCACTCCTTCGTGCCGTACTACCGGGCGCTGGCCACGCGCGTCGGACGCGCGGCCATGGTCCGCCACCTCGCGGCCTTCGCATACGGGAACCAGGTCATCGGGGAGCGCCTCGACGCCTTCTGGCTCGACGGCGCCCTGCGGATCTCGGCCGACGAGCAGGTCCGCTTCCTGCGCGCGCTCCACCTCGGTCAACTGGGTGTGTCGGCCCGCTCCCGGGAGGTCCTGCGGGAGATCATGATCCAGGAGTCCCGCGACGGGCACATCCTGCGCGCCAAGACCGGCACCGGTGGCGGGGACGGTGGCCGCGAAGCCCTGGGCTGGCTCGTGGGGACGGTCGAACGCGGAGCCCGCGTTCATTTCTTCGCCTTCAACGTCTCGGCCTCCACCCCCGATGCGATCGGGCGCGCCTGGCGCTTCGACGTCCTCCGGGCGCTGCTCGCCGAGCTCGGGCTCTGGCCGCGCGTTGAAAAGTGAGCGTGATCGGCTATACTGCGGGGCACCGTGGAAAGACGGGGAGGCGCCCTGCATGACCCGACTTCAGTTCGTTGTACTGTTTGTTTTGTGTCCCGCCGTCCTCTCCGCCTGCGGCGGCGACGACCTGCGCCGCGCCTGCGAGGCCGACTCGCCGCTCCCCGCCCGGTCCTCGCTGCGCTGCCGCGCCGAGTTCGACGCCCAGGCCGCGCGTCCCGCCGACTCCCAGCTCCCCGGGTCGTTCACGATCAAGACCATCGTGGACCAGGCGAACGGCGACGCCGTGTACTTCCTGGACACGAACACCTACCCCATGCACCGTCCCTTCGCCGTGGATCACCTCGGGTATCCCCCCGATGGTCCCTTCGTGAACGAGTACTTCTATCCCCAGCGCCGCTTCCTGCTGGGATCGGTCACCTACTACGAAGAACCCGGCGTGTGGGCTTATGAGCTCGCCCCCTACGACACCGCCTCGGCGGAGATGATCGCCCGGGCTTTCCGGCGGCTCGCCGGCGCCGCGTACTTCGGAGGCGCCCTGCGGTACCGGCCAACCTCCGACGCCCAGGCGTCGCGGGTCGCCGAGCTGCCCAACGATGTCCCCGTGGTCACCACCGAGGCGCTGAAGGCGGGGATCTCCTTTCTTCCCCTCGCGACGGGCGAAGCCTGCGGCCGGGTCCGTCACCTCGCTGCCGACGGCCAGGGAGGTTCGCTCCCCGGTCCGCGTGACCTGGTCGTGGCGGACCGCCTGTCCAACGATCTGCCGGTGGTGGGTGGCTTGGTCGTCGCCGAGCCGCCCCCGCCGCTCTCGGACGCCGCCTTGCGGCTGGTCGAGCGCCGCACACCGGCGATGGCGCTGCGCGACGCCGGTGGAATCTTCGAGTCTTTGCGGGATCGCTGGGCGTGCCTGACGGTCGGCGCCTTCGACTGGCGCGTGACCGAGCTCACCGAGGCCGAGGCCGAGGCGTGGATCGCCGCGCACCCGGCGCCGGTGGTGAGCGTCCCCGCCCTCGATTTCACGGTGGTCGAGCTGGTCGACGTCGACGACCTGGGGCAGGAAGACGTCGTGTTCGCTGGAGGAACGGCCTCGCACGTGGGTGGGCTGCGCGCCATCGGTGGAGACGTGGTCACGCCCGGGGGGTTCGTGATTCCGGTCGTGGAGTACCGGGATTTTCTCGAGGAGACCGGCCTCGGGGCGCAGTTGCGGGGCTGGATCGGGGACGCCGCGTGGTCCGATCCGGTCCGCCGCGCGTCCCTCGTCGACGGGCTCCCCGGCGAGTTCGACGCGCACCCGGTGTCCGCCGACCTGGTGGCCCGGGTCGAGGCCCGCCTCGCGCTGGAGTTCCCGGGGCGCCGGGTCCGCTTCGTCCCGTCCACCAACGCCGAGGATCTCGAGGGGCTCGCCGGCGCCGGGCTGCACGAGACGGCCCTTCACGATCCGGAAGACCCGGATGCGACCGTGGAGCGGGCGATCCGCGCCGTGTGGTCCGGCCTGTGGACCCTGCGCGCCGTGGAGGAGCGCGAACGCGCCTCGATTCCCCACCTGGACGTGGGCCTGGCCATCCTGGTGCGGCCGATCCCGGAGGCGCCCCTCGCCGAAGGCCTGGCCCTCTCGGCCAACCTCTTCGACCCCGCCCCCGGTGGTGAGGACGCGTTCGTCATCCACGCCCAGACGCCGGAGGGCAGCGTGGCGCGGCCCGCCCCAGAAGAGACCGTCGACCAGTTGATTTACTACTATTTCCACAACGGACAGCCCGCCACCTACCTGGCCCACTCGAGCCTGGCGTCCGCCGGCGAGGCCGTGCTCACCCGGCTGGCGCTGTTCCAGCTCGGCCGCGCGCTGGACGCCGTCCGGCGGCACTTTCGCGCCCATTATCAGCCACCGGCGGGGTGGGGCGCGTTGCCCCTGGTCGTGGAGTGGGCGTGGGTACCCGACGACGACGGCGAGGGCGCCCATGTTGAAATCATGCAGGTCCGGCCGTACCCGGGCCAAGGAGAATGACCCGATGCGCATCCAATCCCTGTCCCTGCTCCTGTCCCTGCTGCTGCTGCCGGTCCTCGGCGCCTGCGACGACGACCCGAAGTCGAACAACAACGCGAACAACGCGAACAACGTCAACAACGTCAACAACGTCAACAACGCGAACAACCTGCCCGGCCCCCTCGCCGGCGAGCTGGTCCTCGACGAGTACGACATGATCTCCGGTGCTTACAGCCGTCTCACCGGCGTGGTGGGCGCCGGGGGCTTCCCCGTGTGGCAGGAGGAGTACCTGGCCGCGGGCGACTGCCGCCTGTTCCGCTTCGTCTCCCATTTCTGCGAGGACTACTGCGAGGGCGTCTGCGTGGGCGAGAACTTGTGCGAGCCGTGGCCCACCTTCATCGACGCGGGCCGCCTCACGATCACCGGCGCGAAGCAGGTCCTCGCCACCGATCCCTCTGAGTACGGCTGGTTCGGCGCCAACGGCTACGGCTGGTGGGGGGACGCGCCCGAGCTCTTCGACGACCTCGACCCGATCACGGCCAGCTTCGCAGGCGGGGACGTCCCAGCCTTCTCGGTCACGGCGGCGGGCGTCGCCCCGCTGGTGCTCACCGGCCTCGTCGACGACGAGCTCGACCTGCCCAACGGCCGGGACACGTTCCTCACCTGGGAGCCCGGGCCCAGCGCCGGGACCCGGGTCCGCGTGACCCTCAACGCGAACTCCTCGGGGGGCCACGGCTCCCCTTACGAGGCCTACATCGAGTGCGACACCGAGGACGACGGCGACCTGACCATCCCCGAGGACCTCGTCGAGGCCTTCCCCGACGCCTACCGCTGGGAGATGTGCGCGGGGCAGGACTGCCCGCTCTCCTGGGCCATGCGCTACCGCCGCGGCACCCACCAGATGAACGGCGGCACCTTCGACTTCCGCGTGGGTTCCAGCGTGGCCTTTTTCATCCTCCACGACGCCCTGCAGCCGTAGGGGCGCCGCCATGCCCCGGGTTTCAGGTCTTCTCCGTTGCAGCCCGTCGGGGCTGATCCTCTTGCTCCTCGTCGCCTGCGGTCGGGAGGACGGCGGCGATCGGAGCGCCGCAGTCGACAAGCTGGCCACCGGCGGGCCGCCGCCGGTCGAACTGGTGGAGACCTGGCCCGTGGAGACGGACCTGGATTCCCCGGGCATCCCCGACGCCCACCGCGTCTGGCCCGATCTGATCGACCACGCACGAGAGACCCTCGACGTGGCCCAATTCTACCTCAGCGACTCCCCCGGCGGCCGGCTCGAGCCGGTGCTCGCCGCCCTGCGCCGCGCCGCCTGGCGGGGCGTTCGCGTGCGCCTGCTGGTGGACGCGAAGTTCCACGGGAAGTACCCCTTGCCCGCCGACGCCCTGGACCTGTGGCCCAACGTCGAGGTGCGTCGGCTCGACCTGCGACCGCGCGGGGGCGTGATGCACGCCAAGTACTTCGTGGTCGACGGTCGCGAGCTCTTCGTGGGCAGCCAGAACTGGGACTGGCGCTCACTCGAACACATCCACGAGCTCGGGCTCCGGGCGCGGGATCGGAAGCTCGCCGGGGTCTTCTCCCGGTTCTTCGCCCGGGACTGGGCGGCCGCGGGCGGGGAGCCGGCGCCGCGAGAGTCCGCATCAGTCGCCTCGGGGCCGCCTCCCGTGACGAAGGACCCAACGGAGGAGCGAATCGACGCGGCCGCGAGCCCCCCGGACGATCTGCCTCCCGGTGTCGCCTGGGATCTGCCCGGGCTGGTCCGGCTGCTCGACGAGGCGACCCGCACCCTCGACCTGGAGCTACTGAGCTATCGCACGAGGACCTCCAACGGCGGGCGCTGGACGGTTCTGGACGACGCCCTGCGCCGGGCGGCGGGGCGCGGGGTGCGCCTGCGGATCCTCGTCTCCTCGTGGGCGGTGCGCGGCGACGGCGGGCGGGACCTCGCCGCCCTGGCCGCCGTCCCCGGCGTCGCCGTCCGCGTGCTCGAGGTGCCGGAGAGCCGCCGGGGTCCGATCCCGTTCGCCCGCGTCGCCCACGCCAAGTACCTGGTGGTCGACGGGCGACGCGCCTGGCTCGGCACGAGCAACTGGGAGAAGAGTTATTTCCATGCGAGCCGCAACGCCTCGCTGTTCCTCGGGGATCCCGCCCTCGTCGCTCAGATGGCCGCCTTCTTCACGCGGGCCTGGGACAGCCCGCTCGCCCGCCCGCTGGGGACTCCCGCATCGCCGTGAGCGTGGAATTTCAGGTCATCCAAGTCTGCGCCTCAGGTCCTTTAGGAAGTTCAGCATGGAAGTATCCGCCCTCCCGACGCGATCGAGGTCCATGTGGGAAATGATGTCCTCGGAGAACTCGATTCCACCGAGGCTCGGCGTAATGCCCGTGGCGATGATGGCTTGCACCAACAAGCTTTTGTAGCGGTCGCGATCGCATTTCAGGTCTGGGGCGTTGCACCCTCTCCCAAGCGCCGCCTTGAAAGCCGCGCCGTCGAGCAGCAGCCAACGCTCGATATGTGGGTCCGGAATGGCCAGCACAACTGGAACTGGGCACTTGATGACAGGAATCTGCTTGGAGCGTTCGTTCAAACCTTTACAGTTTGCGTCCGTGGCGACCACGACGAAGTCCGGCGAACTCCCCTGGGACCGGAGGTCCCGGAAATACTCCTCGAGCTCGCTCACGACTTTTCCATGGCCACGGCGAGCGTTCCGCCAATCCACCCGGACGGGAACCCTCAATTCATTCGCGACCCGCGTGATCAGCGCATCGATGACCGTCTTGTGCGCGAAATCTTCTCCGAAGGCTGCGATGTTCTTAGGCATCGAAATCTCCCCGCACCACCCGCTCGGAGACGGAGAGCCGCTCACTTTCCCTGGTTTCGTCCGATAGACCTTCGCCAATGGCCCGCCCGCGCCCAAGCGGACCCCAGGTGGGAAAGGCGCTCATTTCAGTGCCCTTCATGGTTTTTCCCACCACGAACAGCGAGTGGTCGGGGATGAGGTCCGGCAGAATCGGAGAATGGGTGGCCACTATGTACTGCGTCTGGCCAAGACTGGCCCTGGTCTTCAGCATTTCGGCGATCATCTGGATCCGTCTTGGATGAACGCCATTCTCCGGTTCCTCGAAGCCGATCAGGGAGGGAGGCTCCTTCGCGCCGCTCAGGGCCAGCATGCCAAGGACACGAAGTGTGCCTTCCGACAGGACTCGGGCAGGGATGGGCACGCCGGATTCCTTGAGTTTCAATTCGACCTCCCCGAGCTCGTTCACGCTGACCTCGATGGCTTCCACCTGCGGCAGGATGGTTTTCAGGGCTTTCTCAACCGCGCTGAACTGCTTTGGCTCCGTGGCTTTCAAGGTGTTGAGAAAAGCCGGCAGCTCCTCCCCCATCATGCCGATGTGGCGAACCTCCTTGACGGGGTTTGCCGCGCGCATGCGCTCTCGCGGTTCAAAGTAGAAGAACAGCCAGTTCCCCAGCTCCTGGCGGGCGGCCACGAGGTGGGGGTAGTGGGGCGGGTAGTGGGGCAACGACAGGATGCTGTGATCAAGATAGCGGTCCAGATAGGTGGGGTGGGCCTGTCCTTCCAGTCGCAGGTGCAAACGCTTGTTTTTCCGGGACAGAAACGGTTCACGGCTCTGCGAAGGTTCGCCTTTCTTCGTGAGGGCCGCCAGATACTCGTCCGAGACACGCAGGATGCCGGATCTGGGCAGCATCTCGAGCTCGATCCGGTATCGGAGGTGTCTCTCCCGAACAGGTCCTTTGAGGGGATCGAGTTCGACAGTGTCGGCATCGGCATCCGAGGAGCGTCTCAACTCCCGGATTTGTCTGTTGACCGCTCGGACGACCGCGTCGGAGAGGGTGAAGTCGACCTCGATGCTGAAGGACAGGGTCTCTTTCGACAGCAGGCCTTTTAGTCCGTCTTCGGGAAAGGAGAATGACTCCAGCGGTTTTCCGCGATATGGCGGTTCGAAGGCGTCCTTCAGGGTACGGCTGGTCACGAGCTTCGAGAGCAGTTGCAGGGCATCCAGGAAGTTGCTCTTCCCGGCGGCGTTGGGTCCTAACATGACGGACAGCGGCTGCAACCGCACGTCGAGGTCTCGCAATGACTTGTAGCCTTGGATTTTCACACGGTTCAGCATGTCCGGGTCCTCATGGTCGTGAAGGCTCCATGGGTTTCAGGATGCCTGCACGTGAAGGCGATGCTGACCCATCAACAGGGAAAGTGCAACCAGATTCTTCAGTTCCCTGGGCGCCTGGCGGACAGATTTGCTCAGAACCAACCGTCCCCCACGCTGAAAAGCGGTTCCCCGGCTCCGAAGTCGCCGATTCCGGCTCTCGGGGTCGATTTTCCCCACGAGGGGAGCATCCTGGGAACCGGGGTGAGGTCTTCGAGGGGTGGATGACCTCGGTGGAGCCGGGGACGAGCTCGAGAGAGCCGGGGGAGCGGTCCCCCGTGAAGGGGATTTGCTCGTCGGCGGGGTGGAGGGCATCGAATCGGTGGGAAAGAGTTGAAGAGCCGGGACGACGTGCCGTGGAGGGGGGATGTCACGTGGCGCCGCCGATCCGTCGGGACCGCCGGCCAGGGAAGTGTTCAGGCGGGCATATGAAAAGGAGAGACCGGCGGAGCTACTCCGCGGACGGCGTCTCCGGCTCTTCGGGTTTGCTGGCGCTGGGGCTCGAGATGCCCAGATGGATGCGCAGGCGTTTGTTCGTCAGGGTGGCGCGGGCGGTCTGCGCCCACTCCTGGTACCAGGCCCACATCTTGTGCACGGCCTCGTCCATCGCGGCGAGCTGGGCCTGCTCGTCGGGGTTCACCTCGAGGGCCGGCATGTTGCGGGCCTGATCGAGCAGGGCCTTCACCTCGGCGACGGAGCCGGCGGTGACGCCGCGCTTGGCGAGCAGCGCCACGGCCGCCTTGCTCGTGTCGTCGGTGCGGGCGGCGAGGGCCTCGTAGCGGGTGACGAAGGTGCCCACGGAGACCAGGACCTGGGCGCCGCTCATCTTGGTGAGGTTCTGGAACATCTCGGCGTGGATCTGGGGGAACTTGTGCCGCAGGCCGGCGTCGGCGATCTCGAACTGGCAGTTCTCCCACTGGTCGATCTTGGCGATCACCTCCACGAGACGGTTCTTCTTCAGCGCGGAGGGGATGTTGACGAGTGAGCGGCCCATGGCGGCGTCGAACAGGCGCCAGCCCTCGTCGTATTCTTCCTGGTCCAGGCCGCGGGCGGCCAGCAGCTCCTGGATCTGGGGATGCTGCATGCCCCGCAGCAGGAGCGTCATCTTGGTGATCTTGTCGGCGTTCGAGTATTTGGCCATCGCTGCCTCCGCGTGTGCCCCGAAAGGGGCGTGTCGAGTTGGGGGAACCTGCCTGTTGTCCAGACGGCCGCTGGTTACGACGACGAAAACGATTTGTCAAGGAGAAAATGAGGGGGCGGATGAGCCCCTCGATTCAAGCACCGCCGGGTCGACCCCAGGCTGGTCGACCTCGACGTCTGGGGTCACGGCGTGCCCGAGAGCGAGAGGATCTTCAACTCGGCGATGTTGACGTAGTGGTGGGCGCCCGAGGCGCCGCCCGTGCCGCCGTAGAGCGCGTTGTGGAGGAAGTCCGACATGTTGATCGAGTGATCGTCGTGGCGGAGGACGATGGAGTAGGTGTGGCCGGCCTCGAGGTGGACGCGGACGAAGGAGGAGTCCCGCCAGTCGTCCCAGGTCCCCAGGTGGGGCATGACCAGGTAGCCGCCCCCCACGGGGGTGCCGCCCTCGGTGACGTCGACGCGCTTGGTCACGCAGGTGATGCCGGTGTCGAAGCCGCCGGCGCCGTTGCCGGCCAGGACCTGGAGCAGGTGCTCGCCGGTGAAGCCGGCGGTGAAGCTGGCGGTGAGGGTATGGGTGGGCTCCCCCCAGCTCTCGTAGTGCCAGCGGCCGTGGTTGTTCACCAGGGTGCCGCCCGTCGCCACGAAGGCGGTGGCCTGGACGGTCGAGATGCGCTCGTAGCCGGGGCCCCACCAGCAGACGGGGCGGGCGTGCTGGGAGACGGCGCCCGAGCCCAGGGCGCCCACGGTGACGAACTGGGCCTCGACGGTGTAGCACGGCGAGCGGGTCAGGTGGGGGGCGTCCAGGTCGGTGAACGAGGTGGTGTTTCCGGGCAGGCCTTCGGCGATGCGGACGCCGTCGCGATACACGTGGAAGACGAGCTCGGCGGCGGGCTCCCCTCCGCCGGTGAAGGCCAGCTCGAGACCGCCGCCCACGGCGGGGGCGACCCCGGTGATGGTGGGCGCGAGCGGGGCGAACAGGTTGCGGTACTCGGCGGTGTCGGTCTCGAGGGTGATGGTGTCGCCGGTGTCGCCGCCGTCGTCTTCGAGGGTGATCACGACGTGGTTGTGGGGGAGAAGCGACGCGCGGGGGAGGAAGCCGGAGCCCGCCACGGCGCCGTTGAGGCGGACCTCGCCCACGGTGTAGGCGCCGTGCTCGCGGCTGTCGGCGGCGGGCAACAGGACCTCGACGGTGAGCGTGACGCCCCGGTAGGGGAGCCGGTTGAGCACCAGGGAACCGGCGTCGGCGAACATGCGGTTGCGCAGGCCGCGGGTGACGTAGGGCGAGAAGCGGATGCCGTCGGGGCTGGTCTCGAGGCCGAAGATCACGTCCTGCACCATGGAGAGGTAGCCGGCCACCGACCACAACTGGCGCTGGGAGTTGACCACGGGACCCGAATAGGCGCCGTCGTCGAGCCAGGGGGCGCCGGTGACGGCCTCGAAGTTCTCCATGTTCGAGAGGTTCATAGCCGCGCCGCGCATCAGGGAGTGGACGGCGTGGGTGACGGCCGCGTCATTGTCCACCGCGCGGGCGGCCCGCAGCCAGTAGGCGGTGACGAAGGGCCACAGGGCGCGGTTGTGGTAGATGGGGGTCTCCTTCTGCTGGGGCCAGATCACGGCCGGCCCCTGGGGCAGGTGGGGGTAGCGGCGCACGGCCTCGGCGCGCCGGGCCGGGTCGCCCACGTCCGAGAGGACGGCGAGCGCCGTGCCCAACAGGTCGAAGTGGCGCGCGGGGGCGCGGTCCAGGGTGCCCGGGGTGAAGGTGCCCCACAGCCCGAGGTCCTCGTGGAAGAGGACGGCGTCGATGGCCGCGCGCAGGTCGTCGGCCCAGCCCTGGTAGCGGGCGGCCGCGGCAGCGTCCCCGTGGGCGTCGGCGAGGTGCGCGCCCAGCTCGAGGAGCCGCAGGTGGCCGACGTTGGTGGAGAGGGCCTGGGACATGTGGATCTGGACGGTGTCCGTGGCGGTCCAGCGCGGGTAGGTCTGCTGCCGCCAGTCCAGGAAGGACTGCTCGCCCAGGTAGAGTCCGTTGGTCTCGTCGAACACGGCGACGCGGTCCTGTTCGATCGTGTTGCGCACCGCGTCCCAGGCGCGGTCGGCGAAGGCGTCGCGCTCGGCGCCGTCGAGGAAGTCCAGCAGGCGGCGGGCCCCGATGGCCCACACGGCGCGGTCGGTGCTCACCGGGTAGCTGCCGCCCGAGCCGGTGTCCTGGATGATCTGCGGATCGGCGCCGGTGCGACGGTCCGAGACCTTGAACTCCAGGGAGTTGCGGCTGCGACGCGGGTCCAGCGCGGCCAGGGCGAGATCCACGGCATAGGCGGTGTCCCGGGTCCACACGAATTTCCACAGGCGGCCGGTCTCGAAGCAGCCGCCCACGGGGCAGGCGATGGGGTTGCCGCCGTTGTAGGCGTAGTCCTGGATGGCGCTGACGCTGTTCTCCCCGGCCTCGGTCAGGGCCAGGGCGTAGAGCGCGTCGAACATCGGGTTGCCGGTGGAAACCCCGGGGCCGTCGGCGGCCTCGGAGTACGTCCGCGGGTTTCCCGGGAGGTCGTCGCGCCGGGGCTGGGTCGTGTCGTGGACGAACTGGCGCGCGCACAGCGCCCCCGAGGTGGTGACGGTCGCCACGTGGGCGCCGTCGTTCCAGGTGCCCGAGGCGGGGAAGGGGCCTCCCTGGGCCTCGACGCAGATCTCCCCGGGGACGTCGCCGTCGTCCTCGACGTCTCCGTCCACCACGTCCGCGTCGTCCACGTCGCCGTCGACGCCGGCGTCGTTGTTGGTGTTGTTGACGTTGTTGACGTGGTTCTTGGGGTCGTCGTCGCAGCCGGAGGCAGCCAGCAGGAAGCAGGAGGCGAGACTGAGTACGAGGCCGGGGAGGGTCTTCATGGGGCGCTCCGGCCGGTCCCGCCGGAGAAGGACGGCGCGGCGGGCCGGTGCATCATCTTACTGCATCCGTTGGCGGTTGGCCACCCGGTGAAGGGAGAATCAGACCTGTTGCAGGGCCTTGAGCTCGCCGTCGGTCTGGCGCAGGCGCAGGGCGAGCGCGAGCGCCAGGCGCTCGAAGACGACGGCGCCGACCTCGGGGTGGGCGTCGGCCAGCCGGTCGAACTCGGCGCGGGACAGGATGAAGAGGGACACGTCGGTCTGGGCGGCGGCGTTGGCCGAGCGCACGCCGCCGTCGAGGAAGGACATGTCCCCGAAGAAGTCGCCGCGGCCGAAGGTGGCCAGGTGATAGGTGATGCCGCCGGACAGGGGCAAGAAGACCTTCACCACGCCGGAGCGCACCAGATAAATCTCGCCGCCGGGATCCTTGCGGGCGAAGATGGTCTCGCCGGCGGTGTATCGCTTCTCGACGACGTGGGGGCGCAGCCGGTCGAGCCTGGCCTGGTCGATCCCCGAGAGCAGCTCGATTTCGCCGAGCTCGAGATGAGAGTCGGCCTCGGCCTCGGTGCCGGGCAGCACGCGGGCGAGGAGCTGGTCCTCGGCCCACTCGAGGGCGGCGTCGTGGTTGTCGAAGAAGCGGACGTTGCGCTGCTCGGCCGAGAGGCCCAGTTCGGTGAAATAGCCCTTCACGTCGCGCCCGGTGGGCAGGTGGGCGGGGATCGACGAGAAGAGCAGGTAGCCGTCCTTCTCGGCGAGGCGACCCTCGACCTGGCGCAGCATGTTCACGGCCGTGTAGTCGATGGACTGGACCCGGCGCATGTCGAGCAGGATGTAGCGGGCGCCGGCCAGGTGCGGGTCCAGCTCCTTGATCAACTGGTCGGTGGTGCCGAAGAAGAGCTGGCCCTGCAGCTCGAAGGCGACGATCTCGTCGCCGTGGGCCTCGAGGGCCTCGCGCTGGGGCTTCAGGCGCTTCATCTTAGACGAGATCTGGCTCCCGGTGGCCTTGCGGCGCACCACCGAGCCGCGGATCTGGTCGCGCAAAAAGAGCACGATGGCCAGGGCGACGCCCACGCCCGAGGCCGTGAGCAGGCTGGTGCTCAGGGCGGCCACAATCACGGCCAGGATGACGAAGAAGTCGAAGGCCGTGTGCCAGGAACGCAGCATTTTCAGGCTCTTGGTGTCCACCATGCGGACGCCCACGACCATCAGGATGCCGGCCAGCGCGGACACCGGGATCCAGGCGATCAGGCCCGCGAAGAACAGCAGGATCAGGAGCGAGAAGAGGCCGACGAAGACGCCCGACAGCCGGGTCACGCCCCCCGAGGTCAGGTTGACCAGGGAGGCCCCCATCGTGCCGGCGCCGGGGATGCCCATGACCAGCGCCGAGGCGCAGTTGCCCAGGCCCTGGCCGACGAGCTCCCGGTTGGAGTCGTGGCGCCCGCGGGTGACGGCGTCGAGGATCACACAGGTCTTGAGGGTGTCCACCGAGAGCAGCACCGCCAGCGTCCCCGCGGGCACCAGCACCAGCGCGAGCTCGCCGACGCGCAGGCCGCCGAAGGAGGAGAAGTGGGCGGAGAGCAGCTCGGGGAAGGACGCATCGGCGGGGAGGATCGGGCCGATGACCGCCGGGTTCCCCGCGGTCGAGAGGAGCGAGGAGTCCACGAGGGTGAGCGCGAAGTAGGTGAGCACGCCGGCGACCAGGGCGACGATGGCGCCGGGGATCGCCTTGATGAAGCGCGGGGCCAGGATCATGGCCGCCATGGTCGCCGCGCCCACGGCCACGCGGGTGGGCTCCCACGAGGGGATGGACCCGAGCGTGGAGAGGAAGGTGGCGCCCTTGGGCATGCCGGCGAGCTTGGGGAGCTGGGCGGTGAAGATGAGCAGGCCCACGCCGCTGAGGTAGCCGGCGACCACCGGGTAGGGGATGTACTTGATGATGCGGCCGCCCTTGAGGGCGCCGGCCAGGATCTGGATGCCCGCCGAGAGCAGCATGACCACGCTCAGGTAGGCCGGGATCAGCGCGATGGCGCCGGGGGTGCCGTCGCGGCGGACCATCTCCATGGTGAACACCGAGAGCACGGCCGCCGCCGGCGCGCAGGGCGCCGAGATCAGGCGAGCGGTGCCGCCGAACACCGGCGCGAGCAGGCCGATGGCGATGCAGCCCATGATGCCGCCGATGGCGCCCCGGGCGGCGTACTCGGCGCCCAGGGGGGCGAAGATGATCAGGCCGAAGGCGATGGCCGACGGCAGGGCGACCAGGGTCGCGGCCAGGCCGCCGAAGAGGTCGCCCTTCAGGTTCTGTTTCAGGTGGGAGAGGTTCATGATCCTGCCTCCGGGGTCCGGTGCCGGGTGTGTTGGCGATGATGGGGCGGCATTACAGCCGGGTGGCCTCCAGATATTCCATCCCGGTGCAGTCCATCCGGTCGAGGTATTTGTCGACCAGATCCGTGTCGCACTCCTCGCCGGCCTCGAGGGTGAACTCCCCCTCCCAGCGGGTGACGGTGATGCTGATGCCGGCCTCCGTGAGGGCCGGCAGCCCTTGCCGGAGCGTCAACCAACAGGGGCTGCCTTCCGTGCCCGACGAGGAGGACGCGTACTGCTGCCAAACCCCGTCCTTGCGGGCGAAGGTGTTCATCAGGTCGATAGTGTCGTCCTCGCAGGTGTCCTCGGTGGCGCCGCTGCAGGAGATCCAGCCGATGATGGGCGTGCCGAAGAAGCTCTGGGCGACGAGCTTGAAGTAGGGCTCGTCGGGCTCCGTGGCGGTCCAGGGATCCTCCTCGCCGCAGGCGGCGCGCTCCTGGCTGAGGGTCACCTGGTAGAAGCCGTCGTACTCGGAGCCGGCGCGGGGGTCGTCGTCGCAGGCCGCCAGCAGCGTAAGGGCGAGCAGGATGAGGGAGAGCGGGAGCTTCTTCATGAATTCCTCCTTGGGGGACAGGCGTGGGGGCCGTCCGGAGCATTATTACAGTCACCCATGGTTTTTTGCACCGGAAAAATGCGCGTTGCCCCCGTCCCGGCAAACGTATATGCTCCCGCAGTGCGGTTTGAACACAGGAAGGAGCAGGCCCATGGAGAGCAACATCCTGTATTGGATCATCGGTGGTACGGCAGGCGCCGCTCTCGCGGCGTTCGAGGTCCTGCTGATACGGACCCTCATCCGCGTACCGCCTCCCCACAAATTGCTGGTCGTGTCGGGCCGGCAGTACCGGCAGGGGAAGAAGACCCGGGGATTCGCCGTGTTCGGGAGGCCGCGCTTCGTGATGCCCGTGGTGGAGCGCGTCGACGAGCTGGACACCACCTGCGTGCCGTGCACGGTCGAGGTCCACGACGTCCGTCTCGAGGACGGCGGCCCCGTCACCGCGCGGTGGTTCTCCCTGGTGCGGATCTCCCGGGACCCGGAGCTCATCCCCGAAGCTGTCGAGCGGTTTCTCGGGTGTCCCGCCGACGAAGTGCGCCAGGTGGTCCGGGAGACCATCGAGCAAGAAGCCAGGACGTTGATCGCGAAGCGGGAATGCCGTCGCGTGGATGAGGGGATGTTCACGGGTCTCCTCGGTGTCAATGTGGAACTGTCGTTGAAGAAGCTGGGCCTGGAGTTGACCCATCTTTCCCTCGAACACTGCGGGAAGGAGGTGTGAGATGGAAATGGCGCTGGTCATCGGTTTCGCCATCGGCTTCGCCGTCTGTTCCACGCTCCTGTGGGTGGGGTTTCTCCTCGCGGGGATCGTGCGGATCCCGGACGGGCATGTCATGGGCCTCACCCGCGGCGGTCAGGGGGATGGGAGTCCCATGACCTTCGTGCGTTCCGGCACGTCGCTGGTGATGCCCTTCTTCCAGCGGGGGGCGCTGTATCCGGTCACGATCTCGCCGGGCGCCCGGCGCGAAGTGACCATCACCCGGAACGGCGTCGCGTTGATGGTGTGCGGGTTCGAGGTCGAGATCCTCCCCGAACAGGACGACGAAGGGCTGGCTCGGTACGTCGTCGCCTTCGGCGGACGCAAGGCGGGGGAGATCGAAGATCTGGTGGGTCGCGTCGTCGAGGGAGGCGCCCGTCACGTACTGGAGGCCTTTTCCCTCGAGGCCGTTTCGGATCACCCGGAGAAGGTGGTGGAGCACCTGCAGGAGCACGTCGGGGACGACCTGAAGAAACTGGGACTTCGGATCGAGGCCCGGCGTCTGACGGTGCGCCCCGCGCCCCGCAAGGCAGGGTCTCGGGAAGCCTCCGAGTTCTCGCTGGACGGGTTCCGGGCAGTTTGAGTCGCGGTTCGGGTTCGGGTATTGGGTTAATAATTAGCGGGCGCAGTCGGGGTCGTGGGAGTCGATCAGGCCGTCCACGTCGTTGTCCTGGCCGTCGAAGCAGAGCTTCTCCGTCAGAGGCAGGCCGGCGCAGGAGATCTTGGCGCGGGTGCCCGGGGCGGGGTCATCCCGGCGCGAGATGATGATCTCGGCGCCGCGGGAAGGGCCGAACCAGGGCGTGAGGGTCGGGTGGCAGCCCAGGCGCTCGGAGCCCTCCGGGCAGGGCTCGGCGCAGTCCGGGTTGAAGGCGATGTGGTAGCACTTCAGGACCGGCAGGCTGGGATCGCGCTTGGCCGGGTGGCCGCCCTGATAGTCCGCCGGGCACTGCGGGATCTCGGTGATGTTCTTGTCCTCGTCGTAGTCCTGCACCGAGCACAGCGGCAGGCACAGGCCGGCCTCCTCGGCGGGCAGGGAGGTCAGCGGGACCTCCCCGTTGGCCGCGGCGGGATCCGGGCAGCCGGACAGCGGCGTCGTGATGCACTGGACCTCGACGAGGGTCTTGATGCGGTTTCCAAGGCCCACCAGGGCCGCGGAGTAGTCGCTCTCGCAGATGCTGGTCAGCGCCCACTGGGCGTCGTCCGGGTCCTGCATCATGGACTCCACGAAGGCCTTGATGCGCACGGCGGGGTCGGCCCCGTCCAACGGATCGCCGCAGGCGGACAGCAGGGTGGGGTAGTTGCTGCCGTCCACGCCGATGGTCAACTGGTTTCCGTACAGGCCGGAGATGGCGCCCACCAGGATCATGTTCGCGTCCTTGAGCTGGGACAGTTCGTTGGTGTACCGGCTGATGGGGTGCAGCATGTTTTTGGCGTCGTTGGCCTCGCGGGGCGCGCAGTTGTGATAGGTCATCGTGCCCGCGGGCATCACGCGCTGCCACGGCTCGTCGCATTTGATGCCGAACTCCTGGCAGCGGAAGTTGTCGAGCTTGCCCAGGGTGCTGTTGATGTCCCCGATGGGGTTGTAGAACTCGGGCACCTTGACGGAGCAGTCGTCCTCGTCCGTGATGAGGAAGATCGCCAGATAGGCGTTATCGCGCAGGAAGCCCGCGTTGGCGCCGGAGGGGTCCGTGACGGCCTTGTAGACGGCCTCGAGTTGAGACTCCAGGCCGCAGCCCGAGATGCCCAGGTCGGCCATGCACGAGAAGACGTTCTCCAGGCTCTCCCCCGTGTAGTTGCGGCAGCGCGGGCAGCCGTTCTCGTCCACGGCGAACTGGAGCCCGGCGGGTTCGGTCGGGTTGCCCAGGATGTCGGTGAACGCGCCGACGTCGCAGTTGGCCTGGCTGCAGTCATGGGCGGGGCAGGTGGTGGCGGCGCCCTCGGCCGTCAACTTGGTGATGGAGCAGCCGCGGGGCTCCACGTCCACGACATAATGCTGGCCCACCGGGTTTGCGCAGCCGTTGTTGACGCCCTTCATGAAGCGTCCGCCGTCGCCACCGGAGCGCTCGCAACCGGCGCTGTTGTATGGGACGGTGCCCAGGTCCGGGGTGATCGTCCCCAGGTGGATGTTGGGCAGGCCGCCGGAGATGTCCTTGAGCACGCGGACCAGGTTGGGGAAGATCGGAAGAGCACACGTCTGAACTCCAGTCACCGAATACGACCTCGT
>CALKWH010000162.1 GCA_938004375.1 uncultured Pseudomonadota bacterium
TTTTTTTAATCTGACGGCAACCCCCGAGAGCCACATCCTTTCCCTACACGACGCTCTTCCGATCTGTTCGGTGAGCGGCAGCGGTTCCGGCTGCGGTGCGGGGACCAACTCGTAGCCGATGAGGCCGGCGCAGTGCGTGATCCCGAGGACCACCGGAAAACGGGGGACCGACTCCAGCAGGGCGCCCGCGGCGGGGCGCCGGCAGAGGAACCCGGGCTCAGGCGACGACAGGGAATCCGGAGCCTCGCACGGCTCCAACTCGGTCACGCCGAAGATGAAACCCGCAGGCTGGAGAAAGGCGAAGGCCGCCGCCAGCAGGTGCAGGTTGCTGTTGACGGGGGAGGTCGAGACCAGGACGACGTCGGGCCGGAAGGCCTTGATGAACCCGGTGGCGCAGGCGGCCAGATCCACGGTGGACATCAGGCTCGTCGGCGGCATCTCCGCCAGGTGGTGCAGCCGTGCGCCGGCGAGCGGCGACGGCACCTCGGGCAGGCGGGTTTCTCCCCAGAGCACGAGCTCGGCCGTCATGGCGCAACGGTCCTGCAGCCAGGCCAGGGTCTGCAGCATGGCACGCTCCCGGGGCCGCCGCTCCTGTCCGGCGGTCACGGTCTCGAGGAAGGCCAGCACGCGACGCGCCATCTACAACTCCTGCTCGAACAACTGCGGCAACGTGTCTTCCAGGCTGCCGGATACGAAGCGGATCCGCGGGATCCCGGTCTCGGAGGGGATGGGCGCGCAGCCCAGACACAGCCACCGCGCGGTGGAGGGCAACTGGGCTTCTCCCAATTCGAACTCCTCGAGGTCGCATCCGATCAGGATGACCCGCTCCATGGACATCACGGAGGTCTTCCACCACCCGATGCCCGGTCCGGGACCGTCGTGCAGGCGCACCAGAGGCCACTCCTCGCGGGCGCACCATTGAGCGATGGCGTCCTCGTGGCCGGCGGCGAGCCGTCCGATGGCCACGACGGTGTCGGACCCGTATGGGAACTCGGCCACGGGCACCACCCGCACCGGGAACAGGGTCGACTCTTCGGAACCCCGGGGGTGGGTCCGATCGGCGGTCTTCTCCCCTGACGGGGAAAAGAGCCTGTCCTCTTCGCCGGGGGATCCAACCGCGGCGGCATCTTCACCGGAGGATCCGACCGCGACGACGTCTTCACCAGGAGATCCGTCCGTGGTGATCCCACCACCCGCGGCGTCAACGCCACCTGCCCGGATGGCGATCACCTCGATCTCGGAGGTGGCCGCGGGCGGCCGGCGCGGACCATGGTGCACGAGGGCGACCACCGCGTTCTCGAGATCCTCCTCGAAGAACTCGGTGCTCTCCCGGGTCCCCGGCCGGATCCAGTTGATCTTGAGCTGCGGCTCGGTGTCGATGGTGCACAGCGGGGCGTAGATCCCCTTGAGGTGGATGCCCAGGTAGGGTGCGAGCTCGGCGGCCAGGCTCGAAGCTCCCCAAAGTAAAAAGGCGGGAGGAAAACGGTCGACGACCTCGACCAGGGATCGGACCCAGGTTCCGTGACAGGGCGGCTCCTGCACGCCCGTGACCAGGATGACCCGGTCGGCGCGGTAGGCCGACAACTGGGCGACCAGGTCCTGCTGCAGCCGGTCATAGACGGGCAGCAGCAGCACGGCATACAGCGTCGCCCCGCGCGCGGAGGCCACCTGGCGCCCCACCTCGAGCGCACCCAGGCTGGCCTGGGAGATGACGCCCTTGCGCGTTTCGACGATGGACAGGATCAGTGCCACGGGCCACGCCTCGTGCCGGAGGAGAGTCTCACTCCAGCTGATACTTCGTCTTCATCCGGGTGAGCATTTTTTTATACTCGATATCCCACGCCGAGGATCCCTCCTCGAGGTTCTTCAGGCGCTTTCGCACCTCCTCCTCGATCTCCTCGTCCAGGGTCATGAACTTCTGCAGCACGGCCTCGAGCTTCGCCCGGATCTCGCGGTCGTCGGTGTAGATCTCGTCGACGTGGGTGGACTGCATCAGGATCTCGAGCATCTGCAGGCTCATATACTTGATGCTGTCCTCGCCCATGGCGAAGTCCCGCTCCTCGGCCTTCGCTCGCTTGACGCGTCCGAAGTGCTCGAAGGACAGGCCCGTGGCCTTCAGGTGTTCGCGGGCCTTGTCGGTGATCTCCCGCTCCAGGCGGATGTATTCGTTCATGACGCTCTCGATGTCCAGCTGGACCTCGGGGGCGTTGCGGGTCTCGATGTCGTCCTCGGACGTCAGCCGCCGGACGATCTCCTGCGCGATGACTGGTATCTTCTTCTGGTACAGACGCATGTTCGGATCCTATCTATCGGACGGGTTTCAAACCTGCGGCCGGGGCTCCTCTTCGGGCTTCACCGGCTCGGGCTTCTTCACCTTCAGTTTGGCAGACGGCGCCAGCAACATGGAGACCGCCCGCCCCTCGTGGGTGGGCTTCTGCTCCACGTCCACCCCGTCCCCGAGCTCCTTCAGGATCGACTCCAGCAAGTGGAAGCCGAACTCCGGATGCACGATCTCACGGCCGCGGAAGGACACGACCACGCGGATCTTGTCGCCCTCCTCCAGGAACTTCTTGATGTTCCGGATCTTGAACTCCAGGTCGTGATCGTCGGTCTTCGGGCGGAACTTGACCTCCTTGAGGCTGATCTGGGTCGCGTTCTGACGCTTGACCTTCTCCTGCTTGGCGCGCTCGTACTTGAACTTGCCGTAGTCCATGATCTTGCAGACCGGCGGCTGGGCCTTGGGGCTGACCTCGACCAGCTCCAGGCCCTTCTCCTCGGCCTTGCGGATGGCATCATACGTGCTCATGATGCCCAGCTGCTCCCCATCCTCGTCAATCACCCGGACTTCGGGGACGCGGATGCGGTGGTTGATGCGGAAGGCTTCCTCGGGACGATTTTGTTTGAGTGGGGGACGAATGACGACACCTCCTTGGGTCAGTGGACGCCACTAGGGCATTGTTACTGAACGGCCGGCCACTGGGCCTGCGGCTCCATCATAGCGAAAAATTCCGCGATGGGTATCATTTTTCCCGTATTTTCGTCCTGGGTGCGCAAGGTGACCGAGCGCTCCTCGACCTCGCGCTTGCCGACCACCAGGATCACGGGCACCTTCTGCATCTGGGCTTCGCGGATCTTGAAGTTCAGTTTCTCGGGGCGCAGATCCGCCGTGGCGCGGTAACCCCGGGCGACGCACAGGTCGGCGACCTCCTGGGCCCAGGCGTCCTGGTCGTTGGTGACCGTGACGACGCGGAACTGCTCGGGGGCCAGCCACAGGGGCATCCGGCCGGCATAGTGCTCGATCAGGATGCCGAAGAAGCGCTCTATGGAGCCCAGCAGCGCGCGGTGGACCATGATCGGACGCTCGCGCTCGCTGGCGGCGTTGATGAAGGTCATGTCGAAGCGCTCGGGCAGGTTGAAGTCCAGTTGGATGGTCGAGCACTGCCACTGACGGCCCAGGCTGTCCTTGAGGGCGATGTCGATCTTGGGGCCGTAGAAGGCGCCGCCGCCCTCGTCCACCTCGTACTCGCCGCCCCAGGCGTCGAGGACCTCGCGCAGCCGGGCGGTGGCCTCCGTCCAGATGTCTTCGGTGCCGCAGCTCTTGCCCTCGGGCCGGGTGGCCAGGCGGCAGATGAAGTTCTCGAAGCCGAAGGCCTTGAGCATGTTCAGGCTGAAGTGGAACACGGTGGTGAGCTCTTCGGCCATCTGATCGCGGCGCATGAAGATGTGCGCGTCGTCCTGGGTGAAGCCCCGCACGCGGAACAGGCCGTGGAGCACGCCCGAGCGCTCGAACCGGTACACCGTGCCCAGTTCGGCCCAGCGAAACGGCAGGTCGCGATAGGAGTGCAGGCTGTTGCGGTAGATCTGGATGTGGTACGGGCAGTTCATGGGCTTGATCAAGTACGGCTGCCCCTCGACCTCCATGCCGGAGAACATGGAGTCCTTGTAGAAACCCAGGTGGCCGCTCTGGTGCCAGAGCTCCTCGCGAGCGATGTGGGGCGTGTAGACGATCTCGTAGCCGTGCTCCAGATGCCGCTGGCGCCAGAAGTCCTCCAGGATCTTGCGGATCCGGCCCCCCTTGGGGTGCCACAACACCAGGCCGCCGCCGATGGTCTCGTTGATGGAGAACAGATCCAGATCCTTGCCCAGGCGACGGTGATCCCGTTTTTTGGCCTCCTCGAGGAAGGCCAGGTGCTCGTCCAGCTCCTTCTGGGAGGGGAACGCCGTGCCGTAGATGCGCTGGAGCATGGCGTTGTTCTCGTCGCCGCGCCAGTAGGCGCCCGCGGTGGAGAGCAGCTTGAAGGCGCGGACCTTGCCGGTGTGCTCCACGTGGGGGCCGCGGCACAGGTCGACGAAGTCGCCGTGGCGGTACAGGGACACGGTCTCGCCGGCGGGGATGGCGTCGAGGATCTCCAGTTTGTAGGTCTCACCCATTTTCTGGAACAGGTCATGGGCCTGCTCCCGGGTGATCTCCTCTCGCACGAACGGCTGGTTCTTGCCCGCGATCTTGCGCATCTGGGCCTCGATGGCGGACAGATCCTCCTCAGTGAAGGGGCGGGGCATGTCGAAGTCGTAGTAGAAGCCGTTTTCGATGGACGGGCCGATGGTGACCTTGGCCTCCGGAAAGAGGGTCTTCACGGCGTCGGCCATGACGTGGGCGCAGGAGTGGCGCAGGGTTTCCAAGGCGGGACTGGCGTGGTCGCTCATTTCGATACCTCGTGGCGTTGTTCCCTGGGGATGTGCGTTGGGGAGGAGAACGGGGAGAAGTGGTCCATTAACAATTAATAGTGTGCCAGAATCATCGTGGGCGCGAACAGGATTGAACTGTTGGCCCCTACCGTGTCAAGGTAGTGCTCTCCCACTGAGCTACGCGCCCGTCGCAATCCGGTGGGAACGCAGACCGAAGGACCGGTCTGTTGCAGACCGGAAGACCGGTCTGCATGGAAGGGGGATCGCGCTCCCGTCCAAGGCGCTCTTAATACGGGATTTGTCGGGGCAAGTCAAGTGAAAACGTGGGGCGGGTCAGGGTGATCGCAAGAAGTTCTGGTTGACTTCCGATTTCGATTTCGATTTCGATTTCGACCTTGAGAAATCCATGAACACGAGCAAACTGAGGTTCATCATTCCTGAGGAAACGGTCCCTCCCTCGATGGAAAAGCGTTTGAATGCTCCACGACGGCTCCAGTCCAAATCGAAATCGAAATCGAAATCGACCAGCCAGCCTCATCAGGAAAAACTTCTTGCGATTGCCCTGTGGGGCGTATGGCGATTGCCGTCAGGAGATGGCCATGGCGTTGGCGAAGACAACCCAAAGCGATTGCCGTCAGGCAATCGCCGTGATTGTGGGCACCACCCCGCCGGGGAGAGCGCCGGGCTTGGAGAGCTCGAGCTCCACCGCGCGAATGGAGGGGTGCATCAGGCGCAGGCGGGCGGCGGCCGTCTCGGCCAGGCTCTCCACGGTGGCGAAGTGACGGACGGCGGCCACCCCCAGCAGGGTGTCGAGCACCCGGCGGTAGTCCAGGGTGCCGTCGAGGCGGTCGCGGGCGGGATCATCCCCCACCGATATGGACATCCGCAAACGGACCGTGGCCACCAGGGTGACCGGATTCTCCCGCTCCTCGGGCAGGCAGCCGCAGCGGGCCGGGAAGGTGACGTTGGCAAGCTGGATGCAGGTGATCATGGCGGCTACTTCCCCGGCGCCACGTGCAGCGCCTCTCCGTGGACGGCCTTGGCCGCCTCCATGAAACTCTCGGAGAGCGTGGGATGGGCGAACACGGCCCCGCCCACGGCCCTCGTGGTGAGCCCCAGCTCCACGGCGACCACCCCCTGACCGATCAACTCGCTGACCTCGGCTCCAACCATCTGGACGCCCAGAATCACGTCGGTCTTCGCGTCGGCGACGATCTCGATGTAGCCGTCGGTGTGCCCGCCGGCCATGGCGCGACCGCAGGCCGCGAACGGGAAGCGGCCGCAGAGGACCTCGTAGCCGGCCTCGCGTGCGGCGGCGGCCGAGAGCCCCACGCAGGCCACCTCGGGATCCGTGTAGGCCACCGCCGGGATGGCGCGGCCGTCGTAGGCGGCCGGATGTCCCGCCACCACTTCGGCCGCGACCTCCGCCTGCTTCGTGGCGCGGTGGGCCAAGAGCGGGGCGCCGGTGACGTCCCCAGCGGCGAAGATGTGCGGCACCCTCGTGCGCATGTGGGCGTCCACCTCGAGGAAGCGCGCTTGCGGATCCAGCCCGGCGTGCTCGAGCCCGATACCGGCGAGGTTCGGCCTGCGGCCCACGGTGATCAGGGCCAGCTCCGTCTCGAGGACCAGCTCCCCCTTCGCGGTGGCGACCTTCGTGATCACGCGATCGCCGGCGTTTTCCATGTGGGTGACCTTCGCCGCCGTGTGCACCGTGACGCCGCGCTTCTTGAGCGCGCGCATCACGACCTTGACCAGGTCCGGGTCCGTGCCGGGCATGCACTGCTCGGCCGCCTCCACCACGGTCACCTCGGCGCCCAGGGTGGCCATGAAGCCGCCCAACTCGAGGCCGATGACGCCGCCGCCCACCACCACCAGGCTCTTGGGCAGCACGGTCAGATCCAGCGCGTGCCAGGAGTCCAGGATGCGGGCGCCGTCCACGGGCATGGACGGGATCGACACGGGGACGCTGCCGGGCGCCAGGATCAAATGGTCAAACGTCAACTCCAGTTCGGTCCCGTCGGCCGAGATCACCTTCGCGGCGTGGGGTCCGGTGAGCTCCGCTTTCCCCTTGACCCAGCGGGTGCCGTTGAGCTTGAGCAGTTGGGCGATCCCGCCGGTGAGTTTCTTCACCACCGTGTTCTTGTAAGCCACGATCTTCGCGAGCTCCGCGCGCAGGGCCTCTCCACCCTCCACGCCGAACTCGGCGCCGTGCTTCGCGTCCCAGTAGCGCCGGGCCGCCGAGATCAGGGTCTTGCTCGGAATGCACCCGCGGTTCAGGCACACGCCCCCCACGTTGTCCATCTCGGCCACGATCGCCGGGATCTTCAACTGTCCGAGCCGGATGCCGGCCGCGTAGCCGGCGGGTCCGCCGCCGAGGACCAGGGTGTGGATGTGTTCTGTCTGCATGGAATACGTCCTTTCCGGGCCGCCGGGAGCGGACCGGTCCCGGGTGTAACGCAAACCGTCCGTTTTGGAAAGGGGGAGCGATTCGAAGCGATTCGAAGGTGCCTTCAGGCACCGGAGACCCGACCCGGGAAAGGGAGGACGAG
Organism: uncultured Pseudomonadota bacterium; assembly: GCA_938004375.1. Taxonomy (GTDB): domain Bacteria; phylum Myxococcota_A; class Polyangia; order HGW-17; family HGW-17; genus HGW-17. Next base: position 7,236 of record CALKWH010000162.1, read on the forward strand.
GGCCGCATATCGCGGCGGCCCGAGCCGCGCGTCAGCGCGCCATTTGAGGTCGCGAAGCGACCGGAACGTTTCCAGAAAAATCCGTTTGCTTGTGGAAAAATGTCTTGATTCTACGGTGAATCGGGGAAAGTTGACCGGGGTCTTACTCGGTCACGGTGATCTGCAGACGCCAACTGTTGAGCGTGCCCGCGTCGCGGGAGTAGTTGTCGATCACGACCAGGCGCCAGTCGCCGGTCACGTCCTGGCCGTTGAGGCCGGTCACGCTGAACGAACGGATCAGATCCTCGCCGTAGTCCTCCTCGTCCGCGAACAGGGTGACCTCGGCGCCGGAGGGGGCGCGGAGCTTGACCACCAGGTCGGGACGGAAGGGGTGGGTGATGTTCACGTCCACCGTGACACCCGCCACGATGCCGCTGCCGGCGACGTTGAGCGTGGAGATGATGCCCGTGGCGTTGCCGTCGGGGATGGCCACGGAGGTACTGTTGGTCAGGTCGACGTTCTGGGCCGTCGCGCAGGCGGCGTCCTCGGCGCAGGCGGCGTCGGCGCAGTCCGCCGCGCCGTTGCCGTCGTTGTCGACGCCGTCGTCGCACACCTCGGCGGGGACCTCGCCGGTGAGGACGAACTCGAGCTTCCAGGAGTTCAGGCGGCCGGCGTCGGAGGCGGCGCCGTCGGACACGCGCAGCGTCCAGTCACCGGTGATGCTCTTGCCCGCGAACTCGGTCGGGGTGAAGGTCTTCTTGATGTCGTCGGCGGAGCCGCCGGCGCGGTTGTGCAGGGTCACGGTGGTGCCGTCGGGGCCCACCAGCGCGACGGTGAGGTCGCCGGTGTACGGGTGGGTGATGTCCACGGTGACGAACAGGCTGCCGATGGTGCCGGGCTGGTCGACGGCGATCACGGAGTTGATGCCCGTGGCGTTGTTGTCGGGGATGGCCGTCGAGGTGGCGTTGGTGAAGACGAGGCCGGCGGTGCGGCAGGCCGCGTGCTCGGCGCAGTCGGAGTCGTCGCAGTCCACGGCGGTGTCGTAGTCGTTGTCACGGCCGTCGTCGCAGGTCTCCTTGAGGTCCAGTTTGGGGGTGCCCGAGCCGTACACGCTGGCGTACTCCTGCACGTAGCGGTAGGACAGCCAGCCGTAGCCGGCGCCGTACTTGTTGCGGATGCCGAAGCCGGTGGTGCCCCAAGAGTTCTTGAACAGGAAGAAGCCCTTCTCCATCTGCGGGTTGCCGTTGGCGTCCTTGATTACGTTGCCGTCGCCGTCGCGCATGGGGACCTCGAGGTTGTCGTCCCAGCCCAGCAGCAGGATGGCGTGACCGGCGCGCTTCTTCAGGCTCTCCTCCTTGTCCTTCTCGTTCGGATAGGTGACGTACCCCTCGCTCCAGTAGTTGGAGTTGATCGGCAGGGTGCCGGCGCGGTGGTTCCAGGACTGGTAGAAGAAGGTCATGCCGGCGATCACGCCCGCCTTGTTCTCCGTGAGGAAGGCCTTGATCGAACGGGTGTTGGAGTTGACGAAGCGGCCCGCGGGCAGCTTGAAGCGCGTGGCGTTCATGGCGGACTCGGGGGGATTGCCGTTGGTGAAGCACTCGACCGGGCGGGTCTCCTCGTCGCCGGTGCAGCGCGCGTCGTCGGAGGTGCCCCAGGGGCGGCTCTGGTACGGCCAGGTCGGCTCGTCCACGATGCCGTAGCGAGAGATGGCGGCCAGGTTGTCGCGCGCCGAGGAGCCCTCGGTGTTGGTGAACGCGCCCACTTCCTTCTTGACCGACCACTGCAGGAACTGCTCGGAGAAGTCGGGGTTGGGGATCGTGCCTTCCTTGAGATAGAGGTGCTCCATGAGCGCCACGGTGGCGAAGATCGAGCACACGCCGCGGCTGCCCTGGCTCTTCACCGGGCTCTGGGTGGCGATGAGATCATAGGTGGCCGGATAGGTGGCGTCGAACTTGCCGTCCTCGGGCAGGTCGGCGTTGGAAGGGGCGCCGTCGAACAGGGCGGCCTCGTCGGAGAGCGGGGCTTCACTGTCGTGCGGATCGGCGGTGACCTGCTTCTTCTCCTCCTCGCAGCCGAACTGCGGGAAGGCCAGGGACAAAACCATCAGGAAGGAAAGTAACATCCGTGTCGTCTTCACTGTACACCTCATTGCGCTTGAAAGTGATTCGGTTGGTTCCTCATGAACGCACACACAAGGTGCGCTCTATAGTAGATGGAAGCCGGCTTGTCAAGGGGAAAAGAGAAAATGTAGGAAAAAATGCTCAGGGTCGGACTTTGTCCGACTTGTCGGACTTGTCGGACTTGTCGGACCCGTCGGACTCTTCTTCTTCCGGGATCACCACGATCCGGGAGGGGTTCTCCCGGTCGTCGAGATAGATCACGCGCACCTTCTCGAGGGGGAGGTCCAGGCGGGCGAGGAGGTGGTCGAGATACTCCAACCGCCGGGGCAGGTCGGAGGACTCGAGGTGGATCGAGCATGGCTGGTGCTTGAGCGTCAGCACGAGCACGTCGTGGGCGTGGTGCACCTCGCTGAGCTCGGGCCGCGAGGGGACGCGGCCGTAGAGCTCGAGGAAGTCCAGGCTGCGGCGGATCAGGCGGGTCACTGCGGCCGGATTCTTCTGCTGCAGTTCCCGGGAGACACCGGTGATGATGACGCGGCCCCGGAGCTCTTCGGGGGTGGCCCGCTTGAAGACTTCGCCCTCGGGGTTGACCAGGTAGAACGGGGAGTCCTTGAGGGTGCAGCCGTCGCCCTGGCAGGGCGCCTCCCCCTCGAACAGGATGGCAGCCGCGCTCTCGTGCTCGACGAGCTCGATGTGCAGGGTGTCGGGCAAAGTGCGGGAGACGGTCACAGAGCGGATCCACGGGTGGCGCAGCAGGCGGACGCGGACGCGTCCGGGGGAGATGCCGAACAGGTTCTGCCCGTGCTCGAGGCCCGCCATGGAGAGGATCGTCTCGCGGTCCACATGGTAGGTGGGGCTCAACTCGACGTGCTTCAGGCCGAAGTGGGGGGAGTGGTACAGGTACCGGTAGGCCCGCCAGGCGCCCAGGGCCAGCACGGCGGCGAACAGGAGCCCGGCCACCCCGAGGTGCAGGCGGCGCGAGCGCAGCACGCGGACAACCCGGGAGTCGGCCAGGTGCCGGAGTACGGACCTTCGGGGGACCGCGGCGGCACCGTCGTCAGGCAGCCCTGCGCGGTCGATCTCCGCCCCGTCGGCGGAGTCGGCGGACACCGCCCGGTGCTCTCGGGAGACCGGCCGCACCGGCACGACACCGGTGGGCTTGCGCGAAACAGGCGCCGTGCGCCCGGGACGTCCGGGCTTCATCGCTTCCGCAGGCGCTCGAGCAACCTTCCGGACAGGGAAGTGATGGAGCCGGCGCCGAGCATGAGCACCAGATCCCCGGGCTCGACCTGCCCGGCCAGGTGGTCGAGGGTGGCCTCGAGGTCCCCGGCGGCGACGGCCTTCTTGTTGCTCAGCCGGTTGATACCCTCAGCCAGTTGTTCGGCCCCGATGCCCGGGATGGCCGCCTCGCCGGCGCCGTAGATATCAGTCACGAGCACCTCGTCCGCGGCGAAGAAGGCGCGACCGAACTCGGTGAACAGCGCCTGCACGCGGGTGTACCGGTGGGGCTGCAGGACCGCCCAGAGGCGCCGCTGAGGATAGCCCTGGCGCGCGGCCGACAGCGTCGCCGCGATCTCGGTGGGGTGATGGGCGTAGTCGTCGACGACCAGGACCCCGTGCTCCTCGCCGCGGATGGAGAAGCGGCGGTCCACGCCCTGGAACGAGGCGAGGGAGGCGGCGATATCCTCGAAGGGGATCCCCAACTCGAGGCCCAGCACCACCGCGGACAGGGAGTTGAGCACGTTGTGACGCCCCAGCATGTGGATGCGGATCTCGCCGACGTTCTGGCCGTGGCGCACCACCGTGTAGCGGCTGCCGTGCCCCTCGAGGTGCACGTCCACGGCCTGGTAATGCGCCTTCTTCGAGAAGCCGTAGGTGATGTTGCGACGGTGGACGCGATCAGCCACCTCACGGCAGTTCTCATTGTCGATGCAGATGATGTTGAACCCGTAGAAGGGGATCGAGGAGCAGAACTGCGTGAAGGAGTCTACGATCTCGTCGAGGGAGGCATAGTGGTCCATGTGCTCCTCGTCGATGTTCGTCACGCAGGTGATCAGCGGCCGCAGGAACAGGAAGGAGCCGTCGCTCTCGTCGGCCTCGACCACGATCAGACCGCCGGTGCCCCGCTTCGCGTTGGTGCCGATGGCGTTGAGCTTGCCACCGATGACCACGGTGGGATCGAGGTGGGCCAGCAGCGTGGCGTACAGCGAGGTCGTGGTCGTCTTCCCGTGGGTGCCGGCCACCGCGATGCCGTCCCCGAAGCGCATGAGCTCGGCGAGCATCTCGGCGCGGGGGATCACCGGGATGTCGAGGTTGCGCGCCCGCATGAGCTCGGGGTTCTCGGGACGGATCGCCGAGGAGTAGACCACCACCGCGGCGCCCTCCACGGCGTCGGGGTTGTGCCCGATGTTGATCGAGGCGCCGTGGGCCCGGAGCCGCTCGACGTTGTCGTTGTCGCGCAGGTCCGATCCGGAGACCGAGTAGCCCAGCTCGATGAAGATCTCGGCGATGCCGCTCATGCCGATGCCGCCGATGCCGACGAAGTGGATGCGCTTGACGCGCTCCTGGAAGAGAATGCCTGGTTCCTTCATGTGTCGCTCCGCGTCAGGAGGAATGGACGCGCCCGGCCGGCTACTTGGTGGGATCGTCCCAGATGTTGCCCTGGAAGCCCGGACCCGTGTTCGCATTGTTGGAGGGTGGACGGACGATGATCGTCGGGTCCTTCGGGCAGGCCCAGGTGTACGAGGCCGAGTGCGCCTGGGCGATGCGCTCCTCGGGCTTCCAGTACTTGTAGGAGATCGGGATCGAGCAGACCTTCTTCTCCTCGCCGACCTTCTTCTCGGTCTCGAACTGCTTCTCGAACTCGGAGGCGACCATGAGCTCGTTGCTGCCCAGGTGCGTCAGGATCCACGAGGGCTTGAGCAGGGAGTTGAACTTGCTCTCGGTCTTCATCGAGAGGACAATCAGGCCCTTGGCGGTCTTCTGGAAGGCCCAGTTTAGGCCGGGGAAGAAGCGCACGAGGGACATGCCGTCGATCTCCTTGCGCTCGGAGAGCGAGGCGATCATGGCGTCCACGGCCTTGAGCGGGAACTCCATGCGGATGTAGACCTTGTAGAACTCGCGGCGCACGACCTTGGCCTGCGTCTCTTGGAATTTCTCCCAGTAGGACTCCTTGGCCCGCAGCTCGCGCCCGTAGGCGATCTTGAACGAGGTCGCGATGTCGCGGTGGATCTCGCGGATCTGGTTGAGCACGTCCCGCTGGCGGTCGCGGTTGCCGCTCATGGACTTGTAGCGTCCGATCAGGTCCTCGCGGGGCTGGTAGTACAGCCCGCGCACGACGGCCTTCCACACGCCGTCCTTCTCGGCGATCTTGTTGCCGATGTACTCGACGAGCAGGTCGAAAGCCCATCCCTCGGCGTCGCTCACGCCGCTGGTGCTGTCGTCGGCGTCGAGCATGGCCGTGTATATGTGCAGGTTGCCATCCTTCTCGACGACCAGGGACTGCGCCTCGTCGGGCCTCACCCAGTCGGGTCGGATCTCCACGCTGGCCGCGGCCTTCTCCTGCAGGACCTTGTCGTCCACCTCCCGGGTGTTGATCTTGCTGTACAGGAACCAGCCACCCACGCCCACGGCGGCGATGAGCAGCACGATGGTGATGGCCAGGCCGATGAAGCCCGTGCCCACGGCCGAGGACTCCGCGGCGGCGGGAGCGACGCTCGAGGCCGCGGACGCCTTCTTGAGCTCCTCCTTCACGCCGTCGACGAACTTGACCCAGTTCTTGCCGAAGTCCGGCTTGGGCAGTTGGGCCAGCTTGGCGAGCAGGGCCTCGTGGGTCTGGGCGAACGCCTTGCCCTTGCAGTCCGGGCACGCCAGCTCCGGCGCGGTGGCGAACTTGAGGACCTCGAAGTGCTCGTCCACCGGGACGCGCAGGTCGGTGGTGGTGTTGCACGCCGTGCAGGTGTACGGCAGGAAGAAGTCGACGATCTTGGCCTTCCCGCCGGCCATGGCCTCGGGGATCAGCAGCTTCTCGAGGAACTGGTGGGGCACGCCCAGCAGGTAGACGGTCTGCACCAGGGGCTCCATGGTCTTCATCATCTGGATCCAAACCGAGGCGCCCTCTTCGAGGATCTCGCCCAGGCCGTGCAGGTCCATCACCACCACGCCCTCGACGCCCTCGGCGATCTTGCGCCCGGGGAAGGAGCCGTCGAGGTCGCCGATGAAGCGGATGTAAGTCGCCTCGCCCACGTGCTTGTCGATCTTGAGCTTCTGGCGCTTGGAGGACACCTTGTAGCGCAGCCGGTGGGCCAGGAAGGAGATGACCTCGGGGTCGGGCTCGGGCTTGTCCTGCCCGGACAGGTACGACAGGAAGCTCTCCGGATCCTCGTCGAGGTACTCGGCGTTGCCGCACTTCTCGCAGGGCTGGTCGGGGATCTTCTTATCCTTCAGGGTGTCGAAGTGGTCGGCGACCTCGAGCAGGATGCTGTCGTCGCGCTCGCAGTAGTCGCAGTGATAGGGAGCGAAGAAGCTCAGGATGCGGCCCTTGCCGCCGAAGTTCGCCACCATGTTGAACTGGTCGATGAGGCGTGGCGGGCACTTGATGAAATAAATGCTCTCACACTTCTCGTTGGCGATCTTGAGGAACTCGAGCCACTCGCGGATACCGAACGAGGAGATGCGCCGGACGCCCGAGAGGTCGACGATGAGCACGTCCTTGATGCCCTCGGCGATCTGCTTGGCGTTGAAGCTCTCGTCGATGGTGCCGTTGAACTGCAGGGCGATGATCTTCTCTTCGACTACCTTGCGGACTTCCAGGCGGGATTCGTCAGCCATAACCTATACTCCATCGCGGGCGTCTTCGGGCCGAGCCCGGCGCGCTCACTGCTCGTGGAACACATGCACCGATCTGGGCAAAGTTGTAAATTCTCGCCGGTTCAGACCCAGGTCATAAAGTACCGTAACTTCCGTGCTGATTCCAGGCTTTATCGTGAAAAAACTGCCATAGCCATGTTGATATATATATAACATTCCCAGCCCGAGATCGGAAGAGCACACGTCTGAACTCCAGTCACCGAATACGATC
>CALKWH010000163.1 GCA_938004375.1 uncultured Pseudomonadota bacterium
TACGCCGGCCCCCGAGATCTACACTCTTTCCCTACACGACGCTCTTCCGATCTGAGCGCGCGGCGGCCACCGTGCTTCTGGCCGACAAGAGCCTGCCGCGCACCGACCAGGACCGCGACGCGCGCACCCTGCTCGCGGCGCTCACCATCGAGAAACTGAGGCCGGGCATCTTCACCTGCGCCGAGCTCCTGCGCCGCGAGAACATCGAGCACCTGTCCATGGCCAAGGTCGAGGAGATCGTCATCGGTGACGAATACATGGGCCACCTGATCGCCCACTCCTCGCGCACCCGGGGCGTCATCAAGATCGTCGACGAGCTGCTCACCGCGTCCCGCGGGAACCAGTTCTACAAGATTCCGGTCCCCGCCGAACTGGTGGGGAAGACGTTCTTCGATGCCCTCGTCGCGCTGAAAAAGACCCGCGACTCCATTCCCATGGCCGTCGAGAGCACCGACCGCGACGGGGCCCGGGAGCTGGTGACGAACCCCGACTCCGGCCGCCAGCTCCTGGAGGGGGACCAACTGGTGCTGATCGCGGCCTCGGACCCCGGGGATGGGTGACCGCAAGCACTTCGAGTTGAAATCATCGATACCACCGGAAATGGACGGTATTCATAAATTATACCGAATCCCGATCGCGATTTCGATTTCGAGTTCGAGTTCGAGTTCGACCTTGATCCGGTGTAACAGGTGATTTGAAAAAAGTATTGAAAGAAAAGCCGGGTTCCACTATAAATTGAAGCCCGAGATCGGCCGAACCGGCGGATCGACGCATGCCGCAGAAAGGTGTACCCCATGAGCGAAAAACGTGAAAATTCGGTGTTGTTTTCCCTCAAGGAGCTGCGCAAGATCGAGAAGGATCGCGTGCAGCAGCAGGAAGAGGACGATCGCCGCAAGGCCGATGAGGATCGCCGGCGCGCCGAAGAAGAGGAACGCCGCCGTCGTGCCGAGGAAGAGCGTCGCATCCGCGAGGAGGAGGAGCGGGTCCGCGCCGAGGAGGCCGCCCGCAAGGCGCAGGCCGCCCAGAGCGACGTGCAGGCTCAACTCGCCGCCGAGCGCGAGCGCCTGGCTCAGCAGTACCAGCAGCAGATGATGATGGAGCAGCAGCGCCTGCGCCAGCAGATGGCCGCCGAAATGTCGACCGCCGCCGCCCCTGCCGCCGCCGGCGCGCCCCAGCAGAAGCAGGGCAAGGGCATGATGATCGGGATGATCATCGGCATGGTCGTGCTCGGCGCCTTCGCCGCCTTCGCCTTCGTCAACGGCAACGCCAAGGAGGCCGCCGCCAAGAAGGAGGCCAAGGAGACCTCGGACAAGATGCTGGCCCAACTCAAGGAGTTGAATGACGGCCAGAAGACCATTCAGGGCCAACTCGACGATGCCAAGAAGGAAAACAAGGCCCTCGCCGACAAACTGGCCGCTGCCGAAGCCGCCACCAAGAAGGCCGAGGAAGAGGCCGCCGCCCTCAAGGCCCAGGCCAACAACGCACCGACCGAGCCCGAGGACGGCATGAAGCCCGGCTCCGGCAAGCGCCCGATGGGCGGCCCCGGCCCCAGCGGCACCATGGATCCCCCGCCGCCGATGACCATGCGCTGCAACCTCAACGATCCCACCTGCTTCGAGTAGCCCTCCCTCCCCCTCCTCCCATCGAAATCGAAATCGAAATCGCATTCGACTTCGGGCCTCACGTGACGTCGGGCCATCGCCCGTTTTCGCTGTCGAAAGGATTACAGGGTGGCGGCGACGCGGTTGCCGTTGCCGGCGGAGCCCAGGACGTTCTGGTTCTTGTGGATGATCAGATCCCGCAGCATGTCGCGGGCGGGGCCCAGGTACTTGCGGGGATCGAACTCGTCGGGCTTCTTGGCGAAGACCTCACGGATCTTGGCGGTCATGGCCAGGCGGCCGTCGCTGTCGATGTTGATCTTGCAGACCGCGGAACCGGCGGCGCGGCGCAGCTGCTCCTCGGGGATGCCCACGGCGCCGTCCATCTTGCCGCCGTACTGGTTGATCATCTCGACGTACTCGGGGATGACCGACGAGGCCCCGTGCAGCACGATGGGGAAACCCGGGATCCGCTTGGAGATCTCGTCCAGGATGTCGAAGCGCAGCGGAGGGGGCTCCTCGCCGGGCTTCACCTTGAACTTGAAGGCGCCGTGGCTCGTGCCGATGGAGATGGCCAGACTGTCGACGCCCGTGCGCTTCACGAAGTCCTCGACCTCCTCGGGACGGGTGTAATGGGAGGTGGCCGCCGAGACCTCGTCCTCGATGCCGGCCAGCACGCCCAGCTCGCCCTCGACCGTGACGTCGTGCTCGTGGGCGTACTCGACGACCTTGCGGGTCAACTTGATGTTCTCCTCGTACGGCAGGTGGCTGCCGTCGAGCATGACCGAGGAGAAGCCCGTCTCGATGCAGGACTGGCACAACTCGAACGTGTCGCCGTGATCGAGGTGCAGCACGATGGGGATGTTCGAACCCGTCTCGCGGGCCATGGCCACGGCGCCCTGGGCCATGTAACGCAGGAGCGTCTGATTGGCGTACTGGCGAGCGCCCTTGCTGACCTGGATGATGACCGGCGAGTCGCTCTTGGCGCAGCCCATGATGATGGCCTGCAGTTGCTCCATGTTGTTGAAATTGTAGGCCGGGATGGCATAGCCGTGGGCCATGGCGTCGGCGAACAATTTCCGGGAATTGACGAGACCTAATTCTTTGTAACTGACCATTGAGACATCTCCTTCCGGATATGTGGAGGCGGCCACCGCCGCCGCGGTTGGTGAGGGACTCAGGTTACGGCAGCGGACCCGTCAGAGGCGCCACGGTGTCGCCTTCGGGCGTGCGGAAGACATAAGCCGCGCTGCTCACGAACGGGAAGGTGAACTGGACCGAGGTGCCGGCCACGGCGGCCAGGGGCGGCTGGAAACGCCAGCGACGGGAGAAGCCGGTGCGGGCGACGGCCAGGCCGGGCGCCCAGGTTGCGGACTCCTCGAGGGACTCGAGGGCGATGGCAGTGGTCTCGTAGCCGTACTCGGCGTCGGCGTCGCCGATGATCCCGGACGAGTTCAGGTCATACACGAAGTAGACCACGCCATCGGTCCCGTTGAGGACGGTGAAGAACTGTGAGCCGGTGCCGACGTACTGGTTGAAGGTCACGATGACTGGGGAGTTCACCACCATCGGGTTCTCGCGGGCCATGGTGACCTGCAGCGCCTCGGTCGCGGTGGTGAACACCGGCACGGTGCGGATATACGTGTTGCCGGAGTTCTCGGCGTGGGCGTACACGGTCAGCAGATACATCTCGCCGCCGGTGAGACCGTCGGGGAGCGTGAAGGACACCTGATTGCCGGTGAGCGTCGGGGTGAGCGGCCAGGAGGCCCCGTCCTGGGCGAACTCGCGCAGCGTGATCGAGAGGCTGTCGGCGTCGGGCTCGCGGCTGAACAGCAAATAGATGTTGTCTCCGGAGGCGAACGTCCCTGGGACCGTGGGGGTGCCGGTGAAATAACTGTGGTTGGAAGCCGAAACCGAGAGGTCACCACCGACGATGGCACCCAGCCGGATGACCTGGATGGTGTCGGAGGTCACGTGCAGGTCGAAGTTGCGCGACGTCGAGGCATACTCGGGGTTGCCGTCGCCGTCGAGGTCGATCTCGGGGACGTACACGCGCACGCTCGGGAAACTGAGCGAGCCAGCCAGGGGAAGCTCGGGGATGTCGCGGAACTGGGCCAGGCCCATGGCGTTGGTGTTGGCCACGCGGTTGGCGTCACCACGGAAGTACACGTTGCCCCACTGATCGACGGTGTAGAAGGCAGCAGGCACGACCATCTGCAGCGGGATCGACGGGATCGGGGTGCCGTTGGGATCCAGCAGCCGAACCTGGAAGGAGCCGGTGTTGTTGAACATCCACACGGGCTCGCTCGTGATGGTGGGGTTCACGTACGGTACGTTGCCCGGTGCCACCGGGAACGTCGCCTGCTGGCGCGCGGTGAGGAAGCCCTCGAGTTCGTAGGAGATCAACACGCCACCGGTGGCGGGCACGTTGGTCACCTGGTAAATGCCGGAGTCGTCGGTGGTGGCCGTGAAAACCGTGCCGCCGGCCACGACCGTGACCGTCACGCCCGCGAGCGGGCCGTCTGTGCCGGCGTCGAAGACCACGCCGCCCACCGTGCCGAGGGTGTCCACCGGGGTGACCGTCACGGTCTCGGTGAAGTCGCGCTTGCCGTCGTCGCAGGCCAGGCCGAGCATCAGAATCATGGGAATCAGGAACAGTACACGTCTCATCTCATCCTCCTTGCGTTAAAAACCCAGAACGGTCTTGGAGCCGGTGGTCCGGCGAAATTCATCCGTGTTCTCGCCCGAGAGCAGCACGGCGGTGACAATGGCGCCCACCACGAGCGCTCCACCGATCCCCCCCATGGTGTGCCAGAAATACTTCTTCTGCGGCAGGGAACCCAGGGAATCCCACATACCCGCAAAGAAGCCGGGGCCTTCTGGCTGCTTCGGCTTCGGGGGCGCGCCGACCTTGCCGTCGAGCCGCACCCCGTCGAACAGGGAGGCCACGTAGGCCTTGACCTGGTCCGGCGTGATGACCTGCGGATCCACGGTCTTGCGGACCTCGCTCAAACGCGACTTGGTGCGCCGGTCGAACACGGTGCCCGTCAGGACGACCTCACGGGGCCCCTTGATGTCGAAATGGACGAAGATCAGCACGTCGACCTTGAGGAAGTCAGCGGCGGCGAGCACGGCCGGCCCCGCGACGGTCTGGCCCAGCTCGGCGCGGACCGGCGTGAGCTTCTGGAGCACTGCGCCCGGCTTGAGCGTGATGGCGTGGGTCACGCCGCTCTCGGAGGGCGTCACCTGGACCCGCTCGACCACCGGCTCGTAGCCCGGCAGCACCGCGAGCAGGATGGCCTCGCCGGCGGGGACCTCCTCGATCTTTACCGGGGCGGGCCCCTGCAGCTCGAAGTTGTAGTAAATCTTGGCGCCCGGCGGGTCGGTGCTCACCGCCAGCGTGGTGAATCCCAACTGGCCGTGGGCGGCTTGCAGTTGGTTGAACAGCGGTTTGAGCTCTTTGGTGAACTTCTTGAATTCGATGGCCGGATGCAGCGCGAACAGGCGGTTGAGCACCGCGGTGGCGCCGTCCTTGTCGTTGTTGTACCAAAGGAACACCGACAGTCGGCGCAGGACGTTGATGTACTTCCCGATGGCCTTGGGCGTCACCGTGCAGAGCGTGTAGATGTTGTCGTCGAGGAGCTTCAAGGCCGCCTGGAGCTCGGCCAGGCCCTTCTCGACCTCGCCCTCCTTGCCCAAATCCCGGGCCTTGTCCAGGTGCTCCTTGGTCTTGTCCACGTCGGCGATGTTGGGCGGCGGCAAGGAGAGGTCCGGCGAGCTCCAGGCCACGGAGGGGGAATAGCCCAGGGCGCCGATCAGGCTCTGCTGGAGGGTCAGCACGGGCTCGCTCACCGCGCCGTCCATGAAAACGGTGCCGGACGCGGCAGGCTTGGGTCCGGTGGCCAGGACCGGCGCTGGAAGTCCAAGAATAAAAAAACCCAACCATAGATACGATCGCAGGCTTTGCATGGCAATGAATGTAGTGGATTTACGCGCGCGAGGTCAAGGGATTTCTTTGCAGGGCACCGGTCAGGGCCCCGATTGCCCGGTCCGCGTGGACCGACCTTGACAGGCGCGGCCCCTTTCTGCTAGTTCGAAAAACATGGTGAACGTTCCCTCAACCGACATCGTCGTGGTCAGCGACCTGCACCTGGGCACGGGACTGCAACCCTCGGGCACCTTCTCCCGCCACGAGGAGTTTTTCTACGACGACGAATTTGCCGACTTCGTCCGTTTCCTGATCGCGCGGGCCCGGGAGCGCGGCCGTCCCATGAAGCTCGTGCTCAACGGGGACGTCATGGACTATCTGGCCGTGCGCGAGCTTCCCGCAGCGGGGAAGGACCAGGAGCCGGAGTTCCAACTGAGTCGCAGCGAACTGAAGTTCGGGATGGGTTCGGCCGAGCCCAAGGCGGTGTGGAAGACGCGGGTGGTGCTGCACGGCCACGAGGTGTTCTTCCGGGCGCTCGCCGGGCTGCTCGCGGCCGGTCACGACCTGGTGTGGATCCGCGGCAACCACGACCTGGAGCTGCACTGGCCGCAGGTCCGGGCGGAGCTCGAGGCCTGGTTCGCCCAGGCGGTGACCCGGACTATCGGCCAGGACTCCCGCGCAGCCGGCCTGCCCGGACGGCTGGAGTTCCACGAGTGGTTCTATCTCGAGCCCGGGCGCATCCTCATCGAGCACGGCAACCAGTACGACCCCACCAACGCCCTCGAGGCCCCATTGGCGCCACTTCTGCCCGAAGGGGCCTACGACACCTCCGAGCGCCTGCTCGATTATCCCGTGGGGAGCCTGTTCGCGCGCTTCGTCTACGCGCCGATTCGCGCCATCGACCCGTACCGGACCCATGTCATCTCGTTCGCCCAGTACCTCTCGGTCATCCGCGGCTACAACCTGCTGGACTTCCTGCGGACGCTCTACTTCAACTTCCCGTTCTTCCTGCGGGCGGTGCGCAACAGCACCAACTACGGGCGTCACGACCTCGACGAACTGCACCGGGCCCAGGAGGCCGCCCGCGACGCCTACGCCGCCACCCACGGACTGGACGCCGACGCTGCCCGCGCCCTCGACGCCCTGCGGAGCCGGCCCATGGGCCTCTCGTCATACCAGATTTTCATGGGCATGTTCCGCCCATTCGTCCGTCAGGTGGGCCTGTTCTCCGCGCTGGCCGTGCTGTCGGTGTTCGGCTGGATCGTGCTCTTCAACACGCTCTTCACCCTGCTGCCGGACAGCATCTTCGGCCGCGCCTCCCTCATGGCGGTCCTGGCCGTGCTCACCGTGGTCGGCATCTTCTACGCCCTGACCAAGATCGGGAAATCCATCTCCACCTACACCGATCCCCTCGTCCCCGACACCCGGGAGAAAGCCCACGCTGCCGCCCGGGCCGCCGGCGCCCCGCTGGTGGTGATGGGCCACACCCACATGGCCGAGGTGGTGCGCTGGCCCGACGGCGTCACTTATCTGAACACGGGGACCTGGGTCCCCATGCCCGGCCCGTGGGATCACCTTCAACCCCGGGCGCGCCAGTTCACCTTCGCCGACATCGATGAAGCTGGCGCCCGGCTCCAGCGCTGGAACCCTCAACTGGGACGCCCGGTCCCGCCGGTGATCCTGAGCGAGGAAGCCCCCAACACCATGGATCGTGTGATGGGCGGTGATTTCTTCTAGCTAATCTTGTCTTTTTACTTGAATCTCTCCGGGTCCATCTCCAAGTCCAAATCGAAATCGAAATCGAACCGGAGAGATACAAGACAAAAAAGCTAGACTGGTCGGCTCTTCAGGGGGTCGGGGCGGGGGCCGGCGCGGGGGCTGGCGCGGGGGCCGGCACGGGGGCGGCGGCTGGCATGTCCGCCGGCGCAGGAGCAGGAGCTGGGGCCGGCGCGTCGACCGGCATGTCCGTCGGGGCCGGGGCCGGCGCAGGTGCGGCGGCCGGCATATCCGCGGGTGCCGGCATGTCCGCAGGCGCCAGGGCTGGCGCGGAGGCCGGCGTCTCCGCGATGGGGATGTCGTACTCCTTGGCCACCTTCGCCTGCAACTCCTGCAGGGTGCGCGTGTTGGTCTGGAACGCCTTCTCGACGACCTCGAGGCGGGCCTTTGCCTCGGCCATCTTCTCGTTCTTGTAGAGGTCGACGACCTCGCTGTAACCCTGCTCCAGCTCCTTCAGACTACGTTCGAGTTGGGCCCTGACCTCGCCAAGCTTCGGCAGGACCGACAGACCGCCCGCTTCTTTGCTCTGGTTTTTGATCACTTTGATGGTATTTTCGAGCTGTTGGACGAACTGGGTGTTGTCCTTCTTGGCCGCGTCCAAGTCGGTGACAGCCCGGACCGCCACGCCGTGGATGGCCACGAGTTTGTTGTTCTGTGCCACGGCCTTGTGTTTTTCGGGTGTGCATGCAAATGGCAATGCGAACGTTACGAAGAGAAGAAGCGCGTTCCGCATGGAGTCCTCCTGGTGGCCTGAAACATAGCACACCCGACATTTGTTCCCAACAGGTAAAACCATGACGCCGACCATCCTTCTCTGCCTGCTCTTCCTCGCGGCGCCGCCCAAGGGCCTGCCCCGGGAGCGCGCGCGGCAGGTCCCGCCGCCCGCCCGCGCCGAGGTGCCGGTGAACGTCGTGCACCTGCACTCGAAGGAGGTGCTGGTCGCACCCGCCGGCGGCCCGTTCCGCCCCGCCCCCGAAACGCTGTCCCGTTTCCTGCGCTGCCGCTTCTCGGACGGGGAGCGCGACATGGATCCGCGCCTGGCGGACCTGATGATGGCCGTCATCGCCGAGTTCCACCCGCGGGAGCTCTGGATCGTCAGCGGCTACCGCGCCCCGCGCTTCAACACGATGCTGCGCAAGCGCCTGGGGGAGGTGGCCCGCAACAGCCTGCACACCACCGGCCAGGCCCTGGACGTCATCGTCCCCGAGACCCCGCTGGACCGGGTCTCCCGCTTCCTCCGGAAACTGCGACGCGGCGGCGTGGGCTACTACCCCGGTTCCGAGTTCGTCCACATGGACGTCGGACCGGTGCGCTTCTGGGAGGGCAACTGATGCGCACCCGCTGCGAGCTCTGGAGCGAGGAGCTCGTTTATCTCCAGGCGGCCCTCGTCGCCCGGGAGGGCACCGCCGGGCTCGCCGGCCCCATCCAACTGCTGCTCATGCGGCTGGAGACGCTCTTCGCGCGTCGTCGGGCGCTGCGCGTGCGGACCCTGGAGCGCGCCGCCCACCTGCAGGCGTTCCGGCAGGACGCCCACGCGGCCGTGGAGGCCCTCTGGCAGAAGGTCCAACTGCTTCACCGGCTCGAGGAACCCGTCGCAGATGCCCTCGCGCCGCTCAAGGCCTGGGTCTCCGGCCCAGCCCGGACCATCCCCGGCGGAAGCGCGCTGGCCCGCCTCCTCGCCCAAATCGAAGGGATCTCGACCCACCCCGAGTGCTGCGAACTGATATACTTGCTGCAGGAGCTCCAGCTCGAGATCGAAATGGACGAGCGGGAGTCCCTGGAGGATCAACTTGCCGAGGAGGAGCTGGCCCTGGATGCCGAGGCCTTCGACCGGGAAGCTGCTGCCCAGGTGGCCGCCACCGTGCGTGCCCTATCCTCTTTGTTTTTCGCTCAACCCCGCCTGATCGGGAGCTATTTCCTCGGCGGCAAGCCGCCGTCCCCGAATTCCAGGGATTTCATCTGACCGCCGTACCCAGTTTCACGAATCCCACATTTCGGGCTGTCATGGGGGGACCGGGCCCCCAATGCGCCGGACCATCAGGACGTTGTCGTCGTACTCGGACAGACCGAACTCGGCCTCCTGCGCCTGGCGATCGATGAGACCCTCAGGCTCGAAGCCGGCCTTGCGGTAGGCCGCGACGGCCCTCTCGTTGCGCGCCGAGGGCGAGATGATGAACGTCCCGATGCCGTACGTCGCATGCAGGTGCCGGATGAGGGCCTCCAGCGCCCGGTGTCCGAACCCCCGCCCGCAGAACCGCTCACCCCGCATCCAGATGTCCAGCACCGCCCTGTCCTTTTGCCGATCCAACAGGTCGTAGCCGACCGTCCCCACTTCTTCTCCGTCGACGAGGACCAGGAAGACCCGGCCCGCGCCGTCCCCGGCGGCGGTGAAAAAGGAGTCTGGATATCCCTCGCAGAACTCCTCCCACGTCGGCACGGGGTGCTCCGGATAGGTCGGCGGTCCCATGACGCTGGCAGTGACGTCGGACCGGCAGAGCCACTCGTAGACCTTCTCTCGATCCCCTTGCCTGGCCGGTCGCAACACCACCCCTTCATGTTCGATTCGTCTTGCCATGGGCATTCCAATTCTCCATTTCCCCGGGCCCGACGGTGACCGGGCGGGGTCCGGACCTCAGACGAGACCGGAGCCCAGCAGGACGGCGACCAGCAGCAGGAGCGCGCCGGTGATTCGCGAGACGAGCTGCATGGTGACCTTCTTCAGCAGCCGTTTGCCCAGCACCACGCCGACGAAGGCTGCCAGCGCGCCGGCCACGATGAGCCATCGCTCGCGGGCGCCCACGGCATGGAAGGTACCACCGGTGAGCAAGGCCGCATAGACCGCCAGCCGCGAGAGATCCACGAGCAGGCCGATGACGGCGTTGGTGCCCACGAAGGCCTGGGCCGAGAGTCCGGACTTGGCCAGGAAGGCCGACCGAAGTGCCCCCTGGTGGCCGGACAGGCCGCCGAAAAAGCCCGAGAGCACCCCTCCCAAGGGCAGGAAGCGGCGGTCGAACTCGAGGCGGGTGAGCGCCGGGTGCAGCTCGAGGACGGCAAAGACCAGCATCAACGCGGCCATCACCAACTTGAGCGGGGTGATGACGGCGGCGCGGCCCAGCCATTCGTACTGGACCAGGATCAGGTCGCTCGAGAGCCGGCCGAGCAGCCAGGCGCCCACCAGCGCCGCGCCGATGGCGGGAAGGCCGAACTTCAACACGACGTGACGATCGGCGAGCCGCCACAGCAGCGCACCCTTGAGCAGGCTGTTGGCCCCGTGAACCAGGGCGGTGGCCGCCACGGCCAGATCCAGAGGCAGGAAGAGGGCAAACGCCGGCAACAGCAGCGTGCCCAACCCAAAGCCGGAGAACATGGTGAGACCAGACGCAAACAACGCAACCAGAGAGACGATGACGTATTCCATACTGACTTTGTAGGTATTCTTCCCTGAGAGGCAAGGGGTTGAGGCATTTTTTGATGATTTTCATCGAATTCCCGTGTATCACGGGGCGAAGGAGGTGGCCGGTGGAATATGCGTATCTTCACGGTTTTTCGAGCGGACCCAAAGCGACCAAGGCCCTGGCGATGACGGAGGCTTTCGGCCGTCGGGGCTTGCGGCTCCACGTGCCGGACCTGAACGCCCCGGACTTCGCCCACCTCACGGTGTCCCGGTCGATGGCGAAGGTCGAGGAACTCACTTGCGAAGGCGGCCCCTGGTGCCTGGTGGGCAGCTCCATGGGCGGACTCACGGCGGCCTGGTTCGCCGCCCGCCACCCGGAGCGGGTGCATCGACTCCTGCTGCTATGCCCGGCGTTCCACCTGGACCGCCTGTTCCATGAATCCCTGGGAGCCGAGGGCATCATCGAGTGGGAGGCCACCGGGTGGCACGAGTTCCTCGACGCGCTGCAGGAGCCGGTGCCGGTCCACTGGGAACTGTACCGCGATTTGGAACAATACGCCGGGCTGCCGCCGGTGAGCCACCCCACCCACGTCATCCACGGCACCCTCGACGCCTCGGTCCCCATCGCCTTCTCCCGCCGCTTCGCCGACACCTCCTTGCTGGTAACGCTCCAGGAGATAGAGGACGATCACCGCATGTCCCGCTCCGCTGACCTGGTCTGCGAGGCGGCCCTCGACTTTTTCTCCCGGCCCTGACCCTGTTCGCGGGTCGACCGTCCCCGGGGCCGGGCCCTGACGCCGGGCCGTCCGACTCTTGCCTTCTCTCCACTTTCGTGGAACACTGCCGGGCATGCGTCGCCCGTTCTCTCCGCTCGTCCTGCTCGTCGCACTCCTCGCTGCCTGCGACGGATCCGCGGGCCCCCTGTTCCTCGAATACTGCGTCCCCATCCACGTTCAGGAGAACCTCGACCCCGCCGGCCCCCAGCAGCCCACAGTGGGCGTGGTGCTCGACTACGGCGCTTACCCCAGCGCGCCCGCAGCCGGCTCCGAGGCCGTGCAATCGTTCCTCATCGCCACCGAGGTGCCCCTGTCCATCATCGAGGATCCCCTGGTCCCCACAGGCAAAATGGAGCTCCAGAACACGAGCCTGGCCATCGTGGACTCCCTGTCCGTCGGACCCGACGAGCCCGTGGCCGCGCGCGTGGCCTTCGCGGACCAGCCGGTGTGGGCGGTGCCTGACGCCACCAAGTTGATGCCCGGTTTCCCGTTGCAGGGCATCCTGGGCGGCGACATCCTGCGAAAGTTCGCGGCGAGGTTCTATTACCGCCCGGACCGCCAGTGTTCCTTTTTCTGGGACGAGACCGACACCCGCTGGCCCAACATCCTGCTCTTGCGTGAGCAGCCGGCCACCGGCACCGATCTGGCCGACGACGGCCACGCGGTGATCGGCTAC
The DNA here is from genome assembly GCA_938004375.1 of uncultured Pseudomonadota bacterium. GTDB lineage: Bacteria > Myxococcota_A > Polyangia > HGW-17 > HGW-17 > HGW-17. Next base: position 12,149 of record CALKWH010000163.1, read on the forward strand.
CAGCTCTCCGGCGGCGGCGAGTTCCTGGTGGACAACAAGGTCTACGACCTACCGGCCACCCGCGTGACCGTCCAGGTCTGCATGAACCCCGATCCGTTCCCCATCCGCCCCGACGATCCGGTCATGGCGCCGGCGGCCGTCAACGGCCGCTACCCGGTCTCCGGCGTGGACATGTTCGCCCTGGTCGCCACGGGGACGGCCGGCCTGCTCACCACCGAGAGCGCCTTCGACCGGCTCCGGTTCCAGATGGAATCCGGCGGCCGGACCCCGGTCATCGAGGAGATCTCGCTCCCCCTCCCCGAGGGCGTGCAGCAGACCCAACGCCTCGCCAACCTGCCCCGCCTGGCCATCATCGGCGGCGTCTCCTCGAGCATCGGCGCGTGTGCCGAGCTGGCCCGCCGCCGCGGCCAGGAGTACGGCCGGCGCAACCCCACTCTCGAGAATCCCTTCTTCCGGGACGCCGAGGTCTCCGGCGCCGCCGTCGCCGAGGTGGACCTGCAGAAAGAGGGAGGGACCCGCTTCTTCTCCGTCGCCGCAGTGCCCACCACCACCACCTACTGGCAGGGGCTCTGGGCCGAGACGCTCCCCGACGTCCCACAGATCGACCTGATCCTAGGCCACGAGTTCCTCAGTTTCTTCGAGTTCACCATCGACTATCCCCAGAGCCGCCTGATCTTCCGCTGCCTGTCCTACGACTGCCAGCTCGCCGGAAGCCCCTGCTGCCGGGCCGGCGGCGCCTGCACCTGCCCCATCGGGGACCCCTGCTGCCAGTTCTACAAGTTCAAGAAGTGAGCGGCTCGCCGGCCAGCGGAAAACGCATCATCCTTCACGAGATGAAGAATGTCATCCCGATTAGATCGGAAGAGCACACGTCTGAACTCCAGTCACCGAATACGATCT
>CALKWH010000164.1 GCA_938004375.1 uncultured Pseudomonadota bacterium
GCGAGAAGGCGCGCGGCTGCGCAGAGGGGAGCGGGCGCGGAGGGGCGTGCGGGCGCGTGGGGGACGGGTTTACCAGCCGGGGGCCCGCCGCCGTGCGCCAGGGGGTGGACACGGCCTTCGCCCAGGCGGACGATTACCTCTCGAATTACAACATCTGCATGGAGAATGTCGTGGGCGCCGACGGCAAGAGCCTGTTCCCGGCTGGGATGAAGTTGATCACCCACTGGAACCTGCGCGACGAGCTCAAGTCCCGCTACGCGGACAAGGCCAACGGGCTCACCGCCCAGCGCCAGATCTTCGCGATCATGGGGCGCATCATCGACCAGAGCATCCCCCAGGCGGTCGTGAACAAGGGCGAGCTCACCTGGAACCCGGAGACGAACCAGCTCACCCGCGACGGCCAGGCGCAGCCGGCGACCGCCGAGCCCGACACCCGCTACGAGTTCCTGCTTAAAAACTTCCGCGCCGTGCGGGCCGAGGACGCCTTCGCGCCGGCCTATCCCACGTACGTCCAGCGCGTGTTCGACCGCGACCTGGAGTACACCGAGGCCGAGATCGAGGCGCTCTTCGTGAAGCTGGTGTCCTCGCCGCTCGCCGGACAGGTGGGCAAGCTCATCGAGCAGCGCCTGGGCCGCAAGCTCGAGCCCTTCGACATCTGGTACGACGGCTTCAAGACCCGCTCCGCCATCCCCGACGCGAAGCTCACCGCCGAGACGAAGAAGCGCTACCCCACGCCCGCCGCCTTCCACGCGGATCTGCCGCGGATCCTCGGCCAGCTGGGCTTCACGAAGGAGAAGGCGAAGTTCCTCCAGGAGCGCATCGCCGTGGATCCGGCCCGGGGCGCCGGCCACGCCTGGGGCGCCGAGATGCGCTCGGACAAGTCCCACCTGCGCACCCGCGTGGGCAAGGACGGCATGGACTACAAGGGCTACAACATCGCCACCCACGAGCTGGGGCACAACGTCGAGCAGACGCTCACCATCCAGGACGTGGACGCCTACATGATGAAGGGCGTGCCCAACACGGCTTTCACCGAGGCGTGGGCGTTCGTCTTCCAGCGCCGCGACCTCCAGCTCCTGGGCATGAAGGAGACCAACCCCCAGAAGGAGCACCTGACCGTGCTCGACACGTTCTGGTCGTCCTATGAAATCATGGGCGTGTCCCTGGTGGACATGGGCGTCTGGCGCTGGCTCTACGCCAACCCGAACGCGGACAAGGCGCAACTGAAGCAGGCCGTGCTGACCATCGCGAAGGACGTGTGGAACAAGTACTTCGCGCCGGTGTTCGGCGTGCGCGACCAGACCATCCTGGCGATCTACAGCCACATGATCGACTACCCGCTGTACCTGCCGGCGTATCCCATCGGCCACGTCGCCGAGTTCCAGCTCGAGGCGCACCTGCGCGGCAAGAAGCTGGGCGCCGAGATGACCCGCATCTGCGCCCAGGGCCGCCTGGAGCCCGACCTGTGGATGCGCGGGGCCGTGGGCGCCGCCCTCTCGGTCGATCCCACGCTCGCCGCTACCGCCGAAGCCCTGAAGCACGTCACCAAATAAGGGCAACATAGATATAAACTCCTATAATATTCAGGGGAATGGTCACCGCCCATGTGGTGAGGCGCCATTCGTGAAATTCCAAAATTCGTGAAGAAAGAGGTTGTCAGGGCCTGGGTCGTCGGCTAGAACGAAGTCACTCATCCGAGTTTGCCTGGAGTAAAAAAAATGAGAGCGTATCGTTTATGTCTATATGTAGCCCTCCTGGCTCTTCTATTTCCCGCTTGCGATGCCGGTACCAAGACGGTGGAGTCGTGTGGGGATGGATTCGTAGACCCTGATGAGGATTGTGATGGCAACGTCGGGGAAGCTACCTGCGAGTCTCTCGGGCATTACATCACTGTGGGAACATTGCGGTGTAAGTCTAATTGCAAATATGACCTGAGCGAGTGCGGCGGCAAATGCGGCGACGGCCTTCCGGACGTGAATGACGGAGAGGAGTGCGACGGCGAGAACCTGAACGGAAAAAGCTGCCAGAGCTTGGGATACGGGGGAGGGACCCTGGTCTGCAAGGCGGATTGCTCGTTCGACCGCACGGGGTGCACGAACGCCTGCGGGAATGGGTATCTGGAGGGCGGTGAGGGCTGCGACGACGGGAACCAGCGAAATGCAGACGGCTGCTCTTCCGAGTGCCAGGTGGAGGTCGGCTGGAGTTGTGAGAACGACGACCCGAGCGACTGCTCACCGGTCTGCCAGGACGGGCAGGCGGTGGGGAGCGAGGAGTGCGACAAACAGGACCTGAGGGGAGAGACCTGTCTGACCCTGGGTTTTCACGGCGGGGAGCTGGCCTGCACCTTTCTCTGCGGTTTTGATACGGAGCTCTGCGAGCAGTACGGGCGATGCCAGGACGGGGTCTTGCAGGCCGAGCATGAGGTCTGCGACGGGACGCTCCTGGCGGGGGAGACCTGCACGAGCCAGGGATATTATGCCGGGACGCTGGCCTGCGCCCCGGACTGTCAGGCTTTCGACACGAACGGCTGCGCCGGGCGCTGCGGGGACGGCGCGGTCCAGGGGGACGCCGGCGAACTGTGCGACGGGACGAACCTGGGCGGGCAGACCTGCGCCGGGCGTGGCTTCTATGGCGGCGCGCTGGCCTGCAATGCGGACTGTCGCGGCTTTGACGAAAGCGCCTGCACCGGAAAGTGCGGCGACAACGTGAGACAGGGCGACTACGGTGAGTTGTGCGACGGCTCGGACCTGAACGGGCAGTCGTGCGCCACCCGCGGCTTCTACGGGGGCGTTCTGGTGTGCCAGCCGCACTGTCTGGGCTTCAACACCGGCGGCTGCATCGGTTCGTGCGGCGACGGAGTCGTGCACACCGACTTCGGCGAGGTGTGTGACGGCGCCAACCTCAACGGGGACAGTTGCGTGGCGAGAGGCTATCACGGTGGCCAGCTGGTGTGCGCGCCGGATTGCATGTCCTTCAATCAGGACAACTGCGTTTCCGTCGGACGCTGCGGGGATTCGGTCGTGCAGGGGACGTACGGGGAACAGTGTGACGGGACCAACCTCAACGGCATGAATTGCGCGGCCCTCGGTTTCAACGGAGGGACCCTGCAGTGCCAGACGAACTGCCTGTTCGATTTGTCGGGGTGTCAGGGCACCGGAAATTGCGGGGACGGCATCGTGCAGACGGAGTACGAGCAGTGCGACGGGACGGATCTGGCTGGTGAAAACTGTGTTTCACTGGGATTCTACTGGGGTTCCCTGTCATGCAATTCCGCGACGTGCATGTTCAACACGACCCAGTGTCGCGAGTTTTGCGGGGACAGCATCGTGCAGGGGACGTACGGTGAGGAATGCGACGGTTCGAACCTTTCTGGGCAAAGTTGCGTCACGAAGGGCTTTCATACCGGGAATCTGGTCTGCACCAGCGATTGTGAGCTCGACGAGTCCGGTTGTTCGCTCTATTGCGGAGACGGAATCCTGCAACCCGATTATGAGGTGTGTGACGGAGCGCTGCTGGGGGGAAAGACCTGCCTGGACGTCGGTTTTTACGAGGGTGTCCTGGCGTGCGGCTCGGATTGCAAGGGGTTCGACACGACCGGCTGTTCCGGGTATTGCGGGAACGGGATCCTCGACGGCACCGGGGGAGACGAAGCGAGGGAAGACTGCGACGGATCGGTTCCCGCAGACATCACCTGCGCCACGAAGGGTTACTTCTTTGGCGGGACGCTCACCTGCGATTCAGAGTGCCGGTTCGACGGCTGCAACGAAGTGCTGAAGGTGACGGCCGGAAGCGCACACAGTTGTGCCCTCCTATCCAATGGCGCCATCCAGTGCTGGGGGAGCAACGCCGCCGGACAACTCGGGGATGGTTCCACCACCAACCGGGACATTCCGACCGTGGTGAGTTCGGTGACGAACGCCCTGGATCTGTCGGCGGGAGGTTCCCACACCTGCGCGGTGCTGAGCAGCGGGGTCGTGCGCTGCTGGGGCAGCAACAGCGCCTCACAGATCGGGGACGGTACCACCACAAACCGGCTCGCCCCAACTGTGGTGTCCGGTCTCTCGGGCGCGGTGAAGGTCTCGGCGGGCGGCTCCCACTCTTGTGCGGTGTTGGGCGACGGGACCGCGCGGTGTTGGGGCAGCAACAGCGCCGGACAGATCGGAGACGGCTCCACCACCAACCGCACCACGCCGGTGGTCGTGAGCGGCCTCGCGGGGGCGACCGGCATTTCGGCGGGGAGCGCCCACACCTGCGCGGTGCTCGGGGATGGGACCGCGCGGTGCTGGGGTCGCAATGACGCCGGGCGTCTGGGGGACGGCACGACCTCGACCCGACTCACACCGGTGGCAGTGAGCGGGCTCACCGGTGTCGTCGTCCTCTCCGCGGGAGGCACGCACACCTGCGCGGTGTTGGAGAATGGGACCGCGCGTTGCTGGGGAAACAACGATGACGGACAGATCGGTGACGGATCCACTTCGGACCGCACCACGCCGGTGTCCGTGAGCGGGCTGGTCGGTGCGGTTGCCATCGATGCCGGTGGGGAACATACCTGCGCGGTGTTGAGCGACGGGACCGCACGGTGCTGGGGACAGAACGCCGCCGGCCAGCTCGGAGACGGCACGACCAACGACCGCACGACGCCCCGCGCGGTCTCCGGGGTGAGCGGTGCCACCTGGGTGTCCGCCGGACTCGGCACCAGCACCGCCGCTCATTCCTGTGCGGCGGTCGAGCAAGGAAAGCATGTGAAGTGTTGGGGGGACAATGTGTCGGGCCAACTGGGAGAGCGTGGGACCACGGATCGGTATACGCCAGTCTATGTGAGAAAAAGAGTGCAATTGGCATACGAAGACTTTTCCTCCGGTCTTTCGCCCGGATGGTTCGTCTCCGGCGGCATCTGGGAGGTCGGCGTCGCCTCCACCGCGTGGCCGGGAGAACCCTGCGCAGCCACCAATCTCGACGGGGATTATACCTATAGCATGTCCTGGGGCAATCATTGTTTGACCACCGAACCCTTCGAGCTGGCAGCGGATCTCAAGGATCCCACGCTGACGTTCGACAGTTACATGAACGCGGACGACGGTAGTGACGGCGGTAACGTCGGCGTGAAAATCGGCTCCGGTTCGTGGAACGTACTCACCAACCCCAACCCGGCCTATACCAATACTCTCGGTGGACAGAGCGCCTGGTCCTACAGCAGCAACACGTCCCACCCTGTTTTCAGCCTGCAGGCCTATGTGGGGTCCACGATTCAACTCCGATTCTGCTTCTATTCCAATTTGTACATGAGTGGCTATCTGGGCTGGTACATTGACGATTTCGAAATATATGCGTTCAGCAAATAAACAGAGGGCCTTATCACCGAGCAGTCCGTCAATCCAGTTCGATCATGAAGCGCACGGGGCGGTGGTCCGAGATCGCCACGCCGGCGTTGGCGGGGTCGAGGTCGAAGTCGATGGTCGAGAGCGAGTCCGGGAGCACGCGGGCGTCGAGCTCCGGTGAAACGAAGACGTGGTCGATCAGGTCGAGGAACTCGAGGGAGGTGAACGCGCCCTCGGGCAGGTCCGCGGTGAGGAAGCGGCCGGCGTCGGAGCTCTCCAGCGCGGCCAGGCTGTCCACGCCCTCGAGGATCCCCTCGAAGGTGTCGTTGCAGTCGCCCAATAACACGAGCGGACCGTCGTGGGTCGCCGCCCAGGCCGCCAGTTGCCCGACCTGGCGCGCGCGTTGGGTGGCTCCGGCGTTGGTGATGCCCGCCTTCAGGTGGACGACCACCATCGTGAAGGCGAAGCCGCCGCGCACGGTGATCCGGGCGTGGAGCGGATACCGCAGGCCGCTCCAGTCCGCGGGGACCAGGCCGTCGTCGTCGTCGAGCTCGCGCACGTCCTCGACGCGGTCGATGACGCGGGAGTCCCATAAAACGCCCACTTTCTGGGTGCCGCCCGAGGTGCCCATGTCGATCCGCCAGGCCGACGGCAGCCCGTGGGCCTGCAGCAGGGTCAGGCTGTCCGCGGAGAGGACCTCCTCGACGGCCAGCAGGCCGAACCCGCCGTCGGTGATCACGCGGACCATGGCGGTCACGTCCGCTGCCGTGCGCGGGATTTCGCCCGCGTCGAGCCGGTCGGCCAGGAACTGCACGTTCCAGGTGCCCAGGGTCAGTTCCGTGGGCGGCGCGGTCGTCTTCGCGCCGTCGTCGCAGGCTGCCACGGCGAGCCAGCAGAGCGTAATCACCCACATGTAAATACGCATGTCGTCACCTCACGGCGCCGCGTTTACCATCGCGCCCGGATCAGGTCAATAAAAGATCAAGAGACGTTGGAGAATACTCCCCCGTCCGGGACGTAGGAAAAATGGCTCGCCGGGGTGTATCGGTCGGAAAATTGTGATATATCCTTGGCCCGGCTATGTTCTTATTCGCTTACAAGGAGTGACGCGTCATGAAAAAGTTCCTGTTGATCCTCGCCGCCCTGACCCTCTTCGCCGCGCCCGCCCACGCCCAGAGCGCCGGCAAGAAGATCTTCATCAACAACATCGACCTGGCCTCGTACCTGATCGCCGACGTCGAGCTCAAGTGCGTCACGGTGAAGTTCGACTCCAAGGGGAACATCTACATCATCGCGCCGGGGTACTCGTTCGAAGCCGCCGGCGGCACCAAGGATCCCAAGGCCACCACCGACGACGAGTCCGACAAGGCCAACCGCTTCTACCTGGTGTCGTTCCCCAAGCCCAACAAGGTCGACACCGGCTATGATGTCGACCTGCACGTAAACGGCAAGTTCGCCAAGCGCATCTTCGGCGGCAACGAGCAGGAGGTCATCGAGATCACCGAGCACTTCCAGAAGGGCAAGAACGAGGTGAGCTTCCTCTCCGTGCGGCGCAAGGGCTTCACGCCCGCCAAGGGCGTCACCGGCACGGTGCGCTACGCCATCGCCCGCGGCTACGAGGCCAAGGGCACCTACGTCATCAAGGATCTGGTCTGGGAGATCACCCGCTCCACAGCCGAGACGAAGCCCAACTTCGTCGACAAGCAGACCATCGACGTGCAGTCCCGCTAACCCGAGGCGTCCGCCCGACGCCATCCCCCATCCCTTCCACGGAGCGCCAAGCATGAAAGACGACCTGAGCCCGGGCATGAAATCCCTGATCAACGCGGCGGCCACCTACGTCGTGCCGCCGGTCACCTGGTACCGCTACGGCCGGCTGCTGCTGGGGCTCGACCCGCAGCGGCCCGACGCCGGCTTCCACCCCGAGCTGCGCGACCCGGAGTTCATCCGGGAGATGGACCGCGTGGTGATGCCCCTGGCGCGCCAATACTTCCGGCTCGAGGTGACGGGGCAGGAGCACGTGCCCCGCACGGGCGCAGCGCTGCTCGTGGGCAACCACAACGGCGGGCTGCAGCCGGTGGATTCGTTCCTGACCTGCGGCGCCATCGTCGAGGACCAGGGTGCCGAGCGGGCCGTGTTCGGCCTGGGGCACGACTACCTGTTCCGGGAGCCGTCGCTCGCGGACTTCCTGCACCGCGTGGGCGGCCTGCGGGCCCACCCCGACGCCGCCCGCCTGGGGCTCGACGCCGGAGGCCTGGTGCTGGTGTATCCTGGCGGTGACGTGGACACGTTCCGGCCGTTCACCGAGCGCAACCGCATCTGCTTCGGCCAGCGCAAGGGCTTCATCAAGATCGCCCTGCGCGCGGGCGTGCCCATCGTGCCGGTGGTGTCCGTGGGCGCCCACGAGGCGTGGCTGGTGCTCACCCGGGGCGAGAAGATCGCCGCCGCGCTGGACTTCCAGCGCCGGCTGCGCACCGAGGTGTTTCCCATCGCCCTGGCGCTGCCGTTGGGCCTGACCTCGGGCTTTTTACCGTACCTGCCGCTGCCAGCGAAGATGGACATCCGCTTTTTGCCGCCGATCCGTTGGAAGAAGCTCAAGCCCAAGCACGCCGAGGACGAGGCCGTGCTGCAGCGCTGCTACGACGAGGTCGTGGGCGCGATGCAGACCGCCATGGATGAGATGGTGTCAAAGCGCAAATATCCGGTGATCGGGTAGGAGATTTAGCTCATGTCGAACGCACGCATCGAACAACTGAAATCCCAGGGGCGGGCGCTGGTGACCGGCGCGAGCCGGGGCATCGGCCACGCGGTGGCGACGAAACTGGCGGCGCTGGGCTTTCGCGTGGTCGCCCTGGGGCGGCGCTTCGAGCCCGCGGCCTTCCCCGGCTGCGGCGACGTCGAGCCGGTGGTGTACGACCTGGCCGAGTGCGAGGGATTTCCCGCGCTGGTGGCCGGCCTGGGCCCGATCTCCGTGCTGATCAACAACGCCGGCGTGATGCACCCCAACACCTGGCGCGACTATCCGCAGGAGACCCGGGCGCGCTCGCTCAAGGTGAACCTGGTCGCCCCGGTGGAGCTCATGCGCCTTCTGGCCCCGGGCATGCTCGCGGCCGGCGGCGGCAGCATCGTCAACGTCGCCTCCATCGCGGGTTACATCGGCCACCCGGACGTGTGGTACGGCGCCACCAAGGCCGGGCTGCTCAACGCCACCAAGTCCTTCGCGCTCCAGCTGGGCGCAGGCGGCGTCACCGTGAACGCGGTGGCCCCGGGGCCCGTCGAGACCGACATGCTCGCGGTCATCCCCCCCGAGCGCCAGGCCATGCTGCGCAACGGCGCCGTCTCCAAGCGCTTCTCCACCGCCGACGAGGTGGCCGAGGCCGTGCTCTCGATGGCCTTCGGCCCCGTGCAGGTCACCGGCGCCACGCTGGACATCTGCGCGGCCGCCGTCTTGCGCTGATATTTCAGGGAATGAACAACAGAAAGGCGTCACTGTCGCCGGTGTTGGGGCGGCCGTTGAGGTCGCCCTCGGTGCCGCCGACGATCCACGCGTGGCCTGAGGCGTCGGCGGCGAGATCATGACCGTACTCGGCGGAGGTGGAACCCCAGGTGCGGGTCCACTGGTGGACGCCGTCGAGGGAGAAGCCCAGGGCGGTCACGTCCACACTGCCCGCGAGGGGTTGGCCGTCCAGGGCGCCTTCGGTATAGCCGACCAGGGTCACGAAGCCTGTAGGGGCAGCCACGAGGGCGTTGGCTCCGTCGTCATTGATCGTGCCGCGCTGGCGGGTCCACTGCCGATCGCCGGTAGCCGAGATCCGGGTGAGGAACAGATCCGCGCCGCCAGCGGCGAGGTTGCCGTCCAACGCGCCGCGGGTCTCGCCGCAGACGAAGACGCCTCCCCCCGCGTCCACGGCCACCCCGCTGGCCGCGTCGTCGGCGGAGGTGCCCAAAAACCTTGTCCACGCGGGTTCGCCGGTGGACGCGGAGACTTTCATGATAAAGGCGTCATTCCCGCCGACGTGGAGCTGGCCGCCGAAGGCGCCCGCCGCATACCCCGCGATATAGAGGTTGCCCAGGCCGTCGAGGGCCAGCGCGGCCCCCGTGTCGCTCTGCGAGGACCCGTACTGGCGGGTGTGGGTGCGGTTCCCCAGCGCGTCGAAGCGGACCAGGAAGAGGTCGTCCGCGCCGGCCGACACCTGGCCCGGGAGCGCGCCGGCCACGACGCCGGTGACGTAGACGTTGCCCAGGGTGTCGGTGGTCACCGCGCGGGCCTGGTCGAACCCGCTGGTCCCCCAGAGGCGGGTCCAGGCCTTGACCCCGTTCTCGCTCCACTTGGTCAGGAAGGCGTCCCGGCCCCCGGCGCCCGTCTGGCCGTCGAAGGCCAGGGTGGTGGTGCCGGTCGCGTAGACGTTGCCCGAGGAATCCACGGCGAGGCCGCCGATCGAGTCGTCGCCGGTGGCGCCCCAGAGGCGGGTCCACTGGCGCACGCCGTAGCGGTTGTACTTCGACAGGAACGCGTCGATGCCCCCAGCGTGAACCTGACCGTCCATGGCCGCCCAGGTGTTGCCGGCGACGTAGACGTTCCCCTGGAAGTCCACGGCCACCGCGGTCGCGACGTCCGAATCCAGCGTGCCCCAGAGCTCGGTGTTTCGGCAGGTGCCCGCGGTGAGCGCGCAGGCGCCGTCGCAGGCCCGGGCGCCGAAGAACAGGTCCGTCGCCAGGCAGGTGGCGCCGCCCAGGGCGGTGCCGTCGCACTGCTCGCCGTAGCCGCTCTGGATCACGCCGTCGCCGCAGAATTCACAGCCCGAGATATCGAACGAGCAGGCGCCGTTGCAGGCCAGCGTGCCGCCATGATGGCCGAGGGACTCGCAGGTCTGGCCGTCGAGCGCGGCGCCGTCGCAGCTCTCGCCGAAGGCCTCCTGGACCAGGCCGTCGCCGCAGCGGCCGACGGCCTCGCAGGCGGTCTGGTCGAACGAGCAATCGACATCGCAGGTGAGCTGGCCGCCGTGGTAGCCGAGGGACTCGCAGGTCTGGCCGTTCAGGTC
>CALKWH010000165.1 GCA_938004375.1 uncultured Pseudomonadota bacterium
TGACGCCCTCGGCGAAGACGCGGTCGTAGAGCGCCTCGGTGGCGGCGTTGGCGAAGGTCGTGGTCGCCTCGGGGGCCTGGAAGACGCACCATGAGACGTCGACGGCCGCGGTGTCCTCGTAGACGAAGCCGCCCGCGAGGATGGCCTGGCCGCCCGTCTGCGTCACCACGACGTCGGCGGGGCCGGCCGCCTGGCCCGGCGGGGTGCGCACCGAGAGTGCCGAGGCCGAGAGCCGGTTCACCGCCCCGGCGTCCTGGCCGCCGATGGTGACCGCCGCGTCCTCGGCGAACCGGTTGCCGTAGACCGTGAGCTCGGTGCCGCCCGTGAGGGGCCCGCGGGCCGGGGCCACCGAGTAAATGACCGGCTGCACGGTGTTGTTCGTGTTGTTCGTGTTGTTGGCGTTGTTCGCGTTGTTCACGTTGAACGCGTTGTTCTCATCGCCGCCGCCGTCGGCGCAGGCCGCCAGGGTCAGACCGAGGACCAGCATCAGGGTCGAGAGGGACAGGGTTCGCATGTCCGGATCTCCTTTCGCTCCCGTGATCTATCATAAAACGATGCCGAAGCAAACGGGATGCGGCGCCGGGCACCGGTCTCCCCGGCCTCGAGACGGCGGGAAAAGACGCTTCCCTTACCCGCCCCCTCGGTGATAGAAGAGGTCGGAAAGGTGATGCATGCGTTTCTCCGTCGTGATCCCCCTGTTCCAGGAAGAAGCCATGGTGAAGAAAGCCGTCGAGGACCTCGTGGAGCGGCTGCAGCCCTTCGGAGAAGGATCCTGGGAGCTGGTGTTGGTACAGAACGGCTCCACCGACGCCACCCCCAGGCTGGTGGACGAGCTGGCCGCCGCCCACGCCGGAGTGCGGGCGGTCCACCTGCCACGCCCCGACTACGGCGCCGCGCTGCGCACCGGCATCTTCCAGGCTCGCGGCGACTTCGTCATCGGTGACGAGATCGACCTCGGGGACGTGGACTTCTACCACCGGGCACTGGAGATCCTCGAAGCCGGGGAGGCGGATCTGGTCATCGGCTCCAAAGCCATGCCCGGCGCCGAGGATCGTCGTCCACTGGTCCGCAAGTTCGCCACCCGCAGCATCAACATGCTGCTGCGGTGGGTGCTCGGCTTCGAGGGTTCCGACACGCACGGGCTCAAGGCGTTCCGCCGCGCGGCCCTGCTCCCGGTGGCCACCGCCTGCCGGGTGACCGGTGATCTGTTCGCCTCGGAGATGGTCATCCGGGCCCAGCGGGACCGGATCCGCATCCGCGAGATCCCCATCCAGTTGCACGAGAAGCGCCCCCCCGCGATCAACCTCGTGCGGAGGATCCCCAAGGTCGTGCGCAGCCTGTGGACCCTGCGGCGCGTGCTCGGCCCCCCGCCTCGACGATGAAAATATCGATTGACGCGACGCCCGGGCATCTCCTATATTGCCGGAGTCGACGGGCGTATAGCTCAGTTGGATAGAGCGTCAGCCTCCGGAGCTGAAGGCCACAGGTTCGAATCCTGTTACGCCCACCAATTCGAAAAACCTGCTGCGTTCAAGCGATTCATCGAGATTTCGTCCTTGTCAACCGTACCCCGATCGCGTTTAATGCGGGGCCAGGGGGATTGCATGGCTTCCAACCTGAGATACCTAATTCCCAACCTCATCACCCTCTCCAGCCTCTGCCTGGGGGTGACCTCCATCACCCTCGCCGCCCGAGGAGAGCTCTATCACGCCCTCTGGCTCGCCCTGCTGTGCACGCTCCTGGACAAACTCGACGGCTCCACGGCGCGCAAACTGAAGGCCACCTCCAGCTTCGGCGTCGAGATGGACAGCCTGGCCGACGTGGTGGCCTTCGGTGTCACTCCGGCCGTGTTGGTCTACCTGGCGGTGATCCGCTTCAGCCCGCACTTCTCCGGTGACTGGCACTGGGTCGCCCTGGCCGCCTCCCTGTTCTACGCGACCGCCTCGGCGCTGCGCCTGGCCAAGTTCAACGTGATCGCCCAGTCCGGCGAGTTCAACCAGGTGTTCCAGGGCTTCCCCATGCCCGTGGCCGCCGGCCTCGTGGTGACCCCGCTCATTCTGTTGTGCAAATATTTTGAACCCAGCGGCTACACCGCCCACTTCGCCGACCTCCGATGGGCCGGGATGCTCCCGGCGGGGAACGGGCAGCACGCCCTCTTCTCCTGGATGGTGCCCATGACGGCGCTGATCGCCTATGGCATGATCAGCCCGCTCAAGGTTCCCAAGCTGCTCATCCCGAAGTCGCCCTTCCTGCGCTGGTGGATCCTCGTCCACGCCCTCGTGATGTATCTGTTCATCCTCACCCGCACCTCCCCCGAGGTGCTGCTCTACATCGGCTACCAGTTCGTCGCCATCTCGTTCTATTTCACGTGGAAGCTCCACGGGGTGCAGGGCGCCGCCTCGGTCCCGCTCCTGACGGCGATGACCTACCAACTCGAGTTCAAACGCAAGGAAGACGCCGATTTCAGCGAAAAACAGTAGCGGGACGCCGCGTCCTTGACTGCGCCGATCACCGGACGAGGTGCGACAGGGCCCGCTGGGCCTTGACGTTGCCCTTCTGGGCGGCGAGCTGGTACCAGCGGCGTGCTTCCTGCAGATTCTTCTCGACGCCCTGACCCAGACGGTACATGTTCCCCAGGTTGTTCTGGGCCTGGGGATTGCCCTGTTGCGCGGCGGCGAGGTACCAGTGGGCCGCCTCGCGGTAGTCCTGCGGCACGCCGGTCCCCTGGCGGTACATGTTGCCGAGCTGGTGCTGGGCGTCGGCGTTGCCTTGCTCGGCCGCCTTGCGGTACAGCGCGGCCGCCTCGGCCATGTTCTGGGCCACGCCGTGCCCCTTCTCGTACAATACGGCCAGGCGGTACAACCCTTCGGGAACCAGGGCCTCGGCCGCCCGATGGAACCAGTAGAAGGCCTGCGCGTCGTTCTTCTCCGTGCCCTCACCCTGGTAATACAGTTGACCCACGCTCACCATGGAAGGATAGTACTTCAACTCCGCAGACGCCAGGAATAGCCGGAAGGCCTCGGCGACGTTCTGCTGGACGCCGCGCCCCTCGAGGTAGAGCCCGGCCAGGTTGCCCATGGCCGCCGGATGATTCTGCAGCGCCGCCTTCTGATACCAGGCGACGGCCTGGACCAGATCCGCCGGCACGGAAAGGCCGTGTTCATACATATATCCCAGGTTGCTCTGGGCGCCGGCGTGACCATCCCGGGCCGCGAACTCGAAGTTGGAGAACGCCCGGGCGAAGTCCCGATCCACCCCGTGACCGTGAAAGTGCATGTATCCCAGGGCGTGGTGCGCGTCTGAATCCTTCCTCGCTGCGGCCTTCGTGTACCACTCCAGCGCCTGCTTCACGCTCACCGGCACGCCGCGCCCCCGCTCGTACATGTAGCCCAGCGCGGTCTGCGCGGGCGGATAATCGCGGGCGGCGGCCTTGTAATACCACTTCACCGCCTCGCGATCGTCCGCGCTCACGCCCTGCCCCTGCTCGTGGAAGACGCCCATCCAGAACTGCGCCTGCAGGTGACCCTCCATGGCCGCGTCGTACATCCACCGGGCGGCCTTCGTGGGGTCGCGATCGACGCCCTTGCCCAGCGCGTAGAACAGCCCCACCTGTTTCTTCGCCTGCAGGACGCCCGCTTCGGCCGCCTTCAGGTACCACGAGAAGGCCCGGGAGTCGTCGGCGTCGGCGCCGCGGCCGGTGGCGTAGGCGATCGCCAACTGCAGATACGCCTGGGCCAGCCCCAGATCGGCGGCCTTCTTGTAGTATCCGAGGGCCTTCACGCTGTCGGGGACGACGATGATCCCCAGCCGGTGCGCGTGACCCAGGCCCAGCAGGCTCTCGGGTTCGTCCGGGTGCTTCGCGAACAGGCTCAGCGCCTTGCTTGGCTTGGCTTCGACGCCCTCGGCGCCCTCGAGGAGCAGGAGCCCGAGCGCGGCGCCAGAGCGCGGATGGCCGAGGGTCATTCCCTGCTCGAACCATGACACCGCCGTGACCGCGTCATGCTTCGTCTCCCGGCCGTGCAGATACAGGTTGCCCAGGCGCCAGCAGGCCTCGGGGATCCGGGCCTCGGCCGCGCGCTTGTACCACAGGATCGCGTCGGCCTCGTGGATGGGGACGCCCGTGCCCCGCTCCAGGGCCAGGCCCAGGCCCAGGAAACCACAGGGGGCCTGCGCCTCGGCCGCCCGCTTGTACCAGCGCACCCCCTCGAGGGGATCCGCCTGGACATTCTCTCCGACCTGATAGCGGCGGGCCAGTTCGCACATGGCAGGCTCGTGACCCGAGCTGGCGCTCTGATGCAGCCAGGCCATGCCCGAGGGCGGATCCCGGAACGCAGCCTCCGTCCCGAGGAGTATCAAGGCCAAGGCATACTGCGCGTGGGCGTTCTTCCGGTTGGCCGCGCGGACGAGGAGCGTCACGCCCTGGCGACGGTCGGCCTCGGCGCGGCCCGGCCGCGTGAGCAGAAGCCCCGCCTGTAGTTGGGCGCCCGCGTGACCCTCTCGCGCCGCCCTCAGGAAATGGACCTCGGCCTTCTTTTCGCCGCCGGACGCGTTGAGCAACCGGAGCCCGGTGGTGTAGTCGCGGCCCACCGTGTCCGTGCAACCGGCAAAGCCGGACGCGGAGATCGCGAAGGCCAGCCATAACCACAATTTCTTTGTATTTTGAGTCTGCATGGGGCTCCCGTGTCCGTTTCTCCAGAAATCCTGGATCCAGGGCAGGATTGTGTACCAAGGCAACGGCCAAGGCAAGCTGATCGACGGCTGGGGCCTTGCCCTCGGGAACGAAACGCTGTACCTTTCGGGCCGGAAATGGACCTCTCTTCATGCGGAACCACCTCATCGCCATGAACCTCCTTTGGATCTTCTCGTCCCTGGCCGCCTGTGCGAAGCCCGAGCCCCCCCGGACCGACCCGGGCAGGCTGCGCCCCGGCGATCTCGTCTTCCAGCGGCTGCGCTGCGGCGATCTGTGCGAGGCCATTCACCGGGCCACCCGGGTGCGTGGGGTGCCCGTGGTCTCCCACGTGGCCGTGGTCGAGCGCGTCGACGGGAAGAAGGTGACCCTGATTGAGGCCTACGACCGCGGCGTCGCCCGCGTCGAGCTCCAGGAGCTCGCCCGCCGCTCCCGCGGTGACGGTCCCGCCTGGATCGCCGCCCGGCTCAAGGCCCCCCACGACGCGCTCGTCCCCTTCTTCCTCGAGGAGCTTCGCGCCCGCCTGGGCAAACCCTACGACCCCTTTTTCCTGCCCGACAATGACGCCTTTTACTGCTCCGAACTGATCTCCGACGCGCTCCTGAGCCTGGGGGTCCGCATCTTCCCGCGCATCGCCATGAACTTCGGCGCCCCCGGATCCTGGGAGATGGGCGTATGGGAGAAATACTATCTACAACACCGGATGCCGGTCCCCCAGGGCCACCCGGGCACCAACCCCAACCAACTGCTGGCCAGCCCCCACCTCGAGCGTCTGCCCGTCGAGGGTTCTGGGCGCTGAACCCGGTTTTTTGCCCAATCCCGTGACTTCTAGCTGTTCAAGTCGCCCCGGACCATGTTATATTGGGTCAGCTTTTCGGCGAGGTATCGAGATGACCAAAACCACAGGATTCGTGCTGTCGTTCATTTTCACCGCCCTGTCCGCGTTGCCCACCTGGGCCCAGGCGCCTCAACCGGACAAACTCGACATCATCACCCTGCGCCCCAGCCCCGGCAAGGCGCCGTTCCTCTATACCCCGCAGTTGGTCATGCCCGCTCATATGGAGTGGGGCGTCAGCCTGGTCATGCACGCGGGCATGAACCCGTTCGTCATCTATAATATGAACGGCTCCAGCCTCGACGAGGAGCGCGCCAAGGTGGTCGGGATGCTCGCCCTCGCCGAGCTCGGCGGCTTCATCGGCCTCTTCGACAATTACCTGGTCGGGCTCTCCATCCCCGTCGGTTACGTGCAGGGCAACGAGATCACCGACGAGGGGCTCGAAGGTGACGCCGTGCCGCCCCTGGCGTGGGGTGATCTGGCCGTCTATCTGCGCGGTAAATTTTACGACGAGGACAACCTCAAGCTCGGCGCCGAGGTGAAGATCAACACCCCCACCGGGCAGTTCAGCAAAAACTATACGGGCGAGCCCATGCCGTCCTTCGAGCCGCGCGTGCTCCTGACCTGGGGCAGCGGCAAAATGATGGCCACCGGCATGCTCGGCGCGCTGATCCGCATCGGCGCCGACGACGCCAAGTTCTTCAACGACGACTTCACGCCCGGCCCGCAGATCGCCTACGGCGCCGGCTTCGCTTTCCGCGTCATCACCGACCTGCACGTCATGGCCGAGGTCGCCGGCCGCTCCGGCTTCTCGGGCGCCGTGCACGACCACCCGGCCGAGGGCGGCATCGGCGTGAACTATTATCTCGGCGGCGGCCTGCACCTGCAGGCGGGCAGCAACTTCGGCCTCGTCGCCGGCCTGGGCACGCCCCTGGTCCGCGGCATCCTGGGCGTGCGCTACGCCCCCTCGTTCAAGGACACCGACAACGACGGCGTGACCGACGAGAACGACAAGTGCCCGATGCAGAAGGAAGACCGGGACAACTTCGAGGACGAGGACGGCTGCCCCGATCGTGACAACGACTCCGACGGCATCCCGGACGAGACCGACAAATGCCCGGGCACCGACAAGGACCGTGGGAACAAGTTCGAGAACGCCGCCGAGGATCTCGACGGCTTCGAGGATGACGACGGCTGCCCCGAGCTCGACAACGACAAGGACGGCATCCCCGACAAGCAGGATCACTGCCCGAGCGCCGCCGGCGACAAGGACAAGCGCGGCTGCCCCGCCTCTCTCATCGACTCCGACGATGACGGTACCCCGGACGACAAGGACAAGTGCCCGAAGGACGCCGGTCCGGCCGAGTCCCTGGGCTGCCCGCCCGAGCTGGCCGACACCGACGGCGACGGCGTCAAGGACGCGCAGGACAAGTGCCCGAAGGACGCCGGCGAGCCCAAGCTCGGCGGTTGCCCGAAGTCCATGGTCGACAGCGACGAGGACGGCATCAACGACGACCTCGACCAGTGCCCGGACAAGAAGGAGACCATCAACGGAGTAAACGACCTCGACGGGTGCCCCGACGCGGGTCGCGCCTGGTGGTCGCTGGACACCATCAACCTCGCCGGCGAGGAGCAGGGCCAGATCAAGATCGAGTTCCCGTCCTCCAAGCACGAGTGGTTCGACAAGGACGGCCACGGCACGACCCTCACCGAGGAAGGCCAGAAGGCCCTCGACCAGGTCGCCCTGGTGATGCTCACCAACAAGGCCTTCAAGCGCGTCATCGTCATGGTCTTCATCGATAAACTGGTGAAGGATCCCGAGGGCGTCACCACGGCGCAGGCCGAGGCCGTGAAGAAGTACCTGCTAGACCGCAAAGTCCCCGCTGCCCGCATCGAGGTGGCCGCCCTGGGCGCCGAGATGCCGGTCTACGTCGGCAAGGACGTGAAGAAGCAGAAGCGCAACCGCCGCATCCTGTTCGTGCTGCCCACCGAATAATCCGTCAGTCCCCATGCCCGGACGCATTCTCATCGTCGACGACGAGCGCAACATCCGCACGGCGCTGCGCTTCGTCCTCGAGGACGAGGACTACGAGGTCCTCGACGTCTCCGACGCCGAGTCCGCCCTCACCCTGCTGGCCAGGGAGCCCATCGAGCTCGTCCTTCTGGACCTCAAGATGAAGGGCATGGGCGGCATGGACTGCCTGCGCCAGCTCCAGGAGCGCTTCCCCGACCAGAAGGGGCCACTGGTCATCGTGATCTCCGGGCAGGCGACCACCGCCGAGGCCATGGAGACCGTCAAGATGGGCGCCTTCGACTTCCTCGAGAAGCCGCTGGACCGCTCCCGCGTGCTCGTCACCATCAAGAACGCCCTGCAGCACCGGCAGTTGCTCGAGGATCACGACTCCCTCGTGGGCGCGCTCTCAGAGCGCTACAAGATGATAGGCCAGAGCCGCTGCATGATGGATCTGTATCGCCAGATCGAGAAGATCGCGCCCACCAAGGGGCGCATCCTGATCCTGGGCGAGAGCGGCACCGGCAAGGAGCTCGTCGCCCGGGCCATCCACGACCACAGCCTGCTCGCGAAGAAGCCCTTCGTGAAGGTCAACTGCGCCGCGATCCCTCCAGAGCTCATCGAGAGCGAGCTCTTCGGCCACGAGAAGGGCGCCTTCACCGGGGCCGTGAGCCGCAAGATCGGCCTCTTCGAGCTCGCCAACGGCGGGACCATCTTCCTCGACGAGGTCGGGGACATGTCCCTGTCGGCCCAGGCCAAGGTGCTGCGCGTGCTGCAGTCCGGCGAGCTCCAGC
Source organism: uncultured Pseudomonadota bacterium (assembly GCA_938004375.1). GTDB lineage: Bacteria > Myxococcota_A > Polyangia > HGW-17 > HGW-17 > HGW-17. Next base: position 8,328 of record CALKWH010000165.1, read on the forward strand.
GCGTGGGCGGCGAGACCACGATCACGGTCGACGTGCGCGTGATCGCCGCCACCCACCGCGAGCTCGAGGCCATGGTCCGCGAGGGCGCCTTCCGCGAGGATCTGTTCTTCCGTCTGAGCGTGCTCCCCCTGTTCATTCCGCCGCTGCGCGATCGCGCCGAGGACATCCCGCTGCTGGTCAAGGGCTTCATCCGTTCGTTCTGCAAGGAGTACGGTTTCCGCGAGAAGTCCGTGGACTCCAAGGTCCTGCAGATCCTCTCCGAGCACCAATGGCCTGGCAACGTGCGGGAACTGAAGAACCAGGTCGAGCGCATGGTCATCCTGAGCGGGGACCACATCGGCGTGAAGGATCTGCCCTTCGATTACGTGAAGAAGGGGCCGCCCGAGTTCGACCTGAAGTCCTTCTCGCACCTGTCGCTGCGCGAGTTCAAGAACGAGACCGAGCGGGCCTTCATCCTGATGAAGCTCGAGGAGTCCGACTGGAACATCTCCCGGGCCGCCGACCTGCTGGGCCTGGAACGCACCAACCTGCACAAGAAGATCAAGCAGTACGAACTGACGCGCAAGGAATCATGACGCTCCTGCTCCTGGCCTTCTGGTGGCCCACCCTCGGACAACTGCCCGAGCTCCCCGAGCAATCTCCCGGGACCCGCGCGCGCCTCGCCTGGCAGGCCGCCCGGAGAGGCGACGACGGCGCCGCGGTCACCCACCTGCTGCTGCTCGCCGGTCGGCACCCGAATCATCCCCTGGCGCCCTGGGCCCGCCTCGGCGCGGCCTTCCTCTCCGAGCGCAAGGGGGACTTCATCGCGGCGGTGGTGCACTACCGCAAGGCCGAGGCCCTGTTTCCCGGTGACCCGGGCGCCCGGGTGCGGGAGCACCGCGAGGAGCTCGAGCTCGAGCTGGCCCGGCTCCCTGTGCAGGCCATGCGCCAGGGGCGTGCGCTACTGGCCTCTGCCGGCGAGAAAGCCGACTGGGAGCGGCGCGCGGCGCGCTTCATCCTGCGCTTCAAGCCCAATCCCCTCTCCGGGCGCCTCAAGCTCGAGCTCGCCGCCCGGCGCCTCCTCGACGGCCGCCGCGTCAGCGCCTTCGCCCTCGTCCTCTGGGCGTCGGTGGATCCGGGACAGGTACACCGACGCCGCGCGGCCGGGATCCTGCGCGCCTGGCACGCCACCGACCCGCGCTGGGAGCTCCCCGTGTGGATCACGCTGGGGCTGTTGCTGGCGTGGAGCCTCGTGCGCCTGTGGCAGCTCGGCCCCTCCGGACACGGCCTGTTGGGCGGGGTGTCCGCCGGCGCCGCGCTGGTCCTGCTGATCGTCCCCCCGGGGTTCGCCTTTTTCCCGCTCTGGATGCTCCTCGCAGCCGGGCTGATCTGGTGTCACGGCTTTCCCAGGGTGATCGGACCCGCCGCCGTCGCCCGAATCGCCCTGACCGGCCTGTGGATCACCGCCTGCGCGCTCATCCTCACGGGCCGCTGGCCCTGGTAGGGACTTTCGATTTCTATCTGTAAATGAAGACCTGGGCCGAGAAGAGCTCGACCGGGGTGGTGTGGGAGCCGCCGTTGTAGGCGCAAAGGTCGTCGCCGTAGGTGCAGTCGGTGCAGACCTCCTCGCCCTCCACGAGCTCGCCCGCGCCCGGCTGGCAGGTGTTCTCGTAGACCTCTCCGTCGGCCTGCCGCATGTCCCAGGAGACCGTGCTGGCGGCGGCCAGATCGTCGGTCACGTCCACCACCAGCGGCACCACCACCGCGCCCGGACACCAGCCCTGGCGACCGTAGGTCCAGGTCCCCAATTGGTTGTCCACCGGGTTCGCGCCGCAGTCGTATCGACAATTGTACAGCGCGTGTTCGAAGTCGTCCAAGTGCACCACCGGCTGCACCATGCAAAACTCGGCGCAGTTGCCGTAGTTGCCCTGCCCGTGCCCGGTGGCCAGCACGCGCACGCGCACCAGGCGCGGCAGCTCGGCCAGCTCCAGTTGCGTCTAGCCGCGCTGTGGCCACACGTGGGAGGTGCACACGCCAAGCGTGATC
>CALKWH010000166.1 GCA_938004375.1 uncultured Pseudomonadota bacterium
AGACCGTCGCCCACCGCGCCCCCGCCGAACTGTTGGCCGAGCTGGACGGCCTGGAGAGCGAGCTCGTCCAGGGACTGAAGGACCTGAAGGGGCTGCTGGGATGAGGGCCCAGGAATTTGGTAGAAAATGGAAATCCGTTGAATTATCAACGCTTGTTTCTGGTGTCAGGAACATCAACCCCATTCGCACTGGAGACAAGGAATTTATTTATATTGATTTAAGCTCCATCGACCAAACCGAGAAGAGCATTACCGGCGAGAGGGTGGTCGCTACGGCTGAGACACCCAGCAGAGCCAGGCAAGTTGTCAGCGAAGGGGACGTTCTGGTATCTACGGTTCGACCAAACCTCAATGGAGTCGCACTGGTACCACCTAGGCTCCAGGACGCCATCGCTTCTACTGGTTTTTGCGTGCTCAGGGCGAAGGGCGAGCTCCTAGATTCTCATTATCTATTTAATTGGATAAAGTCTCCCCCATTCATCGCGGAGATGGTAAAGAAGGCCACAGGCGCGAGCTACCCGGCAGTTACCGACAGAATAATTTTGGATTCTCGCATCCCCCTGCCGCCGTTGAAGGAGCAGAGGCGGATCGCCGACATCCTGGACCGAGCCGACGCCCTGAGGCGCCTGCGCAAGGAGACCCTCGCCCGCCTCGACGAGCTCACGCGGTCCATCTTCCTCGACATGTTCGGCGACCCCGCCACCAACCCCAAGGGCTGGCCAGTACACCCGCTCGAAAAATTCCTTGAGTTTCTGACGAGTGGTTCAAGAGGATGGGCCACCTACTATTCGGAAAGTGGATCCCTATTTTTGCGGATACAGAATGTCGGACATGATGAATTGTTTTTAGATGACATCGCGTACGTCACTCCCCCAAAAACCGCTGAGGCGGAGAGGACGGCTGTTCAACCTGGCGATGTCCTTCTGAGCATCACGGCGGACCTCGGCCGAACAGCCGTGGTACCATCGGGTCTTGGGAGAGCTTTCATCAACCAGCACCTTGCGATACTTCGTACACGTGGGTTGGTGCCAAGGTTTTTGTCGGCTTTCATCTCCAGCCCTGCCTGCCAACTCCAGATTCAAGCGAAAAACCGGCAGGGTGTGAAAGCTGGACTTAATTTCAACGATGTCCGTTCCATTAGAGTTCCCCTCCCGCCCCTTCCGCTGCAGCAGGAGTTTGCGCGGCGGGTGGAGGCCGTGGAGCACCTGAAGACCCAGCAGCGGGCGCACCTGGCGACCCTGGACGAACTGTTCGCTTCCTTGCAACACCGGGCATTTCGTGGAGAATTGTGACATGCGACCGCCCGCCACCTCCGCCGACCAACTCGCCGCTCATCTGGCCGAACCCGAGGGCGCGCAGCTGGAGTTCAAGGAGGCCAAGGGCGATTTCTCCAAGAGCAAGGTATTGGACATCTGCGTGGCCCTGGGCAACTCCGGCGGCGGCAGGCTGATCCTGGGCGTAACCGACACCCGGCCCCGGCGGATCGTCGGCACGGCGGCCTTCGCGGAGCCCGGCATCATCGAGCACGAACTCGACGAGAAGCTCCGGCATCCGATCGCGGTCGAGGAACTGCGGCTCCCCGAGGGGCGGGTGCTGATCTTCCACATCCCTCCCCGGGCAAGGGGAACGGCCCTGGATCACGACGGCAAGTACCTGAAGCGCAGCGGGGAGGCCATCGTCCCGATGACCCACGCCGAGCTGCGGGCGATCTTCGCCGAGGCCGGTCCCGACTTTTCGGCCGAGCTCTGCCCGCGGGCGACCGTGGCGGACCTGTCCCCCGAGGCCGTCGCCCGACTCCGGGAGCGCTGGGCCGACAAGACCGGGGACGACCGCAAACGGCGCTGGAGTGACGAGGAGACGCTGGCCAACGCCGAGTTGGTGGTCGCCGGCCAGGTGACCTGGGCGGCGCTGATCCTGTGCGGCACCCACGCCGCGCTGGGACGTCACCTGGGGCAGGCGGAGCTGGTGTTCGAGTACCGCGCCTCCGAGGCGTCCGGTCCCGCGGCCGACCGGATCGCGTACCGGGAGGGGTTCTTCCTGTGGACCGACGAGCTCTGGCGGAAGATCGCCCTGCGCAACGACCTCCAGAGCTACCAGGACGGCTTCTTTAGGCGGGACATCCCCACCTTCGACGAGAGCTCCGTGCGCGAGCTGGTGCTCAACGCGGTGGCCCACCGCGACTATCGCCAGGGCGGCAACATCTTCGTGCGCCAGTTCCGCGATCGCCTGGAAGTGACGAGCCCGGGCGGTCTCCCCGAGGGGGTCACGCCGCAGAACATTTTGGACCAGCAGCAGCCGCGAAACCGTCGACTCGCCCAGACCCTGGAGCGGTGCGGGTTGGTGGAGCGCTCGGGACAGGGGCTGAACCTCGTCTACGAGAGTGCGATCCGGCAGGGCAAGGCGTTGCCGGACTTCACGGGGACCGACGACCACCGGGTCCAGGTCATCCTGGAGGGCCAGCTGCGACACCCTGCCTTCGTGCGATACCTGGAGAAGATCGAATCAAAGACGCAGCAGTCCTTCTCCACGAAGGACTTCCTGGTGCTGGACCACGTCTTCAAGGGCCAGAAACTGGACGCGGCGTTGCAGGGTCGCGTGCAGGGACTTCTGGCCGCCGGAGTGCTGGAGAAGGCGGGGCGCAAGCTCATCCTGTCGCGCAGCCTGTACCGGGAACTGGGGCAGCCCGGCGCCTACACCCGCCGCCGGGGTCTCGACCACGAGACGAAGAAGGCGCTTTTGGAGAAGCACCTGCAGGACGCCGGCGCCCAGGGCGCGGTCCTGTCGGAACTGCACCAGGTGCTTCCCGAGGAGAACATCCGAAATGTTCAGCGCCTGCTGAACGAACTCAAGCAGGAGCAGCGGGTGGTGCTGGTCGGACAGCGAAGAATCGCGCGCTGGTTCCACCCCGCTTTTATACGACAAAACCCGGAGGGAACATGACCCTCCTGTTCAATGAGATTCTGGAAAACCCTTGTTGTATATGGATTTTCTTTAACGACAAGCCGCGGATTTGTCGTTATGAATGTCGCATAAACTGTCGCAATGACGAGGCCGGGGCGCATCCTTCCGGGAGGCGGGCATGAGCCAGTTCGGCTTCCTCGCCCCGTGGCCGGAGTTTTTTCAGGCCGCGCAGAAGGCCGAGGCCGCGGCCATCCCCGATCCGCGCACGGCGTGCTTCTATGCCCGACGGGCGCTGGAGCTGGCGGTGCAGTGGCTGTACCAGCACGACCGTTCCCTGGCGAAGCCGTACGACGACAATCTTTCGGCCCTGGTGCACGCGCCGTCGTTCAAGGCCACCGCCGGCGAGGCCGTCTTCCACAAGGCGAAGTTCATCATCACCATGGGCAACCAGGCCGTCCACCACCGCCAGGAGCTCCAGAGCAACCAGGCCGTGCGCGCGGTGGCGGAGTTGTTCCACGTGGGGTACTGGCTGGCGCGCACCTACGGTCGCACGGCGCCGCCGCCGGAGCTGGCCTTCGACGTGCGCGCGCTGCCGCAGACCTCGCCGGTGCCGGTGCAGACCCAGAAGCAGCTGGAGGAGCTGGCCGCCAGGCTCCTGGCCCAGGACACGGCGCTGGCCCAAGAGCGCGAGAAGAGCGATGAGCTGCAGGCCGAGCTGGCGCGGCTGCGCGAGGAGCTCGCCGCCGTGAAGGCGGCCAGGCAGGTGCAGCCCGACACCCACGACTACGCCGAAGACACCACCCGCGCGGCGCTCATCGACGTGCTGCTGGCGGAGGCGGGGTGGACGCTGGGACAGGCGCGGGACCGCGAGTTCGAGGTGCGGGGCATGCCCAACACCCAGGGCGTGGGGTACGTGGACTACGTGCTCTGGGGCGACGACGGTCGGCCCCTGGGGTTGGTCGAGGCCAAGCGCGTGGGGCGCAGCCCCATGGAGGGCCAGCAGCAGGCGCGGCTGTACGCGGACTGCCTGGAGCGGCAGTTCGGGCAGCGGCCGGTCATCTTCCTGTCCAACGGGTACGAGCACTGGCTGTGGGACGACGCGCGCTACCCGCAGCGGCGGGTGCAGGGCTTCTATACGAAAGAGGAACTGACGCGGCTGATCGCGCGGCGCACGACCCTGCGGCCGCTGGCCTCCGAGGCCGTGAACCGGAAGATCGCCGACCGGTACTACCAGGAGCGCGCCATCCGCCGCGTGGCGGAGAGCTTCGAGAAGGACCAGGAGCGCCGCGCGCTGCTGGTGATGGCCACGGGCGCGGGCAAGACACGCACGGTCATCGGGCTGTGCGACCTGCTCATGCGCTGCAGCTGGGTCAAGCGCGTGCTGTTCCTGGCGGACCGTGTGGCGCTGGTGAACCAGGCTGCGGGGGCATTTTTGCAGCACCTGCCCGACGTGCCGCCGGTGAACCTCATCCAGAACCGGGACGGGGACGGGCGCGTGTTCGTGTCCACCTACCCCACGATGATGGGGTGCATCGAGGAGGTGCGCGACTGCGTGCGCCGCTTCGGCGTGGGGGCGTTCTACCTGATCGTGATCGACGAGGCCCACCGCTCGGTGTTCCAGAAGTACCGCGCCATCTTCGAGTACTTCGACGCGCTGCTGGTGGGGCTCACGGCCACGCCGCGCGACGAGGTGGATCGCAACACGTACGATCTGTTCCACCTGGAGACGGGCGTCCCCACGGACGTTTACGAGCTGGACCAGGCCGTGAGCGACCGCTATCTGGTGCCGCCCCGCGCGGTGTCGGTGCCATTGAAGTTCCAGCGCGAGGGCATCTCCTACGGGCAGTTGAGCTCCGAGGAACAGGAGCAGTGGGATCAGTTGGAGTGGGACGAGGAGGGGGGCGAGATCCCCGAACGCGTGGAGCCCGAGGCCGTGAACCGGTGGCTGTTCAACCAGGACACCGTGGATCGCGTGCTCGAACACCTCATGCGATACGGGGAGAAGGTCGCCGGCGGCGATCGCCTGGGCAAGACCATCGTGTTCGCGAAGAACCAGGCCCACGCGGAGTTCATCGCCGAGCGGTTCGACGCGAACTACCCCCATTTCAAGGGCGAGTTCGCGCGCATCATCACCTTCAAGACCGAGTACGCCGACAGCCTCATCACGGCCTTCAAGCAGAAGGACGCGAACCCGCACATCGCGATCTCGGTGGACATGCTCGACACGGGCGTGGACATCCCCGAGGTGGTGAACCTGGTGTTCTTCAAGATGGTGCGGTCGAAGACGAAGTTCTGGCAGATGGTGGGCCGTGGGACCCGCCTGTGCCGGGACCTGTATGGCCCCGGGATCGACAAGACGCACTTCTGCATCTTCGACTTCTGCCAGAACCTGGAGTTCTTCTCCTCGGCCTTCAAGACGCAGGAGCCGTCCCTGGTGGAGTCCCTGGGCAAGCGGCTCTTCTTGACCCGCCTGGAGCTCGTCGGCGAATTGGACCGCACCCTGGGGTCCGCGCCCGAAGGGACGGCCGTGGCCCGGGAGCTGCCGGAGGCATACGTCGTGGGCAGTGGGGAGCCCCTGGATGAACGGCGGCTGCGCCGCTTCGTCGCCCACCTGCTGCATGACGAGGTCTCGCGCATGAACGTGGACAACTTCATCGTGCGGCCCCATCGTCGCGCGGTGGAGCGGTTCTCGCGCCCCGAGGCGTGGGTGCGGCTGGGCAACGCCGACGTCGCGGAGTTGACGCAGGAGGTGGCGGGGCTGCCATCGGCGATGGCCACCTCGGAGGAGGAGGCCCGTCGCTTCGACCTGCTGATGCTGCGCCTGCAACTGGCGCGGTTGCGCGGTGACGCCGGTTTTGTCCGCCTGCAGGAGAACGTGCGCGGCATCGCCGCCCTGCTGATCGAGAAGTCGTCGATCCCGATGGTGGCCGCCCAGCTGCGCTGGATCGAGGACGTCCTGTCCGACCCCTGGTGGGAGGACGTGACCGTGCCCATGCTGGAGCAGGTCCGCCTGCGCCTGCGCGCGCTGGTGGGGCTGATCGAGAAGCGCAGCCGCAAGATTGTGTACGCCAACTTCACCGACGAGGTGGGTCCCCATCAGGTGGTCAGCCTGCCGGGCATCCCCGCGGGCTTCGACCTGGAGAGGTTCCGCGCCAAGGCCCGCGCCTTTCTGCGCGCCCACCTGGATCACCTCGCCGTGCACAAACTGCGCATGGCCGAACCGCTCACCCCCACGGACCTGGCCGAGCTCGAACGCATCCTCGTGGAGAGCGGCGTGGGTACACCCGACGAGGTCGCGCACGCTCGACAGGCCGCAAACGGCCTGGGCGTGTTCGTCCGCAGCCTGGTGGGTCTGGATCGGGAAGCCGCCAAGCGCGCGTTCACCGGCTTCCTCGCCGGTCGCCCGCTCACCGCCGATCAGATCGAGTTTGTGGACATGATCGTCAACTCCCTGACCGAGCGCGGGGTCATGGACGCCGCCCTCCTCTACGAGTCGCCGTTCACGGACCTCTCCCCCTGCGGTCCCGAGCAGTTGTTCACCCCCACCCAGGTCGACGAACTGGAGGGTATTCTGGTGGGGCTCCGCCGCACGGCCGAGGGGTGAGGGGAGTGAATTAAATGGATAACGCCATAAGCTTCAGTTTCGTGCTTCAGAGTGGGAGTAGCCTTCAAGAACGTGTACCAACTAGTTGTTGTTCACCATGGTGGGAGTGGTGGAGTCGGTCGTCGTGCCATTGCCCAGTTGGCCATACGTGTTCAACCCCCAACACCAGATCTTGTTTTCTTTGATACCGCAGGAGTGATTGACGCCAGTCCCGATCTGGGCCGCTCCGAGGATGAAGCCGGAGACCTGAGTTGGCAGAGAATGATCGGTGGTAGTTCCGTCGCCGATCTGACCATAAGAGTTAACGCCCCAGCACTTGACAGTTCCGTTGACGATGGCACAGGCATATTCCATTCCCGCTGAGATGGCTGTGACCCCGGTGGTGAGGCCGGTGACTTGTGTTGGATGGTTTTCGTCGTTTGTTGTGCCATTACCAATTTGTCCAGAAGAATTGTAACCCCAACACTTGGCTGCACCACTGGCGATGGTGCAGGTGTGATAAAAACCTGCGGTGATCACAGTACACCCCGAAGTGAGTCCGCTGACCTGAGTTGGATTGAGACTGTTGTTATAACTGAAATCGCCTAACTGCCCCGACCAATTATCTCCCCAGCATTTCGCCGCGCCGTTGACGATTGCACAACTGTGGTCAAATCCCGCCGATATCACGGTGACCCCTGAGGTGAGTCCGCTGACCTGAGTAGGCGTCAGTCGATCGGTGGAGGTTCCGTCGCCCAGCCGGCCAGAGCCATTGTTTCCCCAGCATTTTGCAGCACCGTTGATGATGGCGCAGGTATGTTCTTGTCCCACCGATATCACGGTGACCCCGGAAGTGAGTCCGCTGACCTGAGTGGGCGTCAGTCGATTGGTGGAGGTTCCGTCGCCCAGCCGTCCAGAATTGTTGTTTCCCCAGCATTTTGCAGCACCGTTGATGATGGCACAGGTATGTTCTTTTCCCGCCGATATGGCGGTGACCCCGGAAGTGAGTCCGCTGACCTGAGTGGGCGTCAGTCGATTGGTGGA
>CALKWH010000167.1 GCA_938004375.1 uncultured Pseudomonadota bacterium
CCGAGATCTACACTCTTTCCCTACACGACGCTCTTCCGATCTCCGGCAGGATCGCCAGCGGACAAGGAAAGAGACGAATCGACCAGCCGGCGGGATCCGACGAGCCGCCGTCGAGGTGCCACAGCCCGCCGAAGGTGCGTCGCAGGGTTTCGCCCAGATAGGCGCCGGCAGAGAAGGCCAGCAACTGCCGGACCCCGCCGGGCGCCCGACGTTGCTCCGTGATCAACTGATCCAGGAAGGGCAGCGTGTCCGAGGTCAGGTCGAGTTCGATGCCGAAGCGGTGGCGCACCGCATCGACGACCATCGCGGCCAGCTCGGCCACCTCGATCGGCGGCGGGGTGATGGATTGTCCCCAGGGGGATTCGGACATGTCGGGCGACGTCAGCGGATCGGGGGGCGTACCAGTTTGGGCATGCAGGAGGTGCAGACCCGGACGCGCCGAACCTGGCCGTCGACGATGGCGCGGATGGTCTTCAGGTTGACCATCTGGCGGCTCTTGGTCTTGATGTTGGAGTGGGAGACGGTGTTGGCAGTCACGGTTCCACGCAGGCAGAGTTCACATTGACGGGACATCTTCAGGCTCCTTGCTTCGTCGCATCGAACCCGGACGGGTCGCGAGCGGCCCCATTTCTTAGTCACATTCCCGACCGAAATCAACACAAAAGCGATCGGAAAGGAGGTTCCCTTCTATTTTTTTCCGTACAGGGGGACCGCGTCGGTGCCGGCGTCCTCGGGGGCGCTGTACAAGGGGGCGGCATATTCGCAGTTCGGACAATCGATATCGGCGTCGGGGGAACCGCCGTCGGGGATGCCATACAACGTGTTGTTAATGTTGTTGAAATTGTTGACGTTGTTGGAATTATTCCCGTTATTTATATTATTGATTCCATAAAGGGGATGTTCATTGTTATAGTTGTTAATATTATTTATATTATTAGTATTATTGGAATTATTCCCTTCGGGCTCCTGGGCGGGCGGGGAGCACGCAGCCAGAGACAGCCCAGCCCCCAGCAGGGCGGCGGCGGCCCAGCCGGGGAGCCTCCGGGTCTGACCGGTCAGATGCCGACCCTCGAGGCGGTCCAGGAGTTCACGAATCAGGGTGGCTTCTCGACTGGGGGTCATGGTGGAGATCTCCTCTCCGGTACTTGTACCACGTCCTACCACGATGACAAGTCCCAGTCGATTCAGGCCGGGACGATCCAGCACAGCCCCAGGTTATCGTCGCAGTTCTGCCTGGCGGCGCAGCCCAGGATCCAGTCGGCCCCCTCGGCGGCGGTGCTGCCATTCGGGATCCGTCGTAAAAACTGGGTGAGCATCACCCTGTGGGGGAGATCGAAGGGGATGAGCCCGTCGGTCGAGACCAGCAGGCGGGAGGTCTTCGACAGATGGAGATGGGTATAGGTGAACAGGCTCCCGATGGCAGGTATCAGCACTTGCACGCCCGAGGTGTCCGCGGCGTTGGGCAGCAGGCGGGTGACGCCGTGCCCGGTCCGGCCAATGGGCGATTGGCCCAGGAGGCAGCAGAGGAGGTTGGCGTAGCGCACCGAGTGCTCCTGGGTGACCGGCATGAGGAGGCCGTCCTGGTAGAGGAACGCGCCGGAGTCTCCACACTGCGCCACGACGCACCAGGAGTCCCGCAGCAGCACCATGGTGGAGGTGACGCTCATGACGTCCTCGTCGGGACCGATCGGCCCCGGATGGCGCCGGCGGATCTCCCCGATCAACTCCGCGTTGATCCACTGCCCGAGCTGGTCCAGCGTCCGTTGGGCCCGGGCGCGCCAGACATGCTCGGGCAGATCACCGGAGAGCTGGTCCAGGGCGCGTTCGAGCTCGGGCATCCGCTCCTGCAGGGTGCGCTCGACGAGAGCCGAGGCCTCCTGCCCCGAACCGATGGTGGCCCGGGAGACCCCGTCCGAGACCATGCAGAACCACACCCGGGCGTGGGATCGGAAGAACACGAAGTCTTCCTGCACCGGCTTTTGGCAGCCACGCTCGGCAGCGGCCCCGACGTCCCAGCGCGAGACTCCCTGGGGCCGGGTCACGCGGGGATCCCGCCGGGCGCTGTCGACGAGGCGATCGAGGAACCAGCGGGCCGAGGTGGGGGACTCCCCACTGAGGTGGGCCAGGAACAACTGGCTCCAGGACCAGGGAATCTCGGGCATGAGGTGGGTCCAAAGGTTGTCGACGAAGAGCAGGAGCTGGTCCCGGGACAGCCGGTGCAGCGGGTACGGGGCGAAACGCCGCAGGCAGAACATGGGGAAGGACGTGCCCGGCCCCGACGGCGGCCGCGCGTCGTACAGGTCGGCGTAGGAGGCCAGCTCGAGGAAGAGCGCGGGATCCAGGATCCAGGCCAGGGGGCCAGGCCTGCGGCTGTTTTCCCCGGCGCCGCCGGCTGGCGCTTCCGGCGGAACCGGGGTCGGCGTGAAATACTCGTCTTCCTGGTCCTCCGGGGCACCGGGAGGCGAGCCCGGTTCGGTGGCGAGGCACACCTCCACCCCAGGGGATGGCGGGGAGCTCTCTCGGGAAGAGGTGGTCATCGTCGTCTCCCTACTCCGGGGTAATGGTTGAAAGACATCAAGTCAAAATACAAATTCTGATGGCATTTGGCAATCACGAAACTGAAGAATCGGGATCAATAATCCTGCAGCACCAGTCCGCGGTCTTTCGCGGTTTGAAGCTCGTCGGCGGTGATCACGCCCTGTTGGTGGAGCTTGCGCAGCAGGGACATGAGGTTGGCGGTCCAGGCGTCGGGGACCGCGCTGCGGCGGAGTTGAAAATAATAGAACAGCGGCGCGGGCGTGATCAGGGCCAAGTGGGCGCTCTCGACGGGGATCAGGTTGCGCACCTCGCGCCCGAAGAACTCGCGGGCGCCGTCTCCGATGCCCCGCAGACCGGGGCCCATCTCGATGACGTTGAGATAGAGCTCGAGGATGCGGTCCTTGGAGAGCACCTGTTCCATGCGCCAGGTGAGGATGGCCTCCTCGAGCTTGCGGGAGATCGACCGCGTCGAGTGCAGGAAGAGGTTCTTCACGAGTTGCTGCGAGATGCTGGAGGCGCCCTTGTAGAAACCGCGATGCCGGAGGTTGTAGCCCGCCGCGCGCACCAGCATGGGCCAGTCGAAACCGCGGTGCTCGCGGAACCTGCGATCCTCGGTGGTCAGGAAGGCGGCGATGGTGTGCGCGGGCACCTTGGCCAGCGGGACGAACGCCGGATCGGCGGGGTCCAGGCGGCGGGTGACGGCCTGCCCGAAGCGGTTCTTCAGGGTGACCGTGAGCGGCCCCCGCAGGGTGTGTGGGTCGCCCCGAACGGCGTCGCGCACGACGGTGCAGCCGTCACCTGAGAAGCGGCCGTGGGCGTTGAACTTCTCGGCGTCCTGCAGATCGAACCACAGACCGAAGTGGAGACCCAGCGTTCCATCGAGCTCGAGCCCCTCGAGGTTTGGGAGCAGGTCCCGTCCCAGGGTGAGCCAATCCTGGCAGCCCAGCACGGCGGTGCTGCCCTCGAACTTCAGGTGGCGTCCGGGGCTCCACAGGGCAGTGAAGGCCACCTCCGGTCTGCCCACGGCCACCTTGCCGGTGAACCCGACGCCCTCGTCCCGCGGTTGTCCGGCGAGCTGGAGCCGCACCTCGGGCAGGGACATCCGCCGGGTGGAGAAGCTCGCGTGGGTGAAGGCGGCGTCCTTCAGGTGGAGCCGGGCGTCCACGCGCACCGGGGCGCCGCTCCAGACCAGGTGGGCCTCACCGTCCACGCTGCCGGTCATCTGTGAGACGAACGGAGGCACGGGATTCCACTCGCGCACGTAGTCGATCAGGCTCGGCACGGTGGTCGAGAAGGTTACGTCGAGCACGTGCCGGTCCTCGTCGAGGTTGGCGCGCCCCCGGAAGGTCGCGCGCTCGTCCCCGTGGCGCAGATAGAGGTCCACGCCGAAGACGCTGGAGGAGACGCGCTCCACCGTCCCGCCGACGTCGAGCCAGACGCCCGAGGAGGACATGATCCGCATGAAGGACACCTGCACGCGTTCCCACTGCCGGCCGCGCATCTCGACCTCGGTGTTCCGCCCCACCCATACGCCCCGACGGCCTTCCACGTGGATCAGGGGCGCCGACAGCAGGAAAGCACCGCCGGGCCGGCTCCGGCCGGACACGTCCTCGAGGGTGACCCGCTGGCCGTCCACGCGGGCGACCACGCGGCCCCCGCCGAAGGAGGAGATCGGAAGAGCACACGTCTGAACTCCCGTCACCGAATACGAACTCGTAT
>CALKWH010000168.1 GCA_938004375.1 uncultured Pseudomonadota bacterium
ACCACCGAGATCTACACTCTTTCCCTACACGACGCTCTTCCGATCTGGGGCGGAAAAGACGTGGTGATCGTCGACGGGACGGTGGTACGTGAGCAGCGGGGCCGCCGCGGCCAGGAGCAGGCGCACGGCCGCGCTGGGGTGGTGGACCGCCATCAGGCGTGGCCCGAGGCGGCCGCCGAGGCGGAGCTTGGGGATTTCGGCGGTCTGGCCCAGGTCCAGGTGGCGGGCGCCGCGGACGAGGGCGCGCTCGAGCACGCACGTGGTGATGAAAAAGTAGAGGTCCGGCTCGCGGGCCTGGTCCTCGGGCATGCCGCCCATGAAGAAGGCTGCACGCCCGTCGCGCACGAGGAGCACGAGCCAGCCCAGCAGGCGTCCGTCGCGCCGCAGGGAGGTCAGTTCGAAGGCGTCGGAGGGCAGCGCCCGGAAGAACGCCTCGGGCAGCGTCTCGAGCTTGGCACAGCTCTTGGCGAGCACGGCGAGATACTGGGCGTGGTGCTCGGGCGTGTAGGCGTCGCAGGTGGTGGTCTCGAGCGTGCAGTCCGCGAATCGCGCGCGGATCTTCCGAAAGCGGCGGCGGTAGTCCGCGCGCAGGGCGGCCTCGTACTGCGTCATCGTGCGCCAGGGCAGCTCCAGGGAGACGGTCGGTAGGGTGGGGCCGGCCGAGAACACGACCGGGACCGGCAGTCGCGGGTCCAGGTTGAGGACGACGAACAGGCCAGCCTCGAGCTCACGGATCCGGTCCAGCAGACGTGCGGCGCGCTCCGGGGGGCCGAGCAGGCCCGAGCAGCTCACCGAGGCCGGCACACCGCAGACCCGCAGTCGCGGCGCGACGGTGAACGGGAGCTTCACCGGAAAGTACGTGAGCAGGTCGATGGGGAGCTCGTAGACGATGGCGCCGGCCACGCACGCACCGCCCTCGGTCCAGGTGTAATACCGCTGGGCGCAGGGGTTGGTCGCGTGGGCGTGGGCGAGGAACCAGCGCTGCTGCCAGGCGGCAGAGGCCAGGGCGTCCCAGTCCTCGGGCAGCGAGTCGACGACGTCGTGGCGCAAGAGGAAGCCGCTCACAGGGATCCCTCGAAGACGACGAAGCGCCGGTAGGGCTCCGGAGCCTGCCCGAAGGCGGACTCCAGCAGGCGCTTCGTCATGGTGATGCTGGCGACGTTGTCCTCGAAGATGAAGCCACCCTCGGTGTAGGAGAAGCCGCGCAGGTACTGCACTTTGGTGAACGCGCGGATGAGCGCCTCGACGACGCCGGCCTTGCGGTGGGAGTCGCGCACGGCGATCTCGGTGAGCCGGGCCGTGTCGATGAGGGCGGCGCGGCGGAGCGTGCGGTGAGCGAGGGCCTGGGTGGGACGGATCCAGGCCGCGGTGCGGGGGTGCTCCCGCGGGACGGTGTGGGCGGCCTGGTAGGCTAGCACGTGCCGCAGGCCGAAGGCCTCGCCGGAGCCCACGAGCTGGTTGAAGTCGGGATACCAGAGCAGGAAGCCCACCGGGCGTCCTGCGTCCTCGGCGAACAGGAGGTTCTCGTCCTTGAGGAGGAAGCGGAACGGGTGGAAGAGCTCGAAGTCCTCCTCTGGCAGGCGGTCGGTCCAGAAGGGGTGCTCCTGGAAGCAGGCGTTGTTGAGCTCGGTGTAGAGCGCGATCTCCTGGCGCAGCCGGCGCCGGTCCATGGGACGCACGGTGATGGTGGAGCGCTCGGTGGTCGTGGTACGCCGCTTCAGGCGGTTCTCCCGCCACAAGGTGTAGAAGGACTCGTTGTGGAAGCGGTAGGAGACCATGCGGCGCTCGGTCATGCCGGCGAAGTAGTCGAGGTAGTACGGTGGCGAGTAGGGCAGGCCGAACACGGGCGGCTCGTCGAAGCGCGACGCCAGGAAGCCGGCGGCGTAGTTGAGGTGCCCGCACAGTCCGACGATCAGGCGCGTCCGTCCCGGGAAGGCGTTGGCGGCGGTCCGCCGCAGGCAGTCGAGCACGTCCGGGAGGCCGAAGATGGCCTCGAAGAAGGCCACTTGGACCGCGTCGGGCAGGTGCTCGTCGGCGATGAGGGAGAAGCGCCCGACGGCATGGGGGCCGCTGCACAGCAGATAGCTACGCACCGAGGCGTGGGAGAAGAAGACGCTCTTCGGGCGGGCCAGCAGGGAGATCAGATCCTCTTCCGTGGCGCGCGCATGGGGGTTGCCGGCGTACACCGCGGCCGGAAGCCCGCAGAAGCGGCGCCACTGGGCCCGGGAGACGACGGTCACCGCGTGGATCACGAGAAGATCTCCTCGATCTGCTCGAAGCCCAGGAACCGCGTGTAGGACGAGGCGCAATAGGAGCCGGCGAGACTGAACACCAGCCACTCGTCCTCGTCGACCTGCGGGAGCCGGATGTCGTGGGCGAGGAAGTCGCGGCTGTAGGTGGAGCAGCCGTACACGGAGGTGTCCATCGGGGCTCCGTCGCGGCCCGACAGGCGGAACACGGGGTGCCAGGCATCGTCGGGGTACAGCAGGGGGCGCGTGAACTGGGCCGAGGAGGCGTTGACGCCGACGAGCTGGCGGCCGTGGCGCAGCTTGACGTCGGTGACGCGCACGGCGAGGAAGCCGGCCTCGGCGCCGATGATGCGTCCCGGCTCGAGTAGGAGCTGGATCGGGCGGCCCATTCGCTCGGAGAGCCGCGTCATGATGGCCGTGACCAGCGCGCCGTACTCGTCCATGGGGAAGTGGGCCCCGCCCTTGTCCTCGGCACCGAAGCCGCCGCCGAAGTCGAGGTAGGTCAGGTTCGGGAAGAGGGTGGCCAGCTCGGCCATGACCTCGTAGCAATCCTTGTAGTACTCCAGGTCCATGATGTCGGTGCCCAGGTACAGATGAAGCCCCTCGATGTGAGGGTTGCCGGCGAGCTCCTCGAGCTCGGGCAGGTCCAGGCCCAGGCGGCTGTCCTTGCCGAGGAAATAGCCGCTGCGCGTCTTTTTCGGAGTGACCCGGTCCCCGATGTTGCAGCGCAGCCCGATGGGGGCGTCCGGGAACAACTTCCAGAAGCGCCGCAACTGACCCACCGAGTCGAGGTTGAGCACGGCCCCGGCGTTTCGGACCGTGGCGAGCAGGGAGTCGCTCATGCCCGAGGAGGTGAACACGATGTCCCGGCCCGAATAGCCCACGTACTGGGCGATCTGCATGTGGCCCAGGGAATTGACGAACACGTTGATCCCGGCCGCCTTGGTCAGGCGGAGAAAGTCGGGGTTGGCGTTGGCCATGGTGGCGAAGTGGACCGACTTGGGAGCATAGGGAATCCGGGCGAAGTCCTGGCAATGCCGGGTGATCAGGTCCGAGTCATACCAATAGAAGGGAAGATCCCTCCCCTGGGTGATCCGGGTCAACGCCGAGGTGACTGCGGGGGTGAGTTGCATGGTGTCTCCAGCTGTTTCAGGGATTATTTGTCGGGGAAGTCGAAGGCCAGCTTGTTGCGTCCGGGCTTCTCTGGGCTGGTGGCGGCTTTCTCGAGCTGGGCCTCGTCGAAGTTCTGCTCGAAGTAGCCCTTGAGCAGCTTGGTGCGGCTCGGATGGCGCAGCTTGCGCAGGGCCTTGGCCTCGATCTGGCGGATGCGCTCGCGGGTCACCGAGAAGTCCTGGCCGACCTCTTCGAGGGTGTGATCCGAGCGGGCTCCGATGCCGAAGCGCATGCGCAGGACCTTCTCCTCGCGGGGGGACAGGGTGGCGAGCACCTTGCGGATCTGCTCCTCGAGGCTGTTGGCGATGACGGCGTCCGGGGGCGCGATCACCGTCTTGTCCTCGAGGAAATCGCCGAGATGGCTGTCCTCCTCGTCACCCACGGGGCTCTCGAGGGAGATGGGCTCCTTGGCGATCTTGAGCACCTTGAGGACCTTGTCGGGCAGGATCTCCATGCGCTCGGCGATCTCGTCGGGCGTGGGCTCGCGGCCCAGCTCCTGCACCAGCATGCGGCTGACGCGGTTGAGCTTGTTGATCGTCTCGATCATGTGCACCGGGATGCGGATGGTCCGCGCCTGGTCGGCGATGGAGCGGGTGATGGCCTGGCGGATCCACCAGGTGGCGTAGGTCGAGAACTTGTAGCCGCGGGTGTACTCGAACTTGTCCACCGCCTTCATCAGGCCGATGTTCCCCTCCTGGATCAGATCCAGGAACTGGAGACCACGATTGGTGTACTTCTTGGCGATGGAGACGACCAGACGCAGGTTGGCCTCGACGAGCTCGTTCTTGGCGCGCTCGGCCTGCTCCTCGCCGTGGCAGATGGCCTCGTAGGTCTCGCGCAGCTCGGCCAGGGTCAGTTCGCTCTCCTTCTCGAGCTTGAGCTTGTTCTTCTCGCTCTCGCGGGCCTTCGTGTCCAGCTCCTGCAGCTTCTCGATGGAGAGCCAGCCGGTCTTCGTGCGGGCGCCCTTGCCGGAGCGGATCTGGGCGCGCAGGTCCTTCAGCGAGAGCCCGCTGGCGAGCTCGATCTCGCGCACCACGACCTCGGTCTCCTTCATGCGGTTGAGCATGTCCTTGAGTCGGTTGACGACGTCCTGGATCTGCTGCTTGTGCAGCTTCAACTCACACAGCGCGTCATAGAAGTCCTTCTGCAATTTCTCGAGCTGGGTGAGGTTGCGCTTCTTCTTGAGACGGTCCAGGGAGCCGACCAGGCTCGTGGGCTTCCCTTTGTTCCGTGCGCGGTTCTGGTTCTGGAGCTTGTGGATCTCCTTGTTGAGCCGCTTGATCTTGTCGATCAGCCGGAGGATCTCTTCCTTCTGGCGCTCCTCGTCGCTGCCGTCCGGGTTGTCCTCGTCGTACTTCCGGGTGACGTCGCGCACCCGGATCTTGTCCTTGCGGAGCTTTTCGCCCAGGTTGATGATCTCCTGCACCGCCAGTTGGGAATTCAGCACGACCTCGAGCACGCGGGCCTCGCCGTCCTCGATGCGGCGCGCGATGTCCACCTCGCCCTCGCGGGTGAGCAGGGAGACCTCGCCCATGCGACGCAGGTACATGCGCACCGGATCGTTGTTGTGGATGCCCGGCGCGTCCTCCTCGAGCTCCTTGTCGGCCTCCAGGCCGCCGTCGTCGTCGGTGTCGGGGACGCTGATGGCGCTGTCGGGGATGGAGGAGAGGATCTCCTCGGCGGCCTCGACGAGCTGCTCGGCCTCGAGATCTTCGTTGAGGCTGAGCTCCAGCAACTTGGCTTTCGGATCCAGCACGGGCGTTGGTGGCTGCGGCGGCGGCTGCTGCTGCACGGCGGCCCTGGCGGGCTGGGGTGCCTTTGCCGCGGGCTGGGGCGCTTTTGCAGCGGGCTGGGGCGCCTTGGCCGCGGGCTGGGGCGCCTTGGCCGCGGGCTGGGGCGCTTTGGCGGGCTGGGGCGCCTTGGCAGCGGGCTGGGGCGCCTTTGCAGCGGGCTGGGGCGCTTTGGCGGGCTGGGGCGCTTTGGCTGCGGGCCTCTGGGGCTGCACCTTTTCGGCCTGCTGGGTCTTGGGATTGGGGCGTGCGTTCTTGCCCTGGGGCTGGGTTTTCGCCGGCGGCTGGGGCTTCGCGGCCTGCTGGGTCTTGGGATTGGGGCGTGCGTTCTTGCCCTGGGG
>CALKWH010000169.1 GCA_938004375.1 uncultured Pseudomonadota bacterium
TGGAAAAGTCCCCGGACAAGGTCATCCACCGCATCTCCAAGTGCTCGTTCGTGGCGGCCTCGAGCGTGAACCCCATCGTCCCTCGGGAGCTCGACCGCCTGCTCTCCCGGGCGCTGACCGCCTACACCAACGATCGGTTCGCCTCGGCCGAGGAGTTCTCCGCCGAGCTCGACGATTTCCTGCTGCGCCGGTACCCCGAGTTCCGGTCGGGCAAGATCACGAAGTTGATGAAGTCGCTCTTCAACGACGAGATCATCGCCGACATCCGCTTCTTCAAGAACCTGGGTGACAACATCGTTCACCCCGAGCGGACGCTGATCCAGAGCATCCCGCGGCGCATGTTCGACGAGATCCAGGAGGGGCGGCGCCGCGTCGGCGACGAGACGGCAGGCCTCGATCCCGCCCAACTGGGGCTCAAGCTCGGACGCACCCGCGCCGCGGCGTCGCCCGTGCCCGCCCGGCCGGCGCCCGCCGCAGCTTCCGTCGCGTCGCCGGCGCGAAAGCACAAGCCCGCCAAGGTCGATCTGTCCACCCGCGAGCCGGTCACCATCTCCAAGACCTTCGACGCCATCGGCCGTGAAGGCGTGGCCGCCGCACCCCGGCAGGATCCCTTCTTCGAGAACGAGGACAAGGGTCTCATAGGCGAGCCGCTGGACGCCGAGCTCGTGCGTCAGCGCCCGGCCACCGGCTCCCACCCCACCTCCGAGCACACGCCCACCAGCCTGGACTCGGGACCGCTGCCGGCGGCCACGGCCGAGGCCACGGCCCGGGACGAGACGGGGGAGCCGCCGGTGCGTCCCCGGTCGCGCAGCGCGTCGAAGCCTCACGCCAGGGCCTCCCGTGGCGCCGGGGCCGCGTCTGCCCCGCCCGCACCGGAGCCGCCGCGCCTGATCCCCTCGCAGCCGCCGATCCCCGCGCCCGCCGAGGTCACCGGCCTGCACGACGGTCCGCGACCCGGACTCTCCCGCAACACCGCCGTGGCGCCGCCCGAGTATCCCACCCGCGGGCAGACCGAGTTCGTCGACGCCATGGACCTGCGCAACGCGCTCATCGGCCGCACCGTCGGCGAGTTCACGATCACGCGCATCCTGGGCTGGGGCGGCATGGGCACGGTGTACGAGGCGGTGTCCGACGACGTCGGCCAGGAAGTGGCGATCAAGGTCCTCGATCCCGCCTACTGCGACGATCCCCAGATGGCCCAGCGCTTTCTCGCCGAGGCCAAGGCGGTCAACTCCATCCGCAACCCGAACATCATCGACATCTACTCCTTCGGCGTCTTCGAGGAGCGGTACCATTACTTCGTCATGGAGAAGCTCACCGGGATGTCCCTGGGCAACTATCTGCAGTTGAACCGCACCGTGCCCTTCGACGTGGGTCGCGAGATCCTCGCGCAGGTCTTCGGCGCCGTCTCGGCCGCCCACCAGAAGGGCATCATCCACCGGGATCTCAAGCCCGACAACATCTACCTCGAGCGCCGGCAATCCACCGAGTTCTACGTCAAGATCCTCGACTTCGGGATCGCCAAGTTCAACGTCTCGGGCAGCAAGTCCGCCGCCTCCCGCACCGGTCCCCCCATGGGCACCCCGCAGTACATGAGCCCCGAGCAGTGCACGGGGGAGGGCGTGACCGAGGCCAGCGACATCTACACGCTGGGCGTGATCGTGTTCGAGATGTTCACCGGCCAGCTGCCCTTCCGCAAGAACTCCTACCTGGAGATGCTGCTCGCTCACCTGCGGGAGCCGCCCCGGCGGCCTTCGGAGGTGGTGGCCATGGACAGCGAGCTCGAGCGGCTCATCCTGTGGCCGCTCGAGAAGGATCCTGCCGCCCGTCCGCGTTCGGTGAAGGACTTCGCCGGGCCGCTCCTGACCTACCTCGCGGGCAAGGTCCTCCCGCTCTGAAAAAGCGGTGGACCTGCGCAGCGAAGGTGCTACAACTGTCCATCGCACGATGAAAGGAGTGCCGTCCCCCATGAAGAATTTCCAAGCCCTGCTGCTGGTCCTGGCCTTCACGTCCGCTCTCGCCCTGGTCGCCTGCGACGACGACGAAAAGAAGACGAACAACGCCAACAACGTGAACAACGCCAACAACGTCAACAACGTCAACAACGTCAACAACGTCAACAATGTCAACAATGTCAACAACACGAACAACGTGAACAACACGAACAACCAGGGGCCCTGCGCCGCGCCTCCGCGTGAGTTCTGGAACTACGATCTCACCCACATGCCGCCGTCCAACGTCCAGATCCCGGCCACCTGCCAGGGCGAGGGCGACCACGTCTACGTCTACGTCGCCGACGACGCCTGGGAGGACGGCACCGTCGACGCGGGCATGGTCGCCAACCTCGTCGCCGCCTGGGAGACCTCCACCCCGGCGAACGCCGGGGCCGGCATCTTCGAGGTCGTCACCTCGGTCATGGGGCTGCCCCCCGACGTGGACAGCGACCCGCACATCGTGGTGTTCGTCACCAAGCTGGGCTCCTACAACGGCACGAACTTCGACGGCTACTTCCGGCGCGAGAACCAGGTCCCCGGCGCCAACTCCAACCTCACGGAGATGGTCTACCTCGACTGCGAGCACCACGCCCCCGACTCCGATTATCTGCTGGGCGTGCTCGCCCACGAGTTCCAGCACATGATCTCCTACGGCCTGGACTCCTCGGAAGAAGGCTGGGTGGACGAGGTGTTCTCCCAGGCGGCCATGGCGCTCTCGGGCTACTGGTCCGATCTGGCCGCGGGCAACACCTACCTGACGCGCACGGGCACCACGCCGCTTCTGGTGGCCGACTCCCGCAGCTTCTCCTACGGCGCCGGCTTCCTGTTCGCCTCGTGGCTGCTCGACCAGTACCCGCCCGAGTTCTTCGGCGACCTGGTGGCCGACCTCGACGACGGTGCGGCGTCCTTCGACGACGCCCTTGCGCTATACGAGGCCGAAGGCTTCGAATTGTATGATCTGCTGCTCGACTGGGCGGCAGCCAGCCTGCTCAACGATCCCGCGGTCGGCGACGGGCGCTACGCCTACCTGACCCTGGGCGAACAGGTCGTCTCCCCCTCGCCCACGGCCGGTCAGTGGGACTTCGAGCACACCGCCAACCTGGCGCTCTCGTCCTACCGCTACTACGAATTCGACGTGACCGCGAACCAGGAGGTCGTGTTCTCCACCCTCGACGGCGAGGCCCTCCGCGTGCTCGCGATCTTCCGCGGCGGGGACGTGGTCCAGCTGCTACCGCTCGCCATCATCGAGGGTGAGGGTCGCGTGACCACCCCCGAGTGGGATGGCTCCTGGACCTTCATCGTGCTGCGCGCCTCGGGCTCCGGCGAGATCGGCTTCACCGTCTCCACGCCGGTGGACCCCGCCTAGCCGGGGCCGTCCGAGTTCCCGCTCCCTTCCCCCTCGCGCCAGGAGGTTCCCCATGCGCATCCTCGTCATCCTCGGAAGTCCCCGCAGGACCGGCTTCTCGGCTGGCCTCGCGAAGGTCGCCCAGGAGCGGGCGGCCGCGTTGGGCGCCCAGGTCGAGACCGTCGTCCTGGCGGACCACACGATCAACGACTGCCTCGGCTGCTTCACCTGCCTGCGGACCGGCGCCTGCCCGCTGGCCGACGACATGCCCGCGCTCCTCGAGAAGGTGAAGGCGGCCGACGGCTTCGTCGTCGTCTCGGGCGTGCGCAACGAGTCCGTCTGCGCCCTGTACAAGCGGTTCTACGAGCGCATCACCTACACGCTGGGCTTTCCGCTGCACCTCGAGGACAAGCACACGCTGGCGCTCTCGTCGGTGGGCTTCATGGGCGGCAAGACCGTCTCTCGCCGTCTTCTGGGTCTTCAGGACGTCTGCCACACCCGGCTGTCCGGGCACCTGCACTTCACCACCGGTATCCCCACGCGCCCCGTGGACGCCAAGCTCCGCGCCCGGGTGGACGCCGCCGTGGCCCGCCTGGTCCGTCGGGTCGGGAAAAAGGCCGGCCGCAACCCCTTCGACGCCCTCTCGTTCGCCACCGACCGTTTCATCATGCGCAACTTCGTGTACAAGAAGCACCCCGACGTCTACGCTGCCGTCGTCACTTCCTGGCGCGCGAAGGGTTATCTGTAGGATCCTTCACACGAGTTTCTTAGCGAAGGCCATGGCACGGCGGTCCAGGGTGCGGTCGCCGGCGACCACCGACAGGTCCTGTCCGCCCGAGACGACGTGCAGCATGGGGATCTTCCTGAGCTTCGCGTACCCCGCGAGGTACTTCAGGCTCAACTCCACGACCTCCACGCCCGAGCTCTGGGCATCGCCCTCCGAGGTGGCGATGCAGCCAAAGCGCACGGACTTCAGCGGCGTGACCAGTTTTCCCTTCTCGTCGTAGTCCACCAGCGCCTGAAAGCGATCGGTGAAGGCCTTGAGCTGGGCCGAGAAGTTGAAGAAGTACACCGGGGTCGCTAACAGCACGATGTCGTAGTCGGGCAGGCGGTTGATGACCTCGGCGGTGGCGTCGTCCACCGCGCAACGGAACTTCATGGGCCGGCACCGGTAGCACGCGGCGCAGCCCCGCGCCTTGTTCCCGAGCCGCGCGGTGTCCACGTATTCGACGGCCAGCTCCTCGAGCTCGGCCATGGATTCCAGCACCCGTTGGGCGACGAACGCGGTGTTGCCGTTCTTGCGCGGCGATCCCTGCAGCAGCAGCACTTTTTTCATGGTTTCTTCCTCTCTTCGGTGAAGACTCTCAGGGTCTCGAGCCGGTCCTGTGCGTCCCGCAGGCCCTGTTCGTACAGTGCACTCAACTCCGCCGCGTCGTGGCTCAGGCGCGAGACGCGGGGCCTCCCCCGCCCTCATGCCTATGGCACCGTCCGTCCCCTGTCAATCCCCGAGTTCAACTCCGCGGGTCCTCGCCCTGGGATGAGGACGGAATCGGGCTTGCATTTTTGAGGGATTTATTTTTTAATCAACTCCTTCCAAGGAGTCCCGTCATGAAAATCCAATCGTTGTTCCTGTGGCTATGTTCCTGCGTGCTCGTCCTGTCCGCCTGTGGCGGCAAGGAAGGTAAGAAGGGGTCCGACGGACCGCAGGCCGCGGTACCGGGCGGGCCGGAGATGGCTCCGGACAAGGCCCCGGAGATGGCCGCGGTGCCCGGCGGGCCCGAAATGGCTGCGGTGCCCGGTGGGCCCGAAATGGCCGCTGTGCCCGGGGGGCCTGAAATGGCCGCCGTGCCCGACGGTCCGGAAATGGCGCCTGGGAAAGCCGCCGGCGGAATCCCCGAGGAGAAGCTGCCGACGGTGGAAAGCATCACCTTCCCCAAGCCCAGAATGAACCGCTCCATCGAGCTCGACCGGCTCCAGGCCAAGGCCGTATATCTGAAGCTCCACGCCGCCGTGGCCGAGGCGGCCAAGGCCGGACGGAAACTGGAACTGAAGCCTATTTTGGAGTCGGTCTCGATCCTTGCCAAGGGTCCGTGCGCCTTCGGGATGCGGGCCGCCATGATCGACCCCGTACCCATGGTGACCGGCATGCCCGAGATGCACGAGAGACTGTCTTACGGCTTCATCGTGCACTTCCTCAAGGGGACCTCCGGCGACTGCTCCGCCGAGAATTTCTGCGCGATCACGGTGGCGCCGGCCGCAGGCGACAAGTACCAGGTCGTGGCCGAGCCGCTGCCCGTGAACCTGGGCTCCGGTCCGGTCACAGTGAAGTCCGTGGTGCCCTTCACTCCGCCGCATTGGTTCCTGTTCCTCGAGGGCGTCACCGTGGAGAACGGCGGGACCCCGTACTGCTCCGCCTCCGAGGCGGCCGCCGGCGGCGGCACCAGTGTGACCAAGCGCCGCGCCGCCCTGCTCGCGCTGGTGCAGGGGCGGTTCCGCCCGACCTTCGGCGGCTACATCGGGGAGGACAGCGACAGCGAGACCGAGGGGCAGAGGAAGAACGAGTACCTCACCGCGGTGAGCCTCTTCGAGGACAAGGCCGACCCGGCGAAGAATTTCCATTTCTATTCACAGGAGCGCAAGTGGTTCTTCACGAAACACGATGAAGAGAAGGGCACGCAGATCACGGTCACGAAGGAGGAGCTGGAGTGCAAGTTGATCAACGCCGAAGGCGGCCTCACGTCCCTGCCGAAAGACAGGCAGGCACTGCTCGAGGCCATGGACGCCCGCTACAAGCGCTGCAACATCGCCGGTCAGTATATCCAGAAGTGAGGCGGATGGCCTTGCGACCCCGCACAGATCAAGAAAATACCCCGAGGAGTCCGCCATGCAACACCTGCTCGTCATCTTCCTGAGTCTGTGGTCCACCGGTCTTTGTCGGACGACTTCTCCTGCCGCTTCGGCCTGCTCGACGCCGAGGGGCGCGTCGTGTTGCCCGTGAAATATGATAAGGATCGCGACTCTCCCGTCCTGTTCGCCCTTTATGACGGCGCGGGCAAGGCCCTGACGGCTCCGGTCTATGCCAAAGTCGGGCACCTTGACCGTTCGGCGCCGATCCCGCCGCCACCGGATGCCGTGCTCCCGGTCTGGATCGGGAAGCGTTGCGACTACGTCAATCTGCAGGGCAAGGAGGTCGTCCCGGTGAAGCACGCGGAGATTCGGCACGCGGGGAAGCGCCACTTCCTCGTGAATCGGGGGACGGCCTGCCCCCTGATGAGCGGCGATGGGTGCCCGGGAGCCGACTTCGGGGTGTTGGGCGCGACCGGCCTCGAGCGCGTCCCCTTCGGCAACAAGGAAGTCTCGGCGGTCGGTGACGACACCCTGATCCTGCAGTCGGGCTGCACCTTCCGGGTCGAACCGGACCAGCCGCCCGAGAAGGCGACCTGCGAAGGCGGGAAGAACGGGTTCTTCCACGAGGGCGGGCCCTTCTATTCCGGCCAGAAATACGACGTGCTCCTGGGCATCGCCTTCCCCGGAATCACCTACCTGCTGCATGTGGCACCTACGGGTTTCGGTATCGTCCTCACCTCCGGCCGTGAGGTGGTGCCGGCCAAGTATCATTTTATTATTTATAATCCGCTTGGCTATTACTCCGTCAAACAGTGTCGTGGGCAGTCCCGGTCTCCTCGAAGCGGCAGATGACCGCTTTCCAGGCCGCCGGGAGCGCGGCCGACGTCTTGGTCTCCTTGTGGAAGCACACCATCACCGAGTCGCTGGTGGCGACCGCGGCGCCGTCCGGGCCGAGGCGGATCTGCTGCCGCATGTCCAGGCTCTTGTTCCCCAGCCGGGTGATGCAGGTGCGGACCTCGACGTTGTGGGAGAGCAGCACGGGGAAGTGGAAATCGGTCTTGTACGAGGCGATCACCAGCGCCAGCTCGTCCTCGAAGAGCTTTCCTTCGAACAGATCCAGGAAGTAGTGCATCCGCCCGATGTCGAAGTACTCTTGGAGCGTGGCGTTGTTGATGTGCCCCATCAGGTCGAGGTCGTTGAAGCGGATCTGGACGGGCACGGCGTGCCGGAAGACGGTGTCGGGCGATTCGGGGTTCGGTTTCATGGCGGGGATTTCGAGGATTTCGTTTCTGAAGGTTGGCGGGTTCCGGGCGGTGGCGAAGGGACTCAGCGGCTGCCCTTGCGCTCGTTCAGGGCCTCGGTCTGCCGCTTGCAGTAGGCGTCGGGACTCAGGCACTTGCACACGGAGCCCAGGTGGGTGCTGTCCATCTGCAGGTCGCAGTCGCCGTCGGCCTTGGCGCACCAGGAGATGTTCCTGAAAGCCCACTTATCGGCGTAGGCGATGTTGAAGGCTACGGGCGCCTCCAGGATGCACTGGTACTTGGTCTCGTAGTTCCACTCGTCGCCGGACTTGCGGAAGGCGTTCTTCTCGTAGTACTCGGAGACGACCTCGACGCGCATCGTCTTCTGCTTGGTCTTCTCGTCATACGCGCCTTCCTTGACCAGCTTGATGCTCGAGATGTTGCAGTTGGAGCGTCCGGTGCGACCGTCACTGGTGGCCTCGCAGATCCCCTTCTTGAAGATCTTCTCGGCGACCTCGCCCCAGGCCAGGGGCTGCACCGCGCTGCGCTTGCCCAGGTTCTTGCAATGGTTGGAATAGTAGCACTGGACCTCGTTGCCGGTCTTCGGGTCCTTGCACAGGTTGGTCAGCACGTCGACCTTCTCGTCGACCTTGGTGATTTTGGCGTAGCTGGTGCATTCGTACAGGTCGTGCTGCATCTCGTTCATGTCACCGCCGAGCACCTGGATGGTGAACTCGACGTTGTATTTGGGGTTGCAGAACTCCCAGGAGCCGGTCTGCTTGTCCACCTTCAGGGACTGGATCTTGGCCACGTAGTTGCCGCTGCCCATGTTCCAGGCGCCGCGCACCAGTTTCTGGAGCTCCTCGTCCTTGAGGGCCTCGGGGGGCGGGGGCTCGTTGAGGGCCTTGTGGCTCGAGTACACGTTCTGCACGTAGGTGCTGTCCTTGCGGTACCACACCTCGAAGAGGTACTCGACCTTGAGCCCGCAGGCCTCGAAGAGGTCGACGAACTTCACCTGGTAGGCCTTGTAGGGCACCTTCACGAGTCCCTCAGGGTGCAGGAAGGATCTCGGTTTACCGACATACTCCATGCTTTGGACCTTGCGTCCCGGTGCCTGGGTGAAGTTGGCCTTGAAGTCCTTCATGACCTGGTTCTTCGAGACGGCGTTGGAATCCGAGACCGCCAACGAAACGACGATGAGACTCAGGGGCACAGCGAACATGAGAAAACGACGCATGGCGAACACTCCTGGTTGGAAGCGAAAGCTGGCGCCGAGGCCCGTAATCGGACCTCCGTCAGCGCGGTGCATACTATATCCGAATGGACATTATTCATGCAACCCGCATTTTTTTTGGTGCTCAGGGCTTCACGTCCGCATGTGGTGGGCGCCGGTCCGGGCGCGTCAACCGGGACCGGGGACGGAGGCAGCGGGGATGGGGACGTGGACGCAGCGGCCCTCGACGCAGGCGGCCTCCATGGTCGGCCGCTCGCAGTCGTGCATGGGACAGCCGCGACCCTCGCGGGGCTTGTACCAGGCCGAGAGCCGGTCGGCGCCCGTCTGGTTCAAGGGCTGCATGGTGCACCCGGTGCAGTATCCCTTCGACTCCTCGCTCCAGCGCCACACGAAGATCTCCGTGCAGGCGACGTTCGGTCCGCACGCCAGGTCCGCGTCGGTCACCGTGGGCGGGTCATTCGAGGGCGAGGTCGGTGTGGCCGCGGCCGCCGGCTGTGTGCCCGGTGTCTTCCCTGCCCCCGAGGAAGAGCAGGCGCCACAGACGACCACCAGGTAGAGTAACGAAGTTGTCAGGACGCGCATGGCGAGGCTCCTTCCACGACCGGGAGGATTCCGTCAGGGTCCCGGCTGGATTGTTCCCGGAATTGAATAGAGGCGTTGTCGGGGCAGACTATTTCATGTCCTCGGCGGGAGCGGGCTCGGCGGGCATGTCGGCGGGAGCGGGCTCGGCGGGCATGTCGGCGGGAGCGGGCTCGGCGGGCATGTCGGCGGCGGGCATGTCAGCGGGCATGTCGCCTTCGGCCGGCTTTTTCTCTTCTTCTTGGCCGAACACGTCGACGAGGTCCTTACACTCCATCTTGAACAATTCCTGGGCTTCCTTCCAATTCGCCTTGCATTCCGTAATGAACTTGTCCTTGTTGGCCAATTCCTTGCCGAGGGCCATTTTGGCGTCTTTGACGCAGTCCACGGCCTTGTCAAAAAGATCTCCGCATTTCTTGTCTTTGCTGTCGCTCTTTTTGCAGCCGGAGAAGAAAGCCACCGAAAACACCATCACGGACACGAGTACGATGATTTTTTTCACTTGAAAAGCTCCTTTCAGTTCGGATAGTCATCTATCCTGGGTTGATTCGACGACGGCAGTATGACAAATCCGACCGGAATTGTCGAGACCCGATTTCAGACCCGATTTCAGGCTGATTTAGACTGAGCCTCTCACAACTTCTCGTGCGGGGCGACTATCGTGGTTGGTATTTTTATTGAGTGACCCCAAGGGGATTCGAACCCCTGTTTACGGCGTGAAAGGCCGTAACGTTACCGAGTGCCACGTTGTCCCAATAGTGATAAAATAGGTAAAATTGCATTGTAAATCATGCGGTATTTATGTATGGTATGTGCATGCAAGATTACCCATGTACCACATTGAGCCAACATCCAGTTACAAATGCGTTACAAATGGAGCGCGAGCCATGACCAACCGCACCCAGCTCAAGAAGCACCAGCGATACACCGGCGTTTACTACTACGAGTCCGACACGAAGACCTACAAGGGACGTGCCGACAAGTGCTACTACATCATGTTCCATGACCCGGCCACGAAGAAACTGGTGAAGCGGAAGGTCGGCTGGGCCAGTGAGGGATTCTCCCCTGAGATCGCCCAGAAGAAGCGCACGGAAGCGCTGGAAGGGCTGCACCAGGAGGAGGAAGCCACGGTTGAGACGACCCTCGACGCCTTCGCCGAGAAGTACTTCACGACTGTCTCCGACCTGAAGAAGGACCGTGGCTACAACGACCGCAACCGCTACAAGAACCACCTGCAGCCGACGCTGGGCGCTCGCCTGCTCACAGCGATCGCGCTGGAGGATCTGGAGAAACTGCGCGCCAAGCTCTCCAAGGACCTATCCCCTCAGACCGTGGTCCACGTGTTCAAGCTGCTCAAGGCCATGTACAACAAGGCCATCGCCTGGAACCAGTTCGCCGGCAAGAACCCGGTCTCAGGACTCAAGTCCAAGCCGCTCAACAATGCTCGCGTCCGTTACCTGACACGCGAGGAAGCCCGTCGCCTGCTGGAAGAGCTGGCTCCCTATGGCGACATTCACGACATGGCATTGCTCTCACTTGGCGCCGGGCTGCGCTTCGGGGAGATCGCCCACTTGCAGTGGCAGGACCTCAACTTCGACAACGAGACCGCCTTGATTCGGGACGGGAAGGGCGGCTGCGACCGTCACGCGCAGATCAAGGGACCGGTGAAGGCCACGCTGTTGCGACGCCGGGAGGCCACTCCTGACGCCGTTGGCTTCCTCTGGGTCAACGAGAAAGGCGTACCGCACCCATTCGCGCCGCGCTCGTACGAGAAGGCAGTCGACGCCGTCGGGCTCAACTCCACCTCCACCGGCGCCAAGGACAAGGTCGTCTTCCATACCCTGCGCCACACCTTCGCCTCCTGGCTCGCCATCCAGGGCACCCCGCTGTACACGATCCAGAGGCTCATGGGCCACAAAACCATCAAAATGACGGAGCGCTACGCGCATTTATGCCCGGACGTTCAGGCTGCAGCGGTGGAGACGATGTTGTCGGGATTTGCGGGGTGAGTGGGCGGGGGTTATTCTATCCCATGAGGATGTGAAAACCCTAGAGTTTCTTCTTGCCATTCGGCGTGATTTCTCGAAGAATAAGTTTGATCATGGACGTTTATTTGTTAATGGGCGACATCACAGAAGGAGCAGTCATGAAAAAAAACGAGAAAACGACTAGCCAATACTACTGCGATCTCCTATCCGATGTTCGGCGTTGGCTTGATCAACGGCCAACCATCGAGTCGGCAGTTCTGCTTCGTTCCGACCAGACTCATCCAGAACTGTTTGACAGGCGCGCCGAATGGACGAACGCGCTATTGAATGCCCTTGCAGACATTGGGCGTGACAGAAATTTTTACATAGAGCCGACACGCCTTTATTTCTCGCGCGATGCCCGTGGACAGGGGCACAACTCCAAGTACGATAAACCGCGGTGGCAAGGGGACGACACCAGCGAGTTCATGACAGACCTCACATGGTGGTATTCTTGCCAGGACCTCCCATGGTGGGATCTCCCCTTGGGGGCGGCATTGCAGCTTGACCTTGTTGTCGAAAGCGAGTGGGGCTGGATGGAAGGACGTAATTATGACCACCACATCGAAGTCGTCGCTGCCGACTTCTGCAAGTTGTTGTTCTCACGGGCAGACCACCGACTGCTACTCACGTCATGCAGTAACGCTGATAAAGAACGATTCCTGAATTCGCTTCAGCGGCTGCGCGCTCGGTCTGGGCTGTCTCCACACGAAGTTTGTGTGTGGTTGTGGGACGACAAAGCTACGTGGTCTCATATGATCGAGCCAACTGTTGTGTATCCGTGAGGCTTTGCCCGTCGCCATTTATTTGCTTATATTTCGGTGATCACGAAACCGCCCGACTGTGAAAAACCCTTGTTTTTTCATGCCATGCCCCGAGCCGGCAAGTTACCTGGAAACGAAATCCATGTCAATCTGGAGTTCGACTCTGCTTTTCCCCGTGAATACGCAACAGAAGACATCGGAATAGCGCAAATTCCCTGCATTGATGCGAAATTTCCGGGTTTTTGTGTCACAAGATCCATGAAGCGGACACTCACCCGCCGATAACTTCATTTTCACAACAAAAACAAGGAGGTAGACCATGTCACACCAGTTTGAATCAGGTTTTTTCCACGCCACGCCGCCGTGGCACGGGCTCGGGACGGTTCTGGAGGACCCGCCCGACACTGCGTCCGAGGCCATCACCGCCGCAGGGCTCAACTGGATCGTCACCAAGGAGTGTCTGGAGTCCGTTGTCCCCGTCGATGGCACCTACCGCGCGGTCGGTCTTCACGACCACTACGCGATCATCCGCCGTAAGATCGAGCACGGCATCACCCGCCTTGATGCGCTCGGCGTGGTTGGCAAGCAGTACCATCCCCTGCAGAACCACGCCGCTTTCTCCTTCTTCGATCGCGTGGTGCAGACCGGGATGGTGCAGTATAGCACCGCGGGCTCGTTGCGTGGCGGCCGCGTCATCTGGGTCCTCGCCCGCCTGAATGGCACCCTGCGCATCGCCGGCGACGACATCGTCGACAAGTACTTGTTGCTCACCAACAGCCACGACGGGAGCCGCCCCGTCACCATCGCTTTCACACCGATCCGGGTTTGCTGCGCGAACACGTTGGCCATGGCGCTGCGCAGCGCAGATCGCCGCCTGAGCGTGCGCCACACCCCCAGCGCCGCGGCCCGCATCCACGAAGTCGGCGAGTACCTCGCCGGCTGCAACCGCACCTTCGACGACAGCGCCGAAGCCTACCGCTTCCTCGCGCAGCGCAGCATCCACGCCGCCGAGCTCGCCCGCTACCTGCTGGGTCTCTTTCCCGATCCCGAGGAAGGCGCCCTGCGCAACCGTGCCCGCGCCAACCGCGAGAAGATCACCGCTCGCTTCGAGCGTGGCTTCGGCACCGACATCACCGGCGCCTCCTGGTGGCGTGCCTACAACGCGGTGGTCGAGTTCATCGACCACGACCGGAACTCCGGCAACGCTGACGCCCGCGTCCACAGCGCGTGGCTCGGACAGGGCATGCAGTTGAAGCAGCAGGCGCTCTCGGCCGCGCTGCAGCTGGCTGCGTAGGAGGCACCCATGGATCCACGCATCAAGATCGCCATCGTCGTCATCCAGATCATCATCGACATCTTCACCAACCGAAAGAAAGGACCCACGTCATGAACGACCCACGCACCCACTACCAGGAGTTGGCGAACGCCGTCGCCGCCGCCATCGTCGCCATTGGCGAGATCATCCTCGCCAATGGCGAAGACGCGCCCTCGAAACCGTCGAATGTTCCCAACCAGACGCCCACCCCGGAGACCCCGGCGCCCGCCGTCGAAGAGAAAGGCCGCATCTCCAGCCGCCAGCTCGGCATGCTCCGGCGGCTTTGCAATGAGCGGCTTGGTGGGGACTGGCAGGCGCTTGACGCGAGCTGCAAGGCCAAGTATGGAAAGGCCCTGAGTTACTTGTCCATGAAGGAAGCGTCCGGGCTTATCAGCGAGCTGCTCGGGGAAGGAGGAAGTCATGGTTCTCAATCCCGTTCCGCAAGATGAAGGCCTGCATCTCAGCGCTTCCTCGATTTCCACTTTGATCGAGTGTCCCCGCGAATTCCTCTACCACTACATCCAAGGGCAGCCGCCCCAAGACACCAGCGCCGCACTTGTCCTCGGTTCGGCGGTCCACGAAGCAATTGCGTTTTGGTATAATTCCGTGAAGCAGTCTGGCACGGAGCCTTCGCTCAACGAGCTCGTCGAGGTTGCCTCGGCGGCCATCGATGCCCCGCAGAGAGCACCGATCTCGTTCAAGAAGGGCGAGTCCATCGAGTCGCTGAAGTCGCAAGCCAGCGCGATGCTGGCGGCCTTCCTGGCCACCGGGTATCGCCCTAGTCACATTTTGGCGGTCGAGTTAAAATTCGCGATGCCGCTGGTGAACCCATTCACCGGTGAGACGCTGCCGGAGGTCCTCCTCGGCACCTTCGATCTCGTCGAGGAACGCAACGGCCAGATCGTCGTGACCGATCACAAAACGGCCGCCCGCATCGACGCCGACAAGGTCGCCGCACCGGACACCCAGATGGCGCTCTACAGCCTGGCGGCCAAGACACTGTTCGACGTCGACGATGTCTCCCTGCAATATCAATTCCTGACGAAATCTGCCTCACCCTCCGTCACCCTCCAGACCATCACCCGCACCGACCCCGCCAAGGAGGAACGCGGCGCCCTGACCCTGGCCGCCTCTGCCAGCACGATCATCTCCCTCGCGCTCACGCACCCGCACCCCCAGCTCGTCCTTCCCAAACACCGCACCTGGCGCTGCCCCACCTGCGGCTACCGCAGCCTCTGCGCCAGCGAGGACTGACCAACATTGCGCAGCCCTAGCCCTCCCTGCCGCCCTCCGAGGCGGTTTAGCTTTCAGGAATGAATGCTGGGACTAGATATTTCTGAATCCAAGAGGATAATGATGCGGGAGGTCGGATATCTATATGAACATGGAAACCTTCAGTGAGTCGTATGGTTGTTATAGAAGAAAACGCTGCTCTGCTCGACATCCCGAGAACGATAGTGCGCAAACACATTTTTATCACAGCAATATGCTGTGTGGATGAGTGCATTCCCAGAAAGGAGTAGCCTTGGGCAAAAAACTTACCATCGAGGACGCAAAGAAAATCGCTGAGAGTTATCACGGAGCCTGCGTTTCCGAGGAGTACAGAGGTAGCCAGAAAAAGCTACGTTGGAGATGCAAAAACGGCCACGAATGGAACGCAAAATACAACAGCGTGCAACAGGGGCACTGGTGTCCCGACTGTAAAAAGCTGGGAATCTCCCTGATGCGCGACATAGCCAAGGCAAGGGGCGGCTCGTGCCTCTCGGAGAGATACATCAACAACCACAGCAAGTTAAAATGGCAGTGTGCTAAATTGCACGTGTGGGATGCGATGCCGTCAAACATTATCAATGGGACGTGGTGCCCCGAATGTGCCGGTCAGGGCAAGTACACTATTGAGAGACTTTGCAGTATTGCGAGAGAGAGAGGCGGAGAATGCCTGTCGAAGGTGTGCGGCAATGCGCGCAAGAAGGTCGATTGGAAGTGTTCCGTAGGGCACAGTTGGAGCGCTTCGCCCGGCAGCATCGTCGCGGGTCATTGGTGTCCAGAATGTGAATCGGGAAGAGGGGAACGGCTGTGCCGCGCGGCCATGGAGCAGATCTTCGGACATCCGTTTCCCAGGGCGTATCCGAAATGGCTAAAAACCGAACATGGTAACCAGATGGAGTTAGACGGCTACTGCGAGGAGCTGGGGCTAGCGTTCGAACACCAAGGTATGCAGCACTATGTGACGGGTCGCCGATTTTCTCGCACGCAGAAGGAGCTGGAGAAACGGATACTTCTGGACTCCCTCAAGATGAACCTATGCAACAAACATAATGTGGTACTTATCGCGATACCTGAGGTTGGAACGTTAACTCCTCTGGAGGAGTTGGTGTTGTGCATCGCCCGGGAGTGCGCCAAGCGCAATGTTATTGCCAAAAAGGGAGTCAAGGTAGACTACGCCCAAGCGTTTTCTAAGGACGACACCGCGCGGCATAAGGAGCTTAGCGACGTAGCCGCAGCAAGGGGCGGAAGACTCCTGTCATCTCAATATCTTGGGTGGGACGTGAAGATGGAGTGGGAGTGCGAGCATGGCCACACCTGGTTTGCATGCCCAAACCGGGTAGACAGAGGAGAAACATGGTGCCCAAAGTGCGCGGGCAGAAATGACACCATCGCGGACGTCAAGGCTCGAGCGATTGCTTTGGGCGGAGCGTGTTTATCAAACGAATATCTCGGCAGCAAGACGAAGTTGTTGTTTCAATGCGGTGACGGACACAAGCCGTTCGAGATGACCTTCAATAGTATCAAGCAGGGACATTGGTGCCCGCATTGCGCAGGTAACGCCAGGCCAAGCATCAAAGATCTCCGGAAGTTGGCAAGCAAGAAAGGGGGGCGACTGCTGTCTACGAAGTACATTAACGCTAGGGACCCGTTAGAGTGGGAGTGCCGCATGGCTCACAGGTGGAAAGCCTCGGCTGCGAACGTTAAAAGCGGTAGCTGGTGTCCAACATGCGCGGGCAACACGCCGCTCACGATAGACGCCGCGAGACTTGTCGCAGCGGCGCACGGAGGAAAATGCCTGAGTCTGACGATGCGCAACGCCCATGATCACCTTCAGTGGCGCTGTGCTGTGGGGCATGAGTGGTCATCGGAGTACAACAGCGTCAAGAAAGGCCAATGGTGTCCCGACTGCGCCGGGAACCGCCGGAAGACAATTTATGATATGCAGACCGTGGCCAAGGAACGGGGTGGTAAGTGCCTTTCGACGCAGTACAAGAACAACAAGACGCTGATGACCTGGCAGTGCGCCAACGGCCATGTGTGGGACGACACTCCCGACAGGGTAATGAATCGAGGACGCTGGTGCCATCAGTGCAAGGCCGAACGAACCGGCTAGGCTTTTTTCGGTCAGGCGAGTTCAAACTCGTCTTCTGATGCATCGAGCTGGGTCTGGTGTACTTCGAACGAGGTTTCTCAGTGAACGGGCACAAGTCTGGCGCACGGGGATAGGAACTTTCATGCACGTTTTGGCCTCCGGAGGGAACTATCCCCGAGGGTCAGACGGATGTCAAGGAACAGGGATTGCGAAAAAGTGGGGGTTTTCGAGGGTGTGACACGGTCTTCGGCTGCCAATCTACATGTCAGATGGGCGGGATGGGATGGACCTGGGCTGTCCGGTACGCGACTGGCAAGTGAGGAGAAAGTGCGATGGAGGATGCGCCCGGAAACCCGAACTACGGTGGGCCGCGGCCGGGATGCTGCGAATTTTGGGGTTGTGTCGTTGTGTGGTCAGGCTGCTCGAAGTCGTCGCCTGCGAACTCGGTATCCTGGAAGA
Organism: uncultured Pseudomonadota bacterium; assembly: GCA_938004375.1. Lineage (GTDB taxonomy): Bacteria > Myxococcota_A > Polyangia > HGW-17 > HGW-17 > HGW-17. Next base: position 17,167 of record CALKWH010000169.1, read on the forward strand.
AGGGGACCTCGTCTTCGGGCATGCGGGCAGGTGCCAGGGTTGGGGCGATGCTGGGGAGTCGGAGGTGGTCGAGGATTTTGACGACGACGGCGGGGTCGGAAAGGAAGGCGAGCACGCGCAGGAGGGCTTGGCACTTCGGGCAGACCAGGGCGTCGACGTGGAGCGAACGTTTGAGTTGGTGGCTCCAGGAGTAGTGGTGGCGCTTTGGTGGTGGCGCCGGTGCTGGCGCGGCGGAAGGAGGATCCGGGGCACTTTCGGCCTGCGTTGTTTCGGGCGACGTCAGCGCCTCCGGTGGCCCCGGCGGCTCCGGCAGGAGCGGCCGCAGGCGAGAACGATTGGCAAAGACACCGTGGTAGCGGACGAGGTTCTGGTACGGGGACGGCACCAACGCGGCAAGGCGTCTCAGGAAGGCCACGGGTTCGAAGGAGAGGTGGGTCCGGGGCGAGTTGGGCTTGGGCCAGGGCCGGTGCAGTTGATAGAGGACGTTTCCGTCGGGGGCGATGGAGATCCGGTCGAGGGCAAACGGGGCACGCAGCCCGTAGCGGCAGAGCTGCTCGAGTCCGGCGCGATCCTCGGGCGCCACGGTGCGGAAGGCGTGCAGGGAGAAACCGTCGACCTTGGCGCAGAGCGGCTTTGGCGTGTCACTGGCGTGGTCGGCGGCAGTGGAGTCGTCGCCGGACGGACCGCTTCGGGGCAGCCATAGGGCCAGTTGGACGGCGCTGTTCATGATGGCGGTCGGTGAGGCGTCCTCGCGGTCGACGTCGGGCTCATGCGCTTTGTTGATCGTCTCCCAGAGCCGCTTCGTGAGTCGCGCAGCGACGGTCGAGGTCAGGTGCGCGAGGTCCTCGTTCTTGGGCGGCGGCAGCGGCACGAAACGTGCGTGGTCGTCCTCACTGGGGCCCGGCGTGAACAGCCCATCAGGGATAAGAACGTGAAAATGGGGATTGGTGTTCAGCGCGCCGCCGAAACGTTGCACGAACGTGACGGCACCGCAGTGGCCGTCAGTGAAGCCGGCGAGTCGTCCCCTGCGGCGCTGCCAGGAGAAGATGGTGCGCAGGAAGTCCCGCAGAAGGTCAGATAGCAACTGCCGGTCGATAGCGATGAACAGCCGTGCCTCCCAGGGGAAAGAAAGCACCCACTGCCGATAGGTCGCCTCGGGGAGGACGCGGTCCACCAGGTGCGCGGCGGTGTCCGCTGCGCGCTTGGCCCAGCACGAGGGGCACAGCCGGCCCTTGCACGAGAAGGCGACGAGCCGCTCGAAGCCGCAGGTCGGGCATCGCAGGCGCGCAAAGCCGTTGGAGAGGATGCCGCAGTCGAGATATCGCCGGAACTCCTTCTCCACGAACGCGGGGTAACCGGAGCCGTCCGCGCTCGCCTGCCGGGCCTGCGCCAGGAGCGTCTCCAGATGCCCACGCACCAGGGCGTGCAAGGCGGTCTTCTCCGGCTCGCGACGTTGGTAGGTCGCTGGCAGCGGCCGCAGCGCATCCCCGGGCGCGCGCTCGTATTGCGCCGTCGGTCCCGTGGGGCCGTGGCGCATGGCAGGTGTGATGAAGACAGGTCGCCCCACCTGTCCTATTATCAGGAGTTCTCAGGAAAAGTTGACAATGCGAGCGCGTCAATGCGCAACAGCCTCCTCGAACACTGATTCAGGGCGTCAGCGGAGTCCCGCGGGCGGTCCTCGGGTACTCGTTTGCTGTGCTTGCTATCTACTCCATACCCCCACCGAAAGGCGGTATTTGTTGCGCGTTCCTTTGATTTTGGACGCAAAAAAAGATTGCAGCCGCCATGCGCTGCAATCTCCCGATTTCTCATATTGTGAGGTTAATCCTCTGCTTTTTCGACTTCCGTTATCTCCCTTGCTGTTGCGGTTACAATCCGTATGCCTTTATCGCTCATACCGTCCAGCAGCGCGTCAAGCTGCCGCCGCCCGGTGGATTTCTCCGCATTGCTGTTCGGGAAGAAAAATTGATCTACCGAAATATGATACCGGGTTACAAGGTCATAGAATACCTGTAAACTCGGCTGTTGTCCCTTGTTCTCGATATTCGCAAGGTAGCGCGGGGAAATATCTAACTCGTCGCTTACCTTTTTGCGGCTCTCGCCGTATTCATTTCTCGCGGCTTTTATAGCTGCCCCGAAAGCCTTAAAGTCGTACAATGGTACGGGTCTTTTTGCCATTTTCATTCACCCTGTTACATTTTACAGTTCACCTTTCTTTTTGGATATGTCCACACAATTCATATCATTAGGTTAAATACTTCCTGTTGTGTATTGACAGTAGACTGATTTTCTGATAAAATAAAATTTATGTAAAAGGAGGCGGCGTTTATGTTGCATAGCATGCGTATTAGATAAGCATTGAAAAAAAGGATTTTCCCATTTTCAACATGGGCTTTTTTGTCATGCTTATTTTGCGGATGCTATACAAAAAACTAACGACGTATAGATATAGTATAGACATAGTGCAAGCTATGCCTTAGTTTTGTTGTACTGCTCTGTGCATTATAAATGCAGGTCAATGCTCATGTTGAGAATTGACCTGCATTTTTTTGTGTAAAAAGGACGAGTGAAATATAATGCTTAAAAAATATTGGATAAAATGTCCAATTTGTAACGGAAAGACGAGAGTTCAAGTATTTCATAATACTGTATTAAAAGATTTTCCTCTTTTCTGCCCTAAATGCAAATTGACGCATATCATTGATGTAGAAAAATTAGAGATTGTAATCAAAAATACAGAAAAACAAACTTTTATTATTTAGAAGAAAGGATATAAAAATGAAACGTTTACCTAAATATACGCCTGCGGAAGTACGGAATGATCCATACGGATTTACTTACAAAGAAATGTCGGAAGTTATTGGCGAGAATGAAGCAAAAGCCTTATATGAAGAATTATATAAGCAATTACCACGCAAAAAAAATCTATCAATGTTGGTAAAAAATATTTGCAAAAGCAGTGATACTGAAAAGTATGTTTACGAACTGAAAGACAACAAATACATTGAAACGGTTTTTATCAAGCGGCGAGATGGTGGAACTGTTTGCGTGAGCACACAAGTCGGTTGTCCTGTTGGTTGTATTTTTTGTGAGTCCGGGCGAAATGGCTTTGTTCGTAATCTAACATCGTCAGAAATCGTACAACAGATTATATTGTTGCGTCGAAAAGTAAACCGTATCGTTTTTATGGGTATGGGAGAGCCTTTATTCAATTATGACAACTTGATAAAAGCAATCCATATTCTCCGAGATAGATATGGGCTCAACTTTCCAACCGACGGCATTACCATATCAACAGTTGGTCCGGTCGATCAATTAAAAAAATTGCGCGAGGAACATCTTAAAATTCAGTTGACAATATCTTTACACGCAGCAACACAATCTGCAAGAAATCGTATTATTCCTCACATGCGCATATATGCTATTGAAGATGTTGTTAAGCAAGCCTTATCCTATTCTGAAAGGCATAATCGCAAAATTGTCTTTGCGTATTTGCTTTTACCGGGTATAAATGACCGGCCCTCAGATGTAAGACAACTTGCAAAATGGTTTCGGGGCAAAAAAGTTATGATTAACGTGTTACAATACAACCCAACAAGCAATTCAAGAATTAAAGCACCACAGAAACGGGAAATAGTTGCATTCAAACATCAATTAGAGCAAGCAGGACTTGAAGTTACTATGAGAGTTTCTCATGGCAGAGAGATTAACGCGGCTTGTGGACAGTTAGCTAACACATATAATAAATTCAAAAAAAAATGATTAAAAGTGCCAGACGCATAGACGCAGAGCCGATAACGCATTAGGTCAAAAAACCTATGTGTTATCGGCTTTTTTATTTAATATTGCGCAAAAGCCGCTGTTCCCTATTATAGAATGGATTGCGGGTAGTGTATTAAAGTCGCCCTTTTTTAAGGATACGGCGGTATCGGGGAGGTATCGCCGTGTCCATTTTTATTTACTGTAACCCGCCTAATGCTTTGCGGTCAAAAAAAGCTATGCTCCGCAAGCGGGATATTCCGGCTATGAATGTGAACTGTCAATACATTTAGCTACTGCTTACATTTCCTTGGGGATAGGAACTTTCATGCACGTTTTGGCCTCCGGAGGGAACTATCCCCGAGGGTCAGACGGATGTCAAGGAACAGGGATTGCGAAAAAGTGGGGGTTTTCGAGGGTGTGACACGGTCTTCGGCTGCCAATCTACATGTCAGATGGGCGGGATGGGATGGACCTGGGCTGTCCGGTACGCGACTGGCAAGTGAGGAGAAAGTGCGATGGAGGATGCGCCCGGAAACCCGAACTACGGTGGGCCGCGGCCGGGATGCTGCGAATTTTGGGGTTGTGTCGTTGTGTGGTCAGGCTGCTCGAAGTCGTCGCCTGCGAACTCGGTATCCTGGAAGAAGGGGACCTCGTCTTCGGGCATGCGGGCAGGTGCCAGGGTTGGGGCGATGCTGGGGAGTCGGAGGTGGTCGAGGATTTTGACGACGACGGCGGGGTCGGAAAGGAAGGCGAGCACGCGCAGGAGGGCTTGGCACTTCGGGCAGACCAGGGCGTCGACGTGGAGCGAACGTTTGAGTTGGTGGCTCCAGGAGTAGTGGTGGCGCTTTGGTGGTGGCGCCGGTGCTGGCGCGGCGGAAGGAGGATCCGGGGCACTTTCGGCCTGCGTTGTTTCGGGCGACGTCAGCGCCTCCGGTGGCCCCGGCGGCTCCGGCAGGAGCGGCCGCAGGCGAGAACGATTGGCAAAGACACCGTGGTAGCGGACGAGGTTCTGGTACGGGGACGGCACCAACGCGGCAAGGCGTCTCAGGAAGGCCACGGGTTCGAAGGAGAGGTGGGTCCGGGGCGAGTTGGGCTTGGGCCAGGGCCGGTGCAGTTGATAGAGGACGTTTCCGTCGGGGGCGATGGAGATCCGGTCGAGGGCAAACGGGGCACGCAGCCCGTAGCGGCAGAGCTGCTCGAGTCCGGCGCGATCCTCGGGCGCCACGGTGCGGAAGGCGTGCAGGGAGAAACCGTCGACCTTGGCGCAGAGCGGCTTTGGCGTGTCACTGGCGTGGTCGGCGGCAGTGGAGTCGTCGCCGGACGGACCGCTTCGGGGCAGCCATAGGGCCAGTTGGACGGCGCTGTTCATGATGGCGGTCGGTGAGGCGTCCTCGCGGTCGACGTCGGGCTCATGCGCTTTGTTGATCGTCTCCCAGAGCCGCTTCGTGAGTCGCGCAGCGACGGTCGAGGTCAGGTGCGCGAGGTCCTCGTTCTTGGGCGGCGGCAGCGGCACGAAACGTGCGTGGTCGTCCTCACTGGGGCCCGGCGTGAACAGCCCATCAGGGATAAGAACGTGAAAATGGGGATTGGTGTTCAGCGCGCCGCCGAAACGTTGCACGAACGTGACGGCACCGCAGTGGCCGTCAGTGAAGCCGGCGAGTCGTCCCCTGCGGCGCTGCCAGGAGAAGATGGTGCGCAGGAAGTCCCGCAGAAGGTCAGATAGCAACTGCCGGTCGATAGCGATGAACAGCCGTGCCTCCCAGGGGAAAGAAAGCACCCACTGCCGATAGGTCGCCTCGGGGAGGACGCGGTCCACCAGGTGCGCGGCGGTGTCCGCTGCGCGCTTGGCCCAGCACGAGGGGCACAGCCGGCCCTTGCACGAGAAGGCGACGAGCCGCTCGAAGCCGCAGGTCGGGCATCGCAGGCGCGCAAAGCCGTTGGAGAGGATGCCGCAGTCGAGATATCGCCGGAACTCCTTCTCCACGAACGCGGGGTAACCGGAGCCGTCCGCGCTCGCCTGCCGGGCCTGCGCCAGGAGCGTCTCCAGATGCCCACGCACCAGGGCGTGCAAGGCGGTCTTCTCCGGCTCGCGACGTTGGTAGGTCGCTGGCAGCGGCCGCAGCGCATCCCCGGGCGCGCGCTCGTATTGCGCCGTCGGTCCCGTGGGGCCGTGGCGCATGGCAGGTGTGATGAAGACAGGTCGCCCCACCTGTCCTATTATCAGGAGTTCTCAGGAAAAGTTGACAATGCGAGCGCGTCAATGCGCAACAGCCTCCTCGAACACTGATTCAGGGCGTCAGCGGAGTCCCGCGGGCGGTCCTCGGGCCGACTTCTGACTCAGTGTCCTAGCGGGCCACCCAGCGGGCGACGTGCTCGTAGCGTTCGGTGATGGGGCCGCCGGAGTGGCTGGCGTGGTAGTGGAGGTAGGTGGTGCCGTCGTCGGCCGTCACCGTGAGCGGGGCACCCGGCGTGACGGTGCTGAAGACCTGGGTGGCCAGGTCAGCGAGGTGGAGTCCAGCGGATCGTGCCCGGCGAGGACCTCGTACATGAGTTGCGCGTCGGCGGCGGTCCGCGCGATGGGCCCGATCTGATCGAGGCTCGACGCGAACGCGACCAGGCCCGAACGCGAGACGCGGCCATAGGTCGGCTTGAGACCGTACAGGGAGGCCAACCGCTTCGTCATGGGCCACGTGCTCGCCGGCGCCGGCGGCGAGGTCCTCAAGACGAAGGACCACACGCTGACCGGTCCGTCGCTTTCGGCGGGCGCGGGCGTCGGCGTCGCGCTCTCCCCCACGCTCTATCTGGGCGTCCAGTACCTGCTCACCTTTCCGGTGTGGACCGAAAACGACACCGATCCCAAGGCCTACGCCTCGTATTCGACCTTTCTGTTCTTCGTGACTGTTGGATTTTAGCGGGCCGACCGATTTACAAGTTACCAGTCAATCTGAGCAGGGTGGGGACGCTTGGTTCTTGTCGTTGTCGTTGTCGTAATCGTAATCGTAATCGGAGTCCTCAAACCTTGGAATTTGAATACGATTACGATTACGACAACGACAACCGTTCCGCTGTCGCTTCACTGACAACGATTGGATTCTTCATCCCTACAATCCCAGGTATCATCGGACCTGACCATCGCTGCAGGCTAAAAATATCTCAAGAAAGGGGGAAGGAAAACGCGGTCCCCGCGGACCCGGTGCGCGGGTGCGGCTTGCCGCCTTCCCGCCTCCACCGTGCCCGGTGAACCGCGAAAGCAGGAAAGCGAAGCTTTCCAAGCGGAAGGCACCGCCTTACGCAGAACTCAGGGCCGGACAACCCGAAAACCGAGGCTGTAGCCCCGGACGTACGGGCTGCTGACGACCCGGTAGGCCACGGTGCAGCTGGACGCAGCGTCGTACCAGTAGCCCCCGCGCCTCACGCGGTAGGTGCCCGAGGCCGGCCCCCGATAGTCCGTCTGTGTACCCGTGGGATACGACTCAGACCAGTCCCACGCCCACTCAAACACATTGCCCGAGAGATCATGGAACCCCAGTTCGGTGGTGACGGGCCGGTACGCGCATCTGGCGCCGGAGAATCTCCGTGCCGGAGTAAATGTGCTGTAAAATCAATCATGTACAACTGAAAACGGACGGGTAAAAACAGGCGGGGATGAAAAGGACTTGCGCCCACTTTTAGGAAATGTTATTCCGATGGGGGAGAAAAACTGAGGTATTACAACGAGTTGCGGCCCGCGCCACTACGTGCGAGAGTAAATAAAGCCGCCCGTTTTAACCGTAATCAAAAATCCATGTCACAGCATTGGTTGGTCTGGACTCGTAGTAGCCCTGCCGCCGGCTTCCCAAGTTTATAGATGCGTTGGATGAGTTGTGGCGTGGTTGACGCCTCAAACTATACGAGTCAGGGAGTGCTTACGACGTCGACAGGCATGTACCTGGCGGTATTCGTGCCGTCACCGAGTTGGCCCCAGTTGTTGGCCCCAGCACATTTCATTCGATTATTTTCGTAGGTTGACATGCACGTATGGCGGGCGCCGGCTTCGACGCGAGCCCAGTTCCAAGCCTGCCCGATCTGAACAGGAATCGGAAGCGCGCCGGTTGCTGGAGGAGCTGGCTCCCTACGGCGACATCCACGACATGGCGCTGCTCTCCCTGGGTGCCGGGCTACGCTTCGGAGAAATCGCCCACCTCCAGTGGCAGGACCTCAACTTCGACAACGAGACCGCGTTGATTCGTGACGGCAAGGGCGGCACCGACCGTCACGCGCAGATCAAGGGACCGGTGAAGGCCATGCTGCTACGCCGTAGGGAGGCCACCCCTGACGCCGTCGGCTTCCTGTGGGTGAACGAGAAGGGAGTACCGCACCCGTTCGCGCCACGGTCGTACGAGAAGGCAGTGGATGCCGTCGGGCTCAACTCCACCTCCACCTGCGCCAAGGACAAGGTCGTCTTTCACACCCTGCGCCACACCTTCGCCTCCTGGCTCGCCATCCAGGGCACCCCGCTGTACACGATCCAGAAGCTCATGGGCCACAAGTCGATCAAGATGACAGAGCGTTACGCCCACCTGTGCCCGGACGTTCAGGCTGCGGCAGTGGAGACGATGTTGTCAGGGTTTGCGGGGTGAGGGAAGCGATGGCATTACAATGGGTCACGGCGTTGGCAAATAATACACATTAGTAGGGATATATCTATCTATCGTTGTATTATCACCGAGTTGTCCCAAATTTTGCCCCCAACACCAAGCGGAGCCTACGTTGTCTAGCGCACATGTGAAATATAACCCACTGTCTATCATTGAAAACGGCCTCCCTGGGGGCATAATAACTGTTGTTGGAATGATTTTATCATCGACAGTATTGTCACCGAGTTGACCATAGCTATTTTTACCCCAACACCAAACTGAACCAACTGTATCTACTGCACATGTATGGCCGTTGCCGAGTGCTATTGCTCCAAACGTCCTCCCTGAGGGCATAACAACTGCTTTGGGGGTCCTGCTATTTCCAAGAGTATTGTCTCCGAGTTGTCCAGAATTATTGTATCCCCAGCACCACGCAGAACCTAAATTATCAATCGCGCAAGTGTGAAGATTTCCGGGTGCTATCGTTTCAAATGTCCTCCCTAGGGGCATAATAACTGCTGTAGGCGTGTATTTATCTACAACTGTATTGTCTCCGAGTTGTCCAAAATTATTGTGTCCCCAGCACCACGCAGAACCATTACTAACCAATGCACATGTATTCACGTCCCCGCAATTCAATGTAGTAAAAATTGTTGATGATGACGCAATGACTGCAACCGGAGAAAACCTATCTGAATTTGTTCCGTCGCCCAATGCTCCATAATAATTATAACCCCAGCACCATATTTTACTTAATTGATCAATTGCGCAAGTATGATATGCCCCCGATGAGATGGAAACGAATGATTTCCCTGTAGGCATGCTTACTGCGTAAGGCGTTATATGTTGCACAGCGGCACCATTGCCGAGTTGTCCAGAAGAACCAGCGCCCCAGCACCAAGCATCACCGAATTGATCGGTTGCACAAGTGTGCTCCCCCCCTGGAGAAATTTCCACAAACGTCCTCCCTGGGGGCATAACAACTGCTGTTGGAATAATTTTGTTTTCGACTGTATTGTCGCCGAGTTTTCCAGAAGAACCAGCGCCCCAACACCATGCTGAACCATAAATATCTATTGCACATGAATGACTTCTACCGCTGCCAAAGGCTACGAATCTAGCAGTTTCTATTAAACTCACAGTCGTGAATTGTAAATTTTCGTGTTGAGTGTCAGAGCATACGATTTCAATATCACAAGTTGTGCCAGCATCACCAACTGCGGCAGTAAACTCATATAATGCGGTTCCGTCACCTGTTTCAATAAAAGTACCTCCACAAGTATCATTTGAACCGATCGAGATAATCAGTTCATCACCGTCCCCATCACTGCACTCAACCAGATATTGGTACGGGAATTCTTCTGCTGCCTCAGTTAGGCTCATTGAATCAATGCTTGGAAGATTAATATTTTCGCAGGCAATGCCCAACGTGGCATTCACCGACGTGACCCCATCCGAGACGGCAACTGTCGCGCTGCAGGCTTCAACGTCTCCGCAGGTCCATGTGACCAGGCCGCTCGTGTTGACGACCGGGTCAAAACCAGCGCAGGTCTCTCCCGTGATGGTGTAAGACAGCAATTGTGCCGGAATATCGGCGTCGCTCGCGATCACGCTGAAGGAGTTGGGGTCCCCCCAGTGACCGCTGTCGGTCGCGGGGAGGTTCGTCAGCACGGGGCTCTGGTTCGTTTCTGCCACGACCACCGTGGTGGTCTGGGTGACGGTTGACTTCGTGTCGCTGCAGGTCACCACGACGTTGCAGCTTCCGCCGCCCTGAGACTCCGTCGGTGTGAAGGTATAGGTGCCGCCGGAGATGGTCCCGGCGCAGGTGTTGCCTGCCCCAACGGCGACCGTGACCGGGTCGCTATTCGCATCGGTGCAGTTGATGCTGTAACTATACAGGACGCCTTCAGAAGCCGTGGTCGTGGCGGTCGAAGTGATTTCGGGCGCTGTGTTCGTGCAGGTAATCGTCAATGTCTCTGTGTCGTTCGCGGCCGGGGAGCCGTTGTCGGTGGCACGGACCGTCGCGGTGCAGGTTTCCACCTTCGAACAGGTGTAGTTGACCACCCCCGTGGAGAAGTTGATCGTGGGGGTGAAGCCAGTGCAGGTGGTGCCCGCCAGGGACCAGGTGATCGTCTGGATGGGGTCGTCCGGATCAGTGTAATCGGCGTCGAAGGCACCGACGCCTCCGCGCCAATGGGCACTGGAAGACAAGGGAGTGCTGGTGATGACGGGCGGGGAGTTGACTTCCGCAATGGTTACGGTGCGGGTCTGATCGACCGAGGCTTGCGTGTCGCTGCAATTGACCGCCACGACGCAGGTAGTGCCGCCCATCAGTTCCGTCGGCGTGAAGGAATAGGTTGTCCCAGTCACGGTCCCGGGGCAGGTGTTGGCAGCGCCAACGGTGATGGTGCGGGGATCGCTGTTCGCGTCCGTGCAGACCACGTTGTAGGAGTAGACCGTGCCCTCCGAGGCGCTCGACGCCGCGGTGGAGGTGATCACCGGAGTCGTGTTGGTACAGGTAATCGTCAACGTCTCCGTATCGCTCAGGGTAGGGGAACCATTATCCGTGGCTGTTACGGAGGCACTGCAGGTCTCAGCCTTCGTGCAGGTGTAGGAAACGATTCCCGTCGTCGGAGAAATCGACGGCGTGAAGCCCGTGCAGGTGTTCCCCGTGAGCGACCAGGTGATGGTCTGGACCGGAGAGTCGGCGTCGGTGTAATTGGCATCGAAGGAGCCAACGCCACCACGCCAATGCGCGGACGAATTCATCGAGGCGTTGGAGATGACAGGCGCCTGGTTCACTTCTGCCACGGTGACGGTGGTGGTCTGCGTCGCCGTCGCCTGCGTGTCACTGCAGGTGACCGAGACAGTGCAGGTGGCGCCCCCTTGCGTCTCTGTCGGGGTGAACGTGTAGGTGCTCCCGGAGATGGTGCCTGCACAGGTATTGCCGGCGCCCACCGCATAGGTTCGGGGATCGCTGTTGGCATCGGTGCAGGTGATCGGGTAACTGTACAGGATACCCTCCGTGGCGCTGGTCGCCGCGGTGGAGGTGATCACCGGAGTCGTGTTGGTACACGTGATCGTGAGGAGCTCGGTATCATTCATGGCGGGCGAACCGTTGTCGGTCGCGACCACGGTCACGTTGCACGTCTCCACCTTCGAGCAGGTGTAACTCACCAAGCCAGTGGAGCCGTTGATGGCGGGCGTGAAGCCGGTACAGGTGTTCCCCGTGAGCGACCAAGTAATGGTCTGCGCAGGGGTGTTTGCGTCGGTGTAATCGGCATCAACCGAGCCGGAACCCATCCGCCAGTGCGACGAGGAGCTCATGGGGCCGTTCGTGATCACCGGCGCGTAGTTGGGCTGGAAGATGTTGATCGTGGACGTCTGGTTGGTCGTGGCCTTCGTGTCCCCACAGGTCACTTCGACCTGGCAGCTGGTGCCAGCCGTGGAGGCTCCTGGCGTGAAGGAGTACGTGGTTCCGGAGAGGCTGCCTCCGCACGTGTCACCGGCGCCGATGGCGACCGAAACAGGATCGCTGTTGGGGTCTGTGCAGGTCACGGCGTACTGGTAAAGGATCCCCTCCAGTGCCGTGGTTGGCGCGGTGGAGGTGATCTGGGGTGCCGTGTTCGTGCAGTCGATCGTCAGGGACTCCGTGTCGTTCAGAGCAGGCGTCCCATTGTCGGTAACGCGAACGGAGACCTGACAGGTCTCCAGCTCCGTGCAGGTGAAGGAGACGACACCCGTGGAGAAGTTGATCGTGGGGGTGAACCCCGCGCAGGTGGTGCCCGTGAGCGACCAGACGAGGTTCTGTGCTGGGACGTCTGCGTCGGTCGCGTCCACGTCGTAGGCACCGGTTCCACTGCGCCAATGCGCCGAGACGTTCATCGAGGAGTTCGTGATCACTGGCGCCTGGTTCGCTTCCGCGATGCTGACGGTCGTGAGCTGGGAAGTCACGGCTTGGGTATCACCGCAGGTGAGTGCCACATCGCAGCTGGTTCCGCCCTGTGCTTCCGTGGGCGTGAAGGTATAGGTGCCCGCACTCAGGGTTCCACCACACGTATTGCCAGCCCCGACCGCGACTGTCAGCGGGTCCCCGTTGGGATCGACGCAAGTGACGGTATAGGAGTATTGGAGGCCTTCTGACGCAGTGACAGGCGCCGTCGAGGAGAAGGTGGGAGCGCCGTTGGTGCAGGAGATCGTCAGGACGGCGGTATCGCTCATCGCAGGCGTGCCATTGTCCGTGACGGTGAGGTTCACCTCGCACGTCTCGACCCCAAAGCAGGAGTAGGAGACAATCCCGGTGGAGGGCGCGATGGTCGGCGTGAACCCAAGGCAGCTGCTGCCGGTGATGGACCAGGAGACAGTCTGTGCGGGGACGTCTGCGTCAGTGTGATCTGCATCGAAAGATCCCGCTCCCATCCGCCAGTGCGCGCTGGAAGTCAGGCTGGTGTTCGAGACGACCGGCGCCGTGTTGGTCTCCGCGATCGCGATGGTCGCGTTCTGAGGGATCGAGGTGTTGCCGTCACTGCAGTTGATGTTCAGGTTGCAGGTTCCGCCGCCCATGCTTTCGGTGGGAGTGAAACTGTAGGTCCCCGTTCCATCCCCGGCATCGGTGAGCTCGCCACCACAGGAGTCGGAAGCCCCAACGGAGAGGGTCAGCGGGTCCCCTTCATCCTCGGTGCAGACTACCTGGTAGGAATAGAGGATGCCTTCCAGTCCGTTGCTGTCGGGGGTCGATGCAAATGCCGGCGGGGAGTTCAGACAGTTGGTGTAATCGAACTGGCAATCGCTGCCGCATGCCAGGGTGCCTGCATGATGTCCCACGCTCGCGCAGGTGGCGCCGTTCAACTCCACGCCGTCGCACTGCTCGTAGGCGTCCTGGATGATCCCGTCGCCGCATTTGCCCGTGGCAACGCACCCCGCCAGGTCTATGATGCACTCAGATGTACAAGTTATAGCCCCACCGTGGTAGCCGAAGCTGGCGCAGGTCGCGCCTCCGAAGTCCGTGCCGTCACAGGCCTCGTCGCCTTCCTTGACGGCGTTGCCGCAGCCGGGGACCACACCGTCGCACTGGCCTCTGTCAAAGCGGCATGACGCGAGACAGGTGAGCTCTCCAGACCCGAGGCCGAGACCTTCACAGGTCATCGAGTTGAGCTCGGTGCCATCACATTCTTCTCCCGTGTCGATGACCCCGTTCCCACAGGAAGGCAAGGTCCCCTGACACGCGGAGGTATCGAAGGAACAAGCCGCAGTGCAGCTCAGGGTGCCACCCTCGAACCCCAGACTCACGCAGGTGGCCGCGCCCAGGTTCGCGCCATCGCAAGCCTCTCCCAACTGGATGGCCTCATCGCCACAGGTGTCATTGTTGGTGGTCTTGGTCCCGTCATCACACCCCGGCAGGAACGTGAGCATGATGGCCGCGAGGAACAGGTGGAGTTTCATGGCAGGTCTCCTTCTCGGTAGGATCCTTTATAGCAAAGAGACGGAGGACTTTCTTGCTTTTTTTAGGAATTTCGCTGGACGCAATGGGGAGTTTCTTGCATGCCGTCAGGACGGACATGCCTGCGGGCTATCATGGCACGTTGCTTATTGCAAAGGGTCTAGCGAGTGGTTTCCGGTGTTCGACTTCTGGGTCAGCGGGGGGATAGTCTGGCAAAGGGGGTCGGAAGAAACCGTTAGGAATCCTTCACCTGCTTCTCCTTCGGCTGGTTACACTCACAGAACGGCAGGATGAAAATGTTGTACAGTGAAGATTTTGACCCATATTTTTTCTTCCAGGCGCCAGGGATGTCTCTCCAGTGAATTTCTGCGAAGAAGCCCTTAAGAACAAACTCTTCCGCCTGTGAGGCACTAATTACATACGCCTCATTTGTGTGACCATAGTGCAAAATGTAAATCTTCCTTTTAGTATCATAAACCAGGGACGGATAGCTTAAAGAAATCAAACTGAATATTCGGTTCGAAGCAATGCGGCTAGCCGAACCGCTTTTCTCAAGGTATCCATCTGCCATTGAATAGCTGAGAACTGTGCCGTCGGTATCCCAAGTTCTATTCAATAACCCGGTACCAAAACCAGACAATATTTCATCATACTGCAAATCGCTCAACTCCCATTTATGCCCTGACATGGCGGGGCGCAAAATTGGTAATAAGGCAATCGGTCCAATTGTGTTTTCTGTCAATCTTAACGTCCAACGGGCTGCATCCAAATAATTCTTCAGCAACTTGATGCTTTTTTTCTCCCGTACTCTGCCGGGGTCGCAGTACAGAAAGAAAGTGCCATCTGGGTCTTGCATCAGATATTCCTTTCTGTTGTTTTTTGATTTCAGAGCCAGCAGCCTGGCCTTGTCCGTGCTGTAGAACTGGTCAAGACCATCTTGGTTAATGCAACTTTGTCCGTAGTGGCTGGGGGTCATGTTTCTCATAGCTGTACTTCTCCGTTTGCCCTGACTGAACAGGGACAGAAATTGATTATTCGTTCTTTCCTACTTACTCACACACAACAGGGGATTTTTCGATTTAGGCAAGCTCTCCAGGCATCTCCATTCAACTACTCCAGGTCACGCCGGGTTCCTAAAAAGACCGTCACACGGCAGGATATGAACCCTTTCAAAAACGTCAATCCCTCCCGCGAAATAAATAATGTTAGACATGCCTAATGAACTTTTCTCTTTCATCTCATTGCTGGTTACTGTAGCCTATTCGGCCTTGCGGTTGTGGCTGTGCCAGACTGCCGTTCCATAAGTGCATGATATCTTTACTGAATATGAAATTTGAACCACGATTGCCAAGTGGGTTTCTTCCTGCCTGAAGGTGGCGTGTCCCCTGCGTCGGGGGCCTTTTTGCGGCAATCGGTACCTGCAAAAAAAAGTGACGAGGGACATGGTTGGGATATATCCACCCACAAAACCCAGCGGTCTGTCGTGTGCGGCGTTTTTCGGTAGTTTTAGGCGTTATCCCTTGTAGATCAACGGAAAGTCGCGCCTGCAGGGTCGGATGATGATCAACGTGCCCCTCGCGACACATTCGCTAACGGGATCTGGTCGGTCATGCACATGAGGTAGGAACTCGAACGGGACAAGCCCAAGATAGGTGTTGAGCAAGGACGGGAGGGCTACTCGTGGTTCACTCAGGGGGGGCTCCTTCTTCGAGCCAGAAGCACCGCGCGTCCGCCACACGGTGGCTCTTCCAGAGAAACAGGCGACAGCGATCGACCCAGTGGAAATGCATCGCCTGGTCCGTCATCCAGGCGGTGACCGTCGACCCTGCCCCAGATACATAGCGCCGCCGGCAGAAGGTTCCCTCGACCAACTCCCGCCAGTCGCCCGATGTACGCCGCATCCGTGAGCGGCGGAAACCGCAGCCGAACGCATCCAGAGAGCTCCACCTCGATGACAGCGGAAAGCCGATTCTCGGCTGGCCGAACCTCGAACTCCACGAAGCGCCGGCCACGCCGGGGAGGATCACCTGCCCCTCATGCTGCAGCCACCGCTGCAGTGTGAGCAGCGTAAATCCGGTCCGCTTCGCGTAGGCATACAGGCTTCCGCCAAACTGCTCGAAACCCGCCAGCAGTGCAGTTCGCTCCTGCGCCGAATACCGCCGCCCTGGTCCTCTTTTCTCTTGCCGGAGATCGGAAGAGCGTCGTGTAGGGAAAGAGTGTAGATCTCGGTG
>CALKWH010000170.1 GCA_938004375.1 uncultured Pseudomonadota bacterium
CAACGAGCTGGACAGCTTCATCCCCAAGCTATCTACCCCCGTGCACCAAGCCTCGGTGTTCATCTAGCGCTGGGTCGACGGCCTCTGGATGAATTAAATCTATCTGGTGGAACTGAAGGCCGAGAACGACCGGTTGCGCTCGGAGAACGGCATCCTGCGGGCCAACAACGCCATCCTCGAAATCTGGGCCCAGCGCGGCCGCGAGGTCGAGAAACTTCTGGGCTTCAAGGAGGCCAGCTCCGCCGAGATGGTGGCCGCCCGCGTGATCTCGAAGAGCTTCTCCCCCTACTACCGCGTGATGCGGATGCGCATCGACAGGGGCATCCACGAGATCAAGCCCGACGACCCGGTGATCATCCCCGAGGGCGTGGTGGGCAAGGTGCAGCGCGTCTACGGCGACTACGCGGACATCCAGTTGGCCATCGATCCGAAGGTCAAGATTCCGGTCGTCGTCAAGCGCACCGGCACCGAGGCATTGCTCGTGGGCACCGGCGATCCCCGAAAGTACACGGCGCGCCTCACCTATCTTCGCCGCGAGGAGGAGGTCCAGGTCGGCGATTTGGTCGTCACTTCGGGCATGGGTGGTGCCTCGGGTGTCCGGTTCCCGTCGGACCTGCAGGTCGGCCGCATCGTCTCGGTGCAGAAGAAGGAGTTCGGAAAGTTCCAGGACGCGGTCGTGGAGGCCGCCGTCGACTTCTCGAGGTTGGACAAGGTGCTGGTGGTCGTCACGCCGCCGCCGGTCGCCGATCCGCAGTCCGCCCCGGACTCCGAGCTGCAGAAGGAGCAGCCCCGGACCGGGCTGCGGCCGTTCTAGGGCGCCGTCATGAACCGGGTCACCGCCCTGTTCCTCTTCACCTTCGGCACTCTGCTGCTGGAGCCGCTGCTGTTGTTCGCGGTGCCGTTCTTCTCCTTTACCGTGCCCGAGCTGGGCCTGATCGCCGTGGTTTACTGCGCCCACGGCATCCGGGGGAGCCTCTCCCGGGGCGCCGCGGCCGCCCTGGGCATCGGTTATCTCACCGATCTGTTCTCCGGCGCGCCCGTGGGCATGCACGCGCTGGTCTACGTGCTGGTGTATTTCCTCGCGCGGGCCACCTTCAGCCGCATCCTGGGTCGTGCGCTGTGGCTGCAGGCGCTCCTGGGCGCGATCCCCTCGGGGATCGCCGGGCTGCTCGTGATCTCGATCGAGCAGTGGCTCAACCCGGTGGAGCACTCCTGGGCGCTCCTGGGTCGTGTCCCACTGCAGATGCTGGTGACCGGGTTGTTCGCGCCGGCGTACTTCTACCTGCTCTGGCGCGTCGATCGCATGGCCAGCTACGAGGTCTCGGCCGAGGGGATCTTCAAATGAGGCGCCTCGTCCTCTCCGATGACAGCGAGTTCGGAAGGAAGTACCGGTACGCCTTCGTCTTCGTGGTGGTCGTGTTCCTGATCCTGGTGGGGCGCCTGGTCCAGCTCCAGGTGGTCTACGGCGCCGAGTACCGCGAACTGTCCCGCTCCAACTTCCTCCAGCAGATCAGCCTCGAGGCCCCCCGCGGACTGATCCTCGATCGCCGGGGGTCAGTCCTCGCAAAGAACCGCGTGGCCTACAACGTGTTCATCACGCCGCGCTTCTTCGACGCCAAGGCCTTTCGCAAGCTCCAGGATCTGATCCAGGTCCCCCAGATTGATCTCGACTACATCCAGTCGAAGATCCTGCTCGCGGAGGGCCGCAAGCGCGGCTTCTCCCTGCTGGCGTTGCGCGACGTCCCCAAGGAATGGGTGCTGATCCTGGAGAGCAACCGTGATCACCTGCCCGGGCTGGACATCTCCACCCAGGAGAAACGGCAATACCCCAACGGTCCCCTGGCCTCCCACGCGCTGGGCTTCGTGGGCGAGGTCGCAGCCGAGGACATCGCACGCCACCCGATGGAGGGCTACCGCGAGCGCGACTGGATCGGCAAGTACGGCCTGGAAGCGAAGCTGGAGGCCTCCCTGCGCGGCCGCCGGGGCAGCCTGTGGCGGGTGCGCGACGCCCGCGGCCGTGTGAAGACGGGACCCGAGGCCCTGCGTTGGCTCCCACGTCCCTTCCACGTGCCGCCGCAGCCCGGCTACAACATCGTCACAACGTTGGACGCCGACGTCCAGCGGGCGACGGAGCTGGTCATGGCGCCCTTCGAGTCGGGTTCGGCGGTGCTCATGGAGGTGGACACCGGCAAGATCGTCTCCTACGTCTCCAAGCCCGCCTACGATCCCAACGAACTGTCCGGTCGCCTGACCTCGGTGCGCGCCTCCGAGCTCTACAACCACCCACTGCACCCCATGCTCGACAAGGTCGTCCAGGGGACCTACTTCCCCGGATCCACCTACAAGGTCGTCTCGGCCATCGCCGCCATCGAGGAGAACCTGGCCGAGTTCGAGGAGTACCACCTGTGCAAGGGCTGGTACGAGTACGGCCGGTCCAGCTCCTTCCGCTGCACCCACGCCCACGGCCTGATGAACCTCGAGAGCTCGATCGTCTCGTCGTGCAACGTGTACTTCTACATGCTCTCCGAGCGCGTCGGCATGGACCGCATGGCCCGCTACGCGCGCCTCCTGGGCTTCGGGACGCCCCCCGGGCTCGAGCTCAACCACGAGAAGTCCGGCTTCATCCCCACCAAGCAGTGGTACGCCCAGAAGTACCAGGAGGGCTTCCGCATCGGTCACACGCTCAACTCCGGCATCGGCCAGGGGGACGTGAAGGCAAGCATCCTGCAGGTCGCCCAGGCCTATGCCGCCATCGCCAACCGCGGCTCGGTGATGCAGCCCCAGATCGTGGAGCGCATCACCGACTACCGCGGCGTGACGGTCCAGGAATTCGCGCCGGTGCTCAAACGCCGCCTGGATTTCAAGCCCGAGACCTGGGACCTGCTCAGCCGCGGTCTCGACGGCGTGGTGAACAACCCCGAGGGCACCGCCTACCGGTCGCGCCTGGCCCACCTGCGGGTGGCCGGCAAGACGGGGACCGCCCAGGTGCGCGCCATGCGCCGCGAGCCGGGCCAGGATCCCGAGGAGAGCCGGTGGCGCAACCAGGACCACGCGTGGTTCGTGGGCTACTCGCCCGTGGAGCGTCCGCAGGTCGTCGTCGTCGTGCTCGTCGAACACGGCGGTTTCGCGTCGAAGATGTCTGTCGCCCCTGCGCTGGCCATCCTCGACGAATACTTCAAGATCAACGGGGCCCGGGAAGAGGCGACCCCCTAGGAGCCGACCAAGCCGATGTTCGAGCCCGAAGGCCGCTTCTACCTGCGAATCGACTGGACCCTGCTGATGCTCATCGTCAGCATCACGGGGCTGGGTCTGCTGAACCTCTACAGCACCTCGACCTCGTTCTCGGCGCCGCTGTTCACCCAGCAGATCTACTGGATCTTCCTGGGGTTCTCGGCGTTCTTCATCACCGCCACCATCGACTACCGCTTCTACGACCGCGTCGCCAACGTGCTATACATCCTGGGCATCATCAGCCTGGTGGCCGTGCTCGTGCTGGGGCGCATGTTCTTCGGCTCGCGCCGGTGGCTGAACATCGGTCCCCTGGTGATCCAGCCCTCGGAGTTGATGAAGATCATCATCATCCTCACCATGGCCCACTACGTCCACGTGAGCCCGCCCAAGACGGACGAGGGCCGAAGCCTGCAGGAGCTGGTGATCCCCGCCTTCCTGGTGGGCCTGCCGGCGCTGCTGATCCTGATCCAGCCAGACCTGGGCACCATGATGATCCTGCTGCTGGTGTTCTTCTCCATCATGTTTCTGCTCAAGATGCGCATCCGCAGCTTGCTCACCCTGGCTGGCTCGGCACTGGTGTTACTGCCCCTGATCTGGACCTTTGTCCTCCAGGAGTACCAGAAGAGCCGCATCCTCGTCTTCCTGGATCCGGCGTCGGATCCCACCGGGGAGGGCTGGCACATCCGCCAGAGCATGTTCGCCATCGGGTCGGGCCAGCTCTGGGGCAAGGGCTTCATGGCCGGCACTCAGAGCCAGTACCAGTTCCTGCCCGCCCAGTGGTCGGACTTCCCCTTCGCCGTGTGGGCCGAGGAGTGGGGCCTTCTGGGATCGGTGCTGCTGTGCAGCCTGTACTTCGTGCTGATCATCTGGGCGCTTCGCATGGCGGTGACCACCCGCGACCGCTTCGCCTCGGTCATCTGCCTGGGCGTGGGTGCCCTGTACTTCTGGCACACGATCATCAACATCGGCATGGTCATGGGTCTTTTACCCATCGTCGGCGTCACTCTGCCGCTGTTCTCCCACGGCGGCTCCTCGATGCTCACCTTCATGATCGCCGCCGGCCTGCTCATGAGCGTCTCGGCCCGCCGCCACACTCTCTGAGGGCGGCGGACAGGTTCCCCGATGGGGTGGGTGAGAAGCGGGCGGTTTCCTCTTCACCAGGGTTGGTGACGGCCCCGTTGGGGCGGTCCCAACCCTTCGCTGGTCTGTACACCGGCGTTGCCGGTGAGCGTTCACCCGCGTCGCGGGTGAGGGAATATCGTGATGACTCATTTCAGATGACACATGTCAGCTTGATTTCCCCGCGCCAATCCCGTACTTTTTTCAGGGTCGTCGCACCCCGGGAGAGCCGATGAAGGACCGCTTCATGGACCCGCAGGACACGCTCATCGGCCAGACGGTCGGGAACTATCACATCACCGACGTGGTGGGGGCCGGGGCCATGGGCCAGGTCTTCCTCGGCGAGCACCCGCAGATCGGCCGCAAGGTCGCGGTCAAGGTGCTCAACTTCCAGCTCTCGTCCAACTCCGACATGTCCACCCGCTTCCTGTCCGAGGCCCGGGCGGTCAACCGCATCGATCACCCCAACATCGTGCAGGTGTTCGACTTCGGCACGCTCCCCGACGGGCGGCTGTACCTGGTCATGGAATTCCTCAAGGGCCGCGACCTGGGCTCGTACATGGACGAGAAGCGTCGCCTGTCCCTGCGCGAGACCATGGAGATCCTCGACCAGCTCGCGTCCGGGCTCGACGCCGCCCACGAGGCCGGCATCATCCATCGGGATCTCAAGCCCGACAACATCTTCTTGGTAGAGGGCAAGGGCGGCCTGCAGGTCAAGATCGTCGACTTCGGCGTGGCCAAGCTCCTCGAGCCCGACCTGCGCGCTGGCGAGCGCACGGCCACGGGCCTAATCATGGGCACGCCGGCGTACATGAGCCCCGAGCAGGCCACCGGCGACGTCAACAACATCGGGCCCGCCTCGGACCTGTACGCCCTGGGCATCATCGTGTACCGCATGCTCTCGGCGCGACTGCCTATCGAGGGCGATTTCGTGCCCCAGATCCTGCTCAAGCACATCTCCGAGCCCCCCACGCCCATCTCGAGGTTCCTGCCGGACTTCCCGCTGGCCGTCTGGGAGGTGCTCGCACGCACGCTGGCCAAGGCCCCGGCCGACCGCCCGAAGACGGCCCGCGAGTTCTACGAGGCCTTTGCCTTCGCGGTGGACCGCATGGCCACCAGCCGCACCATGACGCCGTTCGAGAGCACCGAAGGCATCACCCTCGATCCCCTGCCGCCCCACGCCCGTCCGCCCGCCGCCGGTGCCCAGCACCGCCGCAAGGCGATCGTCGCAGCGGGGGCTTCGGTGGCGCTGCTGGTCATCGGTGTCCTGATCTGGGCGGTCTTCCTGCGCGACGGCGGCGCCTCGGACAACCCCGCCGTTTCGCCCGCCGTCCCCGGTCCCATGACCGCAGCCGACGCGCCGGGTTCCACGACGCCGACCCCCGGACCGGGCGCCGACAAACCCGCGCAGGCCCAGGTGCACAAACTGGTCATCAACGCCGACGCTCCCGAGATCCCGGTGCAGGTCAGCATCGACCGCAAGAAGCCGGTGGCCGGGACCACCCCGTTCGAGGTGTTCGCCCCCACGGGGGCGGCGGTGCGCATCACCTCCGAGCACCCGCGCTACCGCGGCATCATCCGTGAGGTCATCGCCACCGTGGACCTCGAGGTGAAGCTCGAGGCCGTGAACCTCGGGTCCGGCGTCATCCCCGGTCCCGGCGACGACATGCCGGCCGAGCCAGCGCAGCCGCCCGCGGACATGTCGCCCGCCATGCGTCCCACGGCGCCGGCCATGACGCCGGACGCGTCGATGCTCGGCGAGGATGACACGCTCAAACCGATGTTCTGAGGACGCCCTCGTTCCCGGTGCGTCCAGTTTTCTGGAGTCTCCCATGCGTCATCTGTTCCCCGTGCTGCTGTGCCTGTCGGTCCTCGCGCCCCTGGGCCTCGTCCGGGTCGCCCCCGCCCACGCCGCGGGCGACCGCGTGAAGGCCAAGGCCCACTACGAGCAGGGCGAGAAGTACTACCGGCAGGGCGAGTTCCAGCGCGCCCTCGAGGAGTACAAGAAGGTCCTCGAGTATGTGGACTCGGCCGAGATGTACTACAACCTCGGGCAGTGCCATCGCATGCTCAAGGAGTACGACAAGGCCCTGTTCTTCTACCGGCGGTACCTCTCCAACGTGCCCAACCCGCCGAACCGGGAGATGGTGGAGAAGCACATCGCCGCCATGACAGCCGAGCTCGAGGCCCAGCGGGCGGTGCCGCCGCCCCCTGACGCGCCCCCCGGGCCGGGCAAGGTCATCGTGATGGTGCAGCCGCCGGGGTCCCTGGTGTGGGTGGACACCTTCGAGGGGCGTCACGTGGGGACGACCCCCACCGTGCTCGACCTGGCGCCGGGCAAGCACGTGGTCCTGGTCCGCAAGGACGGCTTCTTCAAGAAGACCTTCCCCGTGGAGGTGCGTTCGGGCGAGCTCGCCACCGTGGAGTCTTCCCTCGAGGCCGACCCCGACGCCATCGCGCCCCAGCCGGCGCCCCCGCCGCGGAAAGACAACGACGCGCTCTGGATCTGGTCGGGGGTCGCCGGCTCCGTGCTGTTCGCCGCCGCCACCGGGACCTTCGGCTACCTGGCCTGGTCGAAGAACCAGGACTGGAAAAAGACGTACGAGACCGCCGACCGCGACGACGGGCGGTTGTACGGCAACCTGGCCACCGGCTTCGCCGTGCTCACCGTCGGGCTCACCGCGGTCACGATCTGGGCGGCCCTGTCGAAGGACGATCCGCCGAGCCGCAAGAAGGTTCGGCGCGCCTGGTTCGTCGCCCCCGCCTGTACCGGGGACGGCTGCGGCCTGGCCTTCAACCTCGAGTTCTGATGAACCTGCAACGCAAGGAGAGAATCGACATGAAGCGCAACCATTCCCTGCACAACCTGTTGGCGTTGACGCTCGTCGCCGTCGCCGTCGTCGGCCTCGCCGGTTGCGACGGTCCGAAGAAGCCGACCGTCCCCGAGACCGTCACCCCACCCGCGGAACCCCCGAAGAAGGCGACGCCGGCGCCCGAGCCCAAGCCCGAACCGGCGAAGGTGGTCGACGTGAACCCGTTCCTGCAGCCGACCTGGGGCACGCCCCACGAGATCCCCGCCTTCGAGAAGATCAAGCTGGCCCACTACCTGCCCGCCTTCGAAAAGGCCATGAAGGACCAGAAGGACGCCATCGCGAAGATCACCGCGTCCGCCGAGGCGCCCACCTTCGAGAACACCATCGAGCCGCTCGAGGCCTCGGGCCTGCCGCTGGCCCAGGTGGCGAACATCTTTTTCCTCATCGCCAGCGCGGACGTGAACGACGAGATGCAGAAGCTCCAGCAGGAGCTCACGCCGATCCTCACCCGCCATCAGGACGACATCCTGCTCGACGCCAAGCTCTTCGAGCGGATCAAGACGCTCGCCACCGCGCGGGTGCGCTGGGCGGGCACGAAGGAGCAGCGGATGGTGCTGGACAAGTGGTACAAGAACTTCGTCCGCGGCGGCGCGCTGCTGGGCCCCGAGGATCAGAAGAAGATGCGCGCCCTCAACGAGGAGCTGGCGAAACTGAGCCTGAAGTTCAACGAGAACCTGCTGGCCGAGGTGAAGCGCTTCGAGCTGGTGCTCACGTCCGAAGCCGAGCTCGAGGGTCTGCCCGAGTCCGTGCGCGCCGCCGCCCTCGCGATGGGCAAGGCCCGCGGCAAGGAGGGCAAGTGGGTGTTCACCCTGGACAAGCCCTCCTGGATCCCGTTCCTGCAGTACTCCAAGCGCCGGGACCTGCGCGAGAAGCTCTACAAGGGCTACATCTCCAAGGGCGACCACGGGGACGACCTGGACAACAAGAAGATCATCTCCCGCATCGCCGCGCTGCGCGTGCAGCAGGCGAAGCTCCTGGGCTTCGCCCACTACGCCGACTACGCCCTGGACACCCAGATGGCGAAGAACGCCAAGGGCGTGTACAAACTGCTGGATCAGCTGTGGAAGGCCGCGCTGCCCAACGGGAAGAAGGAGGCCGCCGCGCTGCAGAAGATGATCGACCGCGAGAAGGGCGGCTTCAAGCTGGCCTCGTGGGACTGGTGGTACTACGCCGAGAAGCTGCGCAAGGAGAAGTATGACCTCGACGAGGAGGCCCTGCGCCCGTACTTCCCGCTCGAGAACGTGATCAACGGCGTGTTCGGCACGGCGGGCAGGCTCTACGGCCTGAAGTTCGTCGAGCGCAAGGACCTGCCGAAGTACCACGCCGAGGTGCGCACCTACGAGGTCCAGGAGGCCGACGGCAAGCTCGTGGGCGTGCTGCTGGCCGACTTTCACCCGCGTCCAGGCAAGCGAGGCGGCGCTTGGATGGGCGAGTACCGCCAGCAGGTGAAACTGGGCGGCAAACACGTGCACCCCATCGTCACCATCGTGTGCAACTTCACGCGCCCCACGGGTGACACGCCGGCGCTGTTGTCCTTCGAGGAGGTCAGCACGCTGTTCCACGAGTTCGGCCACGCGCTGCACGGCCTGCTCTCGAACAACACTTACCCGCTGGTGTCGGGCACCAACGTCCCCACGGACTTCGTCGAGCTGCCGTCCCAGATCATGGAGCACTGGGCGTCCGAGCCCGAGGTGCTCAAGAGCTTCGCGAAGCACTGGAAGACCGGCGAGGTCATCCCCCAGGCGCTCGTCGACAAGATGATCAAGAGCCAACTGTTCAACCAGGGCTTCGAGACGGTGGAGTACCTGGCCGCCGCGCTCCTGGACATGGCCTGGCACACGCAGAACGACCCCGCCGAGCAGGACACCGACGCCTTCGAGAAGAAGACGCTCACGAAGCTGGGCCTGATCCCGGAGATCATCGCCCGCTATCGCAGCACCTATTTTGCGCACATCACGGGCGGCTACGCGGCCGGCTATTACAGTTACATCTGGTCGGCGGTCCTCGACAACGACGCCTTCGAGGCCTTCCGCGAGGCCAAGAGCGTTTTCGATCCCGCCACCGCGAAGAAGTTCCGCACGCTGCTCTCCTCGGGCCACACCGCCGAGCCCATGGACCTGTACAAGGCCTTCCGCGGACGTGAGCCCAAGATCGAACCCCTCCTGAAGCAGCGCGGCCTGAAGTAATTTTCGCTCACACGGGAGTGCGGGAGCTCTGCTCCCGCGTGGTCTTCCTATGGACTGCGGCGACCTGGCACCGCAGTTTCCCCTTCCCATCATGGACTGCGGGAGCTTGCTCCCGCTTCTTCTTCTTCTTCTTCTTCCAGCTTTTTTCTCACCGGTCGTGGCCAAAACGCCACGACCGGTCGGTCTCCGGCGGATTCTCGTTCATTTTGCATTGATACTCTCGCCGAGCGGCGGGCGTAAGTATATGTTTTTATTCTATATTATCTTTCCGGGAGAGCATCTCGGAGACTGCAGTCAACTGCAGTCTCATACCCTCTGGTCGGGGGACGCCGGCCCGGCCACGAGAGCATCTTCCAAGCGCTGTTCGGGACGGCCGAGGCCGGAAATCCCCCCGACACCCCCCTTTGGGGCGACTGACGTGACCTCGTGCTTATCGTCGTCAAAGGGAGTGCAGGTGACCGAGGAGGGTCCCAAGCTCTGCTTGCGCGATGGTCATGGGGCCGATGCCCCCGGGGGCGTGAGTGATGGCCGAGCACGTCCGCCGGGGTACCGTGGAGGGATCTTGTGGCCGGTCAGTGACAGCCGGAGGTGTCCAGGATGCAGGAGGCGGAGCAGACGAGGGTGCCTGTCATGCCGAAGCTCTCGCAGGTGAAGTCGTTCAGGTCGGCGCCGTCGCAGCCCTCCCCGCGGGCGGATTGGATCACGCCGTCGCCGCAGCGTCCGTAGGTGGCGCAGTTGGTGACGTCGAGCGTGCAGGCCGGCCCGCAGGCCAGTTGGCCGCCGTAGTAGCCCAGCGTCAGGCAGGTCGCGCCGCCGAGCGAGGCGCCGTCGCACTGCTCGGCGAAGCTCGCCTGGATCGCGCCGTCACCGCAGCGTCCGGCGGCCTCGCAGAGTGAGACGTCGAGGCGGCATTCGGCATCACAGAGGAGCTCGCCGCCATGGTAGCCGAGGGTCAGGCAGGTGTGTCCCATGAGATTGCCGGTCTCGCACTCCTCGAACTCCGTCATTTGGATGAAGCCGTCACCGCAGGCCCCATGGGCCTCGCAGTCCGCGAGATCGAGGGTGCAGCCGGCGTTGCAGGAGAGCTCGCCGCCATGATAGCCCAGGGACTCGCAGGTGTCGCCCCCGAGGTTGGTCCCGTCGCAGGTCTCGGCGTGGTTCTCCTGGATGATCTCGTCCCCGCAGCGCCCCACGGCCGCGCAGTTGGACTCGTCGAACCGGCAGGCCGTGTCGCACAGCAGGATGCCGCCGTAGTAGCCGAGGTCCTCGCAGGTCTGGCCGTCGAGGTCGGCGCCCTCGCACTGTTCCCCGTACATCCGCTGCAGGTCGCCGTCGCCGCAGCGCCCGAAGGTGGCGCAGGCGGTCTCGTCGAAGCGGCAGTCGTCGTCGCAGGCCAGCGTGCCGCCATAGTAACCGAGCCCCTCGCAGGTGTTGTCCTGCAGGTCGGTCCCGTCGCAGGCCTCGAGGGGGGCCTGCACCTGGCCGTCACCGCACACCGCCTGCTCCTCGCAGCCCGAGGAGTCGAAGCGGCAGTACTGATCGCAGGCCAGCGTGCCCCCGCGCAGGCCGAGCAGCTCGCAGGTCTTGCCGTCCAGGTTGTTCCCGTCGCACTGCTCGCCGAAGTTGGTCTGGATCGTGGTGTCGCCACAGCGGTCCGTGCAGACGGTGTCGTCGATGGTGCAGTCCGCCCGGCAGGTGAGCGGCGCGCTTTGACTGTAATAGCCCAGGTCGGAGCAGTCCTGCACCGTGAGCGCGCTGCCGTCGCAGGCCTCGCCGGGATCGAGGAAGCCGTCCCCGCAGTTGTCCGTGGTCTTGACCTTGGCGTTGCAGGCGAGAATCGTCAAGAGGATGACGAACAACGACGTGCGATGGACTCGCATGGCGGACTCCTTCCGGCCGTGAGGGCCGTGATATTTCTGTATAACGAAATTTCCGCGCAGTGACAACCCGCCAGTTGGCCGTCCAGTTGGCCGGAGAGCCTGGCCCGGGAGATCCCATCCCACGGTCACAACGGTGTCGCGCCTTGGGCGGCTTGTTATCGGCGTTGGGTCGAAGCGGGTGAACCTTTTTCCTTCTGCGGGAATCCAAGGTCCCGGAGCCGACACCCACGCCCGGGTCGCCTCCGGGAGACCGCATGGAACACCTCGACGACACCGCCCTGGTTCAGTTGATGCGCGCAGGCGACGAGCAGGCGCGGGACCAGTTCGTCCGCCGCTGGCACGGCCCCTGCCGCGCCGTCGCCTATGCCATTTTGCGGCACCTCGAGGACGCCCAGGACATCGCCCAGGAGAGCCTGCTCCGGGCGCTGTGCCGCATCGGACAACTGAGTGATCCCCGCGCTGCGGGGCCGTGGGTGCAGGCGATCGCGTGTAACCTGGCCCTGACGCACCTGGCCCGCCGGCGGCGGCAAGGGATCCGGGTGGATATCGACGGCATCGCCCCGCTGCCGGCGCCGGAGCGCGGCAGCCTGCCCGACGCCGAGGCCCTGGCGCGCGCGCTGGCCGACCTGACGGAGCCCGAGAGGGCCGTGTTCGGGCTGTACGTGCTCGATGGGTTGAGTCACGCCGCGATCGCCGCGCGCCGGGGCCTCTCGGCCACGGGCTCCCGGCAACTGCTGTTCCAGGCCCGCCGCAAGCTGCGCGAGAGCCTGCACTTCGCGAAGTTGTCGCCCTGAAGGTGGCGGGGCGGGGTCACCGGGATGACGCGCGCCCGGGTGAACCTTTCCGCAGCCGGGAGGCTCCAAGGGACCGCAGGCTTTTTTCCGGGGGCGATGTGCCCCAGGTCATCACCACGAGAAGGAGATGCGACATGCCGAAGAAGACCTTTTTCATCATTCTTATGTGCCTTGGACTCACCGGTTTGGCCCTCTGGGCGTGCGAGGACGGCGGGAGTCCCGCCAACGACGCCAACAACGTCAACAACGCCAACAACGCCAACAACGCCAACAACGTCAACAACGTCAACAACGCCAACAACGTCAACAACGTCAACAACGTCAACAACACCACCACGCTCCCGACGCCCGACTGGACCGAGGCCACCCACGGCAGCAGCGTCGACCCCGACTTCACGACGGTGTTCCCGCAGGAGTCGATCCAGCGGTTCGCCATCACCGTCACCCCCGAGCAGTGGGCGATCCTGCAGCAGGAGCTCGACGCGAACCTGGCCGGTGGGTGCCCGACCCCAGGCTGGGAGCCGGGATTCGTGCCCTGCACCGTTCGCTACGGGGACCGGGACTGGTACCAGGTCGGTATCCGGGTCAAGGGCAACTCGAGCCTGACCGCGACCTACAGCCGGGGGATCGAGAAGTTCTCCTTCAAGCTCGACTTCGACGAGTTCGAGGACACCTGGCCGGAGATCAACGATCAGCGTTTCTACGGCTTCAAGCAGTTGAACCTGAACAACGGCTTCGATGACAACTCGGTGATCCGGGAGCGGGCCGCTTCGGAGTTGTTCCGCGCCTTCGGAATCCGCGTGGCCCACACTGCGACGGCCGTGGTCACCATCGACGTCGGCGGCGGTCCCCTGAACTATGGGGTGTACGCCCTCGTCGAGGATGTCGATGACACCGTGATCGACACCCAGTTCACGGGGGACGGGAACCTGTACAAGCCCGATGGGCCGGCCGCGGCGTTCGCCGCCGGCAACTTCAACGAGGCCGAGATGGTGAAGAAGAACAACGAGGAGCTGGCCGACTACTCGGACGTGCGCGGGCTCCACACGGCGCTGCACGCCGTCACGCGCACCACCGATCCCGCCGCCTGGCGCGCCGGTCTGGAGGCCGTCTTCGACGTGCAGGTGTTTCTCCGCTGGCTCGCCGCCAACACGGCCATCCAGAACTGGGACTCGTACGGGATCAGTACGCACAACTACTACCTGTACCATAGATCGGAAGAGCACACGTCTGAAATCCAGTCACCGAATACGAACTCGTATG
>CALKWH010000171.1 GCA_938004375.1 uncultured Pseudomonadota bacterium
TCGTATTCGGTGACTGGAGTTCAGACGTGTGCTCTTCCGATCTTCCAGCTGCGCCCACTTCGACTTGAGCTTCTCGCGTCGCTCGATCTCCTCGCCTTCCGTGACCTCCTCGAAATCGGGGTCGATCTTCGGGCGCTCGGCCTCATCGAGCTGGAGTTTGGCAAGGCGGCTCTCGTAGTAGATCGGCACCGTGGCGCCGTCCTGCACCGCACGCTGGATGTCGTACACGCTGATGTAGTCGCCGAACACCGCGCGCGTGTTCGCATCGGTCTGCTCGATGGGGGTCCCGGTGAACCCGATGAACGACGCGCCAGGCAGCGCATCGCGCATGTGCCGCGCGAAGCCGTCCAGGAAGTCGTACTGGCTGCGGTGGGCCTCATCGGCGATGACCACGATGTTGCGGCGGTCGGACAAGAGCGGATGCGGGTCCCCCTTCTCGTCCGGAAAGAACTTGTGGATGGTCGTGAACACCACGCCACCGGACTTCACCTTCAACTTCTCGCGCAGATCCGTGCGACTGGCCGCCTGCACCGGCGGCTGCCGCAAGAGGTCCTTGCAGCGGGAAAACGTCGCGAACAACTGGTCATCCAGGTCGTTGCGGTCCGTGAGCACCACCAGCGTCGGGTTCCGCATGGCGGGCTCGCGGATGACGCAGCCGGCATAGAACGCCATGGTCAGGCTCTTGCCCGACCCCTGCGTGTGCCAGATGACACCCACCCGGCGATCACCGAGGGCGCCACCAGGACGCGCGGCGGCATCGGCATCCCGTGTTTGATACGCCACGGCGGCCTCGCGCGCCTGCACCAGCTCCGCTGCGCGCAGGGTCTCCGCCACGGCCGCACGGACCGCGTGGAACTGGTGATACCCCGCCATCTTCTTGGCGATCCTGCCGCCGTCGTCCTCGAACACGATGAAGTCGCGCACCAGCTGCAGGAACCGCTCCGGCGCGAACACGCCCTCGATCATCACCTGGAGCTGCGGCTCCTGCGCGGCCGCCTTCACATCGCCGCTGACCGTGTGCCACGGCTTGAACCACTCCGCGCCCGCCGTGAGCGTGCCGATGAGCGCCTCCACCCCGTCGGAGAGGACCAGCACGGCGTTGTGCGTGAACAACGACGGCACCTGGGCCTTGTAGGTCTCCAACTGGGCATGCGCGTGCCGCAGCGTCGCGTTCTCGGCGGCCGCGTTCTTCAACTCGAAGACCGCCAGCGGCAGCCCGTTGATGAACAGCACCACATCGGGTCTTCGGTTGTTCCGGTTCTCGATGACCTTGAATTGGTTGAGCGCCAGGAAATCGTTATTGCCCGGTCGCTCGAAGTCGATGACCTTGACCTGGGTGCCTCGAATCTCGCCTGCCTCATCGCGATACTCCACGGTCACACCATCGAGGAGCATGCGGTGCGCCGCCTGGTTGCGCGTGACGAGGTCGGCGCCTTCAGGCACGAGGAGCTTGTGCAGTGCGTGCTCGAGGGTCTCACTGGGGAGGTCCGGATTGTGGCGCGTGAGCGCTCTCCGCAGCCGTTCCACCAGCACGACGTCGCACCAATCCTCGCGCTCGCGAGACTCACCGTCTGGCGCCAGCGTAGGGCCATACGCGCAGTGCCATCCGGCATCAGCGAGCCACGTCAGGGCAGCGTTCTCGACCATGGTCTCGTTGAAGGAACGGCTCATAGGACTCTCCGAAGCACCGAATCGGGCCACGATGGCCCGATAAATGGCCCGATTCGCAACAGCACGCCATTCACGACGAATAATTGGGCCAGTCGGATGCTCGGACGCCAAGTACTCATCACGTCGTTCCCTCCCCGGAGGGGCCTGCCTTCTCCGGTTTGTTCCGGCCCTCCAGTTGCCGGGTCTCTTCGACTACACGGTCGAAATCGGAGATGTACCCTGCATCCTGGAGCTTGCGGAACACCTCGTACTCACTCTCGGCCTTGAGCCTGGCTTCCAGTGCGCTGACCTTCCCCTTGTCTTCGAGGATCGGGTAGTTCGACAACTCCAGGAACCCGTTGAGAAATGTCACCCAGTCGACCATCTTCATCAGGATGCCCCGTTGGGCTCGGTTCTCCGCCAGATCAAGGTACGCGGAGACGATACGGTTCAGTTCCTGGATTTGCGGTTCGGACAGGTAGTTCTTCGCGACGGTCACGTCTGACTTCATGATCTTTCCTATGGGCGCGTGCTTCCAGGTCGTGAGCCCCATGAACGGCTTTTGCGCGTCCGCCGAGGCCGCGATCAACTCCGCCGCCGTCTGGCCGGTGATGGCCCAATGGAGCTTGTTCTGCACGGTGGCGAAAAACTCCTGCGTGAGGGGAGCCTTTGCGTCGTAGTCCACAGAGAGCGCGTAGAGATCCGTGATTTTCTGGTAGAACCGACGCTCGCTGGCACGGATCTCCCGGATGCGCTCGAGCAGCTCGTCGAAGTATTCCTTGCCGAAGGCCGCTTTGCCCTGTTTGAGCCGCTCATCGTCTAGCGCGAACCCCTTGATGATGAACTCCCGCAGCGTCTTCGTGGCCCAGATGCGGAACTGCGTGGCCTGGTAACTGTTCACGCGGTACCCGACGGCGATGATGGCGTCGAGGTTGTAGAGCTCGATCTCCCTCGCAATCTCACGCCTTCCTTCGGTTTGAACTATTTCCATTTTGGAAACAGTTGCCTCCCGGGAGAGCTCCCCGGACTCGAAGATATTCTTCAAATGCTTGGTAATGGCGGGCACCTGTACCCCAAAGAGCTCCGCGAGGCCTCTCTGCGAGAGCCACGTCGTCTCGTCCTGGAACCAAACGCGCACCCGGACTGCACCGTCCGCGGCCGTATACAGAAGAAATTCACCGCTGGAGGGAATGAGGTCCTTGGTGTGCCGGGTCATGACGATTCTCCATCGGTCAGTCGGGTGATTTCTTCGGAAAAATGCTGCGCCACCTTCGCGAGGATGGTTTCAGGCTGAATCAGGTTCGCGCCTTCGGGACGCGTGAGCTTGAAAAAGGCGTCCCCCTGCGCCTCGGACGGCAGCCCGGGGTTGAGGCTGGCCAGTGTGTCGCGCAGGCGCTGCGCCAACACCACCTTGCCGGAGTCGTGCCGATCGGCGGAGCGCATGTCGGGCGTGATGTCCTGGCCGTGGTCGGTCCGCCAATCGCTGGCTTCCATCCATGAAAGGGAGGCGTCAACGACGGTGGAATCGAAAAATGCATTGCTCATGCAGACCCCTTCCGCCGTTTATGAACTCCAGCTACCCATTCCTCAAGCGCTTTGATGTCTCCTATAAGTTCCTCGGCCTCAGGCACCGGCGCACGGGCTGCTGCGGCTTGGTCGTGGCCGGGAAGCCATGTCGAACACTTGGTCATCGCCGTCTCGATGGTTTTACAATCCGCTGATGTGATGTCGGCAATCTGCGCGATCTGCTGCGTTTGAATGCCCGGCCTGTAGCGTTCAACGACTTTGCCGAGAAGTACTTCTTCAAGCGCACGCTCCCACGCTTCACGCAATAGCCCGTAAAGATATGTGGCTTCCTTTTCGTATGCGTCCTGATGCCCGTCACGCGAGAGCTTGTCGGCTTTCTGCCAGCACGTCTTCAAGTATCCGATTTTCTTCTTCACAGGGAGCGCCACCCAAGGCAGCTCCTCGGCGCACACGCCTGCGCCAATGGACTGGTGACGAATATATTGATCAAGGAGATCAACCCCCAGATCTTCCGCGTATTGCCTCAGCGATAGTAAGAACACGACATCGTGCGTGAATACGATCACTTGCCTCGTCTTCGATTCATGCGCCAGTCGTCGCGCCACGCTGTTGCGCCATTGAAAATCCAGAGAAGAAATGGGGTCGTCGAACACGATGCCGGAGGGATCATCGGCGGTGCTGAGCTCGGCGAAGAACGCGGCAATGGAAAGGCACCGTTGCTCCCCCTCGCTCACAACCTTCGGCAACTCCACGCCGGGCGCGCGTTTGAGAGCCAGCTTGTGATAGAAGACTCCCTCCGCACCGCCAACTTCATTGAGTTCGACCTCGACATGGCGGAATGAAAGAAAGCCCAGCTCGTCTTGAAAGCTCTTTTTAAGCTTTTCAGTTACAGCCGCCTTGGTGACGGAAGAGCCCTTGGTCGTGATCACCTTCGTCTTCGTATCGTCAATGCACTGGCTGTAGGCGGCGTATTTCTTCCGACGCTCGATGTCGTGGAGTACCGTCCGCTGATGCACGGCCAGCAGCTTGCGGGCGCGCAGCTCCTGTACTTCGGCGGTTATGTTCTTTCTTGTCTCGTCGTTCGCTCTGGAGCGCAGCGTCTCGATGCGTTCGTTGATCTGCGTCATTAGACTTGCGGCTTCGGTAGTCACAGAATCGAGAGCCGGGCAATCGTCGGCCAAGTCATTATCTTGTGTGAGGGCCGCAACTACGGCAGCTCTACGATTCTCGTTCGATGCTATGGCCGCGGTAATGGCGCTCGCCATGGCCTCGTGCTCAATGCGGAGTTCCTTGAGCGTTTCGTCGACCGCTTCGGTCGTCGTCTTGAGATCTGCAAACGCTTTCCTCTGCAGTGAGAACGTGTCCCTGACCTGGCGAAGTTCGCGCTCGACCGTCGAAGTTATAAAGTCGGCGAACTGCTTGAGTCGGCTGGCGGCTGCGTGGTCGAGATCGCGCTGACAGAGCACGCACCTGGCCCCGTCGCCGACACATGGAAACACCTTGTCCGGATATGCCTGCTCCTGTGAGAACCGTCGCGCTGACTCCCAGAGCAATGTCCACGCCTCAGTCCCCGTTCCCGGCAAGAGATCTTGCGGAAAGGTGGCTTCTCGCAGGCGCTTGGCCTCCGCGCTTTTGCGGCG
>CALKWH010000172.1 GCA_938004375.1 uncultured Pseudomonadota bacterium
ACCACCGAGATCTACACTCTTTCCCTACACGACGCTCTTCCGATCTCCCCGACTCCGTGCGCCTGGTGATCTGCGAGGTCCCCGACGACTCCCACCCGCTGGTGCAGACGGAGATGCTCATGCCGATCCTGCCCATCGTGCGGGTGAGGGATCTCGACGAGGCCCTGGCCAAGGCGAAGAAGGCCGAGCATTACTACCGCCACTCGGCGTACATGCACTCCGAGAGCGTGAGCAACATGTCCAGGGTGGCCCGGGAGATCGAGACCACCATCTTCGTCAAGAACGCGCCCTCCTACGCCGGCCTCGGGTTCGGCGGCGAGGGACACACGACCCTGTCCATCGCCGGACCCACGGGCGAGGGCCTGACCTCGGCGCGGACCTTCACGCGCCAGCGACGCTGCACGCTGGCCGGCGCGTTCCGCATCGTGTAGTCGAACGAACGGATGGTCCTGGGATGAAACAGATCTCGAAACCCGAAATCCTCCAGCGCATACGTGACGCCGGCGTCGTGGGCGCCGGCGGGGCGGGCTTCCCCACCCACGTCAAATACGACGCCGAGGTGGGCGTGGTCGTGGCCAACGGCGCCGAGTGCGAGCCGCTGATCCGCACCGATCGCCTGACCATGCAGCTCCGCCCCCGCGAGGTCGTGACCGGGATGCTCTACGCCATGGCGGCCGTGGGCGCCGGGCGCGGCGTCATCGGGCTGAAGAAGAAGTACAAGGACGCCATCGCCGCGCTGGACGAGCAAATCCGGCTCCAGGGCGTGGCGGACCGCGTCTCGTTGTTCAAGCTCGACGACTTCTATCCGGCGGGGGACGAGTTCGTGCTGGTGCGCGAGGTCCTCGGGAGGACCATCCCCGAGTTCGGCCTTCCCAAGAACGTGGGCGCCGTCGTCAGCAACGTCTCGACCCTGGTCGACGTCACCCGCGCCGTCGAGGACGGCCGGCCGGTGACCACCCGCCTCGTGACGGTGGCCGGCGCGGTGAAGGCCCCCGCCACCTTCGAGGTGCCCGTGGGCGCGCCTTTCGAGGATCTGATCGCCGCCGCGGGGGGCCCGACGGACCCCGGCGCCCGGCTGATCGTGGGCGGCCCGATGATGGGGACCCTGAACCCGGACTTCACCGGCTTCGTCACGAAGACCACCTCCAGCCTCCTCGTGCTGCCGGCGGACCATCCGGTGATCCAGCGCCGCCAGCGCGACCTCAAACGCCAGCTGCACCTGACCCGCTCGGCCTGCCTCAAGTGCATGCTGTGCACCGAACTGTGCCCGCGCAACGCGCTGGGCCACGCGCTCTACCCCGACCGCCTGATGCGCAATCTCGCCGCCGGTGTGGCCGAGGATCCCCAGGCCTACGCGGGCGCCTGGCTCTGCTCCGAGTGCGGTCTGTGCGCCACCTACGCTTGCATCATGAACCTCGATCCGTGCGCCATGAACGCCGAGCTCAAGACCATGCTGGGGAAGGCCGGCATCGCGCGCCCCAGGGAACCCAGGCCGACCGAGGCCCGCGTGTTCGGCGATCTGCGACATGTCCCTGCCCTGCGGCTGATCGCCCGCCTGGGCCTCTCGCCCTACGACGGTCCGGCGACGATGGGAGAACTGAAGGCCCCCGTCGCGTTCGTCTCTATCCCCCTGCGCCAGCACGTGGGTGCCCCCGCCGAAGCCCGGGTCCAGGCCGGGGATCAGGTGGTCGTGGGCCAGGTGATCGGCGAGCTCCCCCGGGACAAACTGGGGGCCCGGGTGCACAGCAGCGTCTTCGGCCAGGTGCGCGAGGTGACGGCCCAGGCCATCGTGATCGACGTGAAATAAGGAGTGTCCCGTGGACAGCATGAATCATCCAGACCCGACGACCGAACCCCTCCCGGTGCGACAGGTGACGCCCCAGGCGGTGGGCTGCGTCGAGACCAGCAGCCTCGCCCGCGGCCTCGAGGCCGCCGATGCCATGCTCAAGGCGGCCCAAGTGATGCTCCTGGCGGCCAACCCCGTCTGCCCGGGCAAGTACGTGGTGCTCGTGGGCGGCCACGTGGCCGAGGTCAACGCCGCGGTGGCCGCCGGCGAGGCGGTGGCGGCGGACACGCTGGTGGACCGGATGGTGATCCCCAACGTCCACCCGCAGGTGCTGCAGGCTTTCACAGCCACCACCAACCCGGAGAAGATCGCCGCGCTGGGCATGATCGAGACGTTCTCGGCGGCGGCGGCCATCATCGCCGGCGACGAGGCTGTCAAGGCCGCCCGGGTGGACCTGCTCGAGATCCGCCTCGCCCGGGCGATGGGCGGCAAGGCCTTCGTGCTGCTCACCGGCGAGGTCTCCGCCGTCCGCGCCGCCGTCGAGGCGGGGAACCGCGCAGCGCGCGCCCAGGGCCTG
Source organism: uncultured Pseudomonadota bacterium (assembly GCA_938004375.1). Lineage (GTDB taxonomy): Bacteria > Myxococcota_A > Polyangia > HGW-17 > HGW-17 > HGW-17. Next base: position 2,364 of record CALKWH010000172.1, read on the forward strand.
CTGCTAGGCTTCACCGTCATCCCGTCACCCCATCCGGACCTGATCCCGGGGCTGGTGTGAGCATGAAAATCGCGCGCGTCATCGGCTCGGTCGTGAATACCGTCAAGCTCGACAGCCTCGGCGGCCACAAACTGCTGTGGGTCGAGCCGGTGGACGCCACGGGCGCGCGCACGGAGCCGGCCGTCCTCGCGGTGGACACCGCCCAGGCCGGTCTGGGGGACTTCGTCCTGCTGTGCCAGGAGGGCAAGAGCGCCCGTCTCCTAATGGACAGCTCCACCGCGCCCGTCGAGGCGGTGATCGTCGGCGTGATCGACCATCTGGAGCTCCACGGAGAGCTCGTCACCCTCCCCGGGAGGGGCTAGGAGTCAGCGTGAGCGACCTGCGAACCCACATCGAGCAACTCGTCCGCCAGGCCCTGCAGGAGCTGCCCGGCCTGTCGTCCCTCGAACCCGCGAGGTCCGAACCCCCGTCCGGACCGCTTCCCGCCCCCCCCGGGGCTCCGGTGCTGCGCTTCGGCAAGCGGGTGCCCCTGGTGGCGGCCAACTGGAAGATGAACCAGCTCTCGGCCTCGGCCAGGGCCTTTCTCACCGCCCTGGAGGGCCATGACCGCCTGGGTGTCCAGACCGTGATCTGCGCTCCGCACGTCCTCTTGCCCGTTTTGGCCGCGGCCCGCCGGCAGGCTGACCTCGTGCTCGGCGCCCAGAACTTCTACCCCGAACCGGCGGGGGCCTTCACCGGCGAACACAGCCTGGACATGCTCGCCGACGCCGGGGCCGGGGCCGTGATCATCGGCCACTCGGAGCGCCGGACCCTGTTCGGAGAGGCCGACGCGCTGGTGGCGCGCAAGCTCTCCACCGCCGTCGCCCGGGGCTTCATGCCGATCTTCTGCATCGGCGAGAACCTGGCCGAGCGCCAGGCCGGCGCGACCTTCCGCGTGTTGCGCAACCAGCTGGTCGCCGGACTCTCCGGGTTGCTGCCCCCCTTCCCGGAGCCGGAGCGGCTCGTGTTCGCCTACGAGCCGATCTGGGCCATCGGCACCGGCCTCACGGCCACGGCCGAACAGGCCCAGGAGGCGATCTCCTTCGTGCGCGAGCGCCTCGCCGAGAAGTTCTCGTACGCCTACGCGGAGAAGGTCCGCGTGCTGTACGGCGGATCGGCCAACGAGAAGAACGCGGCCGAGCTCGCCGCGAAACCGGACATCGACGGGTTCCTGGTCGGGAACGCCAGCCTGCAGGCCGCCACGTTCGCCGCGATCATCGCGCGGACCGCGGCCAGCAAGGGCAGACCCTGAGGCGGGAGGCAGGTGATGGGAACTGAACGGACCGTCAAGATTTTTCTGGGCGCCGACCACGGCGGCTTCGAATTGAAGGAACAACTCAAGGCGCACCTGATCGCCCGCGGGTGCGAGGTCGCGGACTTCGGCACACACTCGAAGGACGCCGTGGACTTCCCGGACTACGCCTTCCTGGTCGCCACCGCCGTGATCGGGAACCGCAAGGCCGGAGGCGACGCGGTGGGGATCCTGGTCGACAGCATCGGCCAGGGCTCGGCCGTGGTCGCCAACAAGTTCATGGGCATCCGTGCGGTGGTGGCCATGGACGCATTCTCGGTCAAGAGCAGCCGCGAGCACACCGACGCCAACGTCCTGTGCCTGGGCGGGGCCTGGCTGGGCCCCGGGCTGGCCCGGGATCTGGTGGACCTGTGGCTGTCCACCCCCTACGCGGGGGGCCGCCACCAGCGCCGGCTGGACAAGATCACCCAGCTCGAGAAACAGACGATGAAGGGAAGTTGACATGGATCTGGGCAGAGTCATCGGACAAGTCGTCGCGACCGTCAAGGACCCGAGCCTCACGGGCTTCCGGCTGTTCGTGGTCCAGGGCCTCGACGAGCGCCTGCAGCCCAAGGGAAAGCCCTTCGTCGCCATGGACGGCATCGCCTGCGCCGGCCTCGGGGACGTGGTGACGCTCACCTTCAAGCGGGACGCGGCGATCGCGCTGGGGGACCGGCCCCCGGTGGACGCCTGCATCATCGGATACGTCGACGAATCAACGGTGCTGGAGAAGGATGGTTCCCTCCGCACGCTGAAAACCTGATGGGGAGGTTGTGATGAACGCGAATGAAGCATTGGGAATGATCGAGACCAAGGGTTTGGTCGGGGCGGTCGAGGCCGCCGACGCGATGGTCAAGGCCGCACAGGTGACGCTGATCGGCAAGGAGCGCGTGGGCGGCGGGCTGGTCACCGTCATGGTCCGCGGCGACGTCGGTGCCGTGAAGGCCGCCGTCGAGGCCGGCGCCATGGCCGCCAAGAAGGTGGGCCAGTTGGTGTCCGTGCACGTCATCCCGCGGCCCGACGGACAGGTGGAGGACATTCTGCCCGGGAACCGATAGTGATCAGGATTTGATGGACAAGCGGCGCGAAACGCCTATTCTATGTCCGACCGTAGGTCGGCAGTTCACTCTAACGTGGAGGTTCACATGGACGCGAAGGAAGCACTTGGAATGATCGAAACGAAGGGTCTGGTCGGCGCGGTCGAGGCCGCGGACGCGATGGTCAAGGCCGCGCGCGTGACCCTGGTGGGTAAGGAGTTCGTCGGTGGCGGGCTCGTCACCGTCATGGTCCGCGGCGACGTCGGCGCGGTGAAAGCCGCCGTCGAGGCCGGCTCCTTGGCTGCCAAGAAGGTGGGCGAGCTCATCTCCGTGCACGTCATCCCGCGGCCCGACGAGCAGGTGGAAGGCATCCTGCCCAAGTTGGCGAAATAAGTCGGCTCGGATGGGGACGGGGCACCTGTCCCCATCCGCTCGCTCCGACTGACGGCAACGGGAGGATTGAAGATCGGCCCGCGCACCGCGGCTAGCCGCTGCGGTCGCGGTGTTCGTCACCACTTCGAACTCGAGGGAGACACATGGATCAAAAAGATCTGGTTGCCAAAATCACCGCCGAGGTTCTCAGCCGGCTGAAAGGCGAGGCCGGAGCGCAGAATCAGTCCAAGGTCACGATCACCGCGCCGCGGGTCTCGCGGGGCGTCCTGGTGTTGCTGACCGGGGGCAATCGTCACGTCGATCAGGTCGTACAGCAGGTCGGCCGCATCGCCGAGAGCGCCGCCGTGATCAAGGTGGCCTTCTCCTCCACCGCCCAGGGCTGCATCGGCCTCCCGGCCATCCGGCGGGTGGCGCCCAACGCCCAGCTCCTGACCGCCGGCAACATCTGGCAGGTGCTGGAGAACGTGGACACCATCTGCGTGCCCAGCATGTCGACCCACATGCTGTCGAAACTGGTGCACCTGCAGCCCGACTCCTGGATCCCGATCCTGGCGTTCACGGGCATGCTCCGGGGTCTGCACGTGATCGGCTGCACCGAGTCGATGCTCCCGGCCGAGCTCGACCCGGCCTGCGTGCCGGCCCCGCTGCGCAAGCGCATGGACGAACTGATCTCGGGCGCCCGCGAGCTGGGCATGGAGATCTGCCCCCTCGAGCGGCTGGCGGATCGCGTCGCTTCCGCGGACGCGTCTCCGGTGTGTCCCAACACCGGCGCCCAGCGCACCTACACCTGTGACGCCCAGACCGGCGAATGCACGGCGTGCGGGCTGTGTGTGGACCGTCGTCCCCAGGACGTCGAGAAGCTGGTCTCCTCTGGCGCCGGCCGCGTGGCCGCCACCGTGGGAGCGCCGGTCGCGGCCGGGCTGGCCCGCTACATCGACCACACCCTGCTCAAGCCCGAGGCGACCGAGGACCAGTTCCGCAAACTGTGCGAGGAGGCTCGCCAGCACTCCTTCGCGTCGGTGTGCGTCAACCCGTCCTGGGTGGCCCTGTGCGCCGGTCTCCTCAAGGGCTCCCCCGTGAAGGTCTGCACGGTCATCGGCTTCCCGCTGGGCGCCACCACGCCCACCACGAAGGCCATCGAGACCCGGGACGCCATCGCCAACGGCGCCGACGAGATCGACATGGTCATCAACGTGGGCGCGCTGAAGTCCGGCAACGACGCGCTGGTCAAGGACGACATCGAGGCCGTGGTCGCCGCCGCCCGTGGCCGCGCCATCGTCAAAGTCATCCTCGAGACCGCGCTGCTGACCAAGGAAGAGAAGATCAAGGCC
>CALKWH010000173.1 GCA_938004375.1 uncultured Pseudomonadota bacterium
ACACTACGCTCTTCCGATCTGGGGTGGGAAACCGTGGCCCGGGCGGTGAAGGACGACGGGCTGCGGCTGGTGCTGATCACCAACGGCCTCCTGGTCACGCCGCAGGTCTTTGACACCCTCGTCGCGCTCGACCCGTGGATCATCGGGGTGTCCCTGGACGGCGCCACCCCCGAGACCGTGCGGGCCATGCGCCGCGTCGACGGCCACGACCGGGTGATGGGGCTGTTGCGCGATCTGGTGGCCACCGGACACCCCCGGGTCAACGCCATCACCACGTTCTGCCGGTTGAACTTCCACGAGTTCGACGCGCTGGCCGACCGTTTCCGCGCCTCGGGGATCACCTGGCAGGTGCAGATCGCCAACCCCGGCGGCGATCGCTTCACCGGCGACTGGTCGCTCTCGGTGGACGAGTTCGCCACCTTCTGCGAGAAGGTCACCTGGCACCTCGAGCACGACCCGGACCTGTGGCTGTGCCCGATGGACGACTTCGGCTACCACCCGCTCTCCGGGCACCTTGCGACCTACCACGCGCGCTTCCCCGGCTGCATGGCCGGGATCGCGGTCATCGGGATCCGCTCGGACGGCGCGGTGCTCCCGTGCCTGTCGCTGGGGGACGAGTTCATCGTGGGCAACCTGCGCGAGACGCCGCTCGCCGAGCTCTGGAACGACGACGCGCGCTTCGAGCGCTTCCGGAACAAGCGCCGCCACCTCACCGGCGCGTGTGATGCCTGCGCCTTCGCCGAGACCTGCCGCGGGGGCTGCACGGCCATGGCCGCGGCCAACACCGGCGCCTTCGGCGAGAACGCCTACTGCCTGCGTGTCATCGAACAACGGCGATTGGTTTCAGAACTATTGGATTTTTAAGTTCGGTGGATGTCTTTCCAAAGAAACTAGCCCCCTGTAGCCAAGCGACCGTCCTCGGTCGCCAGGCTACGGGGGGAGCCGTGAGCTCGCCGGACGCGCTCACTCGATGATCGAGTCGTCGTCGACGTCCAGCACCGTGTCGTCGTGGCCGGAGATGCCCGGGAGGATCTGCCAGGGGTGGTTCGAGTGGTTGACGTTGTTCCGAATCACCGAGTCGTCGATGTGGATCGTGCCGTCGTGGTTGTTGCTCACGAAGAAGATGGCCGCGCCGTAGGCGTTGACCTCGTTGTGCTCGATGGCCACGCCGCACAGCGTGAGCGTGAGGGTGTTCCCGTCGTTGTAGATCGCGCCGCCGGAGCCGCCGCCGGGGGTGCCCGCCTCGGCCGGGTTCCCGCCGTTCCCGATGGCCCGGTTGTACGAGAGCACGCTGTTGAGGATGGTCCAGTTCACGCCGATGGAGGACACCGCGCCGCCGTTGGAGGCGACGTTGGCCAGGTCCTCGCGGCCGCCGAACGTGCTGTGCACCACGTACACGGGCCGGTCCTCGAACTGGTCGAACACGCGGATGGCGCCGCCGCCCACGTCGGGGCCGGTGGGGGACGCGGAGTTGCCGAAGAAGCGGCTGTTGATCACGCGGAAGCGGCCGCCGCGCACGAAGATGGCGCCGCCCCCGGCGGTCTCGGCGGGTTCGTTCTCGGCGTTGCCGTCGATAAAGGTCAGGTTCTGCACCGTGAGCCGCGGGTGGTCCTGATCGTTGCAGTGGGGGGTGGTCCAGACCTGGTCCGGATCGCAGGTGTTCATGTAAAGAATGCGCCGCCGGTCTCCGCCGGAGAGGGTCACCAGCCCGCCGCCGTCGAGCACGATCTCGGGGCCCGTGTCGTTGCGGATCTTCGCGGTCTGTTCGAGGACGATGGTCACCGGGTCGGGGCCGCAGTCGAAGGTGATGATCCCGCCCTGGGCGACCGCCTCCACCACGGCCGCGGAGGTGCAGGAGGCGGGGGTGCCGTCGCCGATGACCCGGGTGGGCGTGGCGGTGTCCGCGGGCAGGGCCTCCTCGGGGACGCCGCAGGCGCCGGCGGGGTTCCCGGGCGCGGGCAGGTCGTCGGTGATCTCGATGTAGTCGACGTCATAGTACCAGCCGCCACCGCCGCCGTCGTCGCAAGCGGTCAGCGCGGTCAGCGCGACGAGGGCCCCGGTGAGCGTCATCATTCGTTTCATGAGCAAACTCCTGGGAAGTTGTCACAGCGGCTCGAGGCCGGACACCATGCGCTCGTAATCGGGGGCGACCACGCAGGTCCCGGGCGTCTTCGCCTCGCAGGTGAAGTTCACCAGCACGAACTGGTCGTTCAGGAAGAAGAACAGGAACTCGACCTGGTGGGTGCGCGTGCGGGCGGTGAGGCGCACGGCGTCGGCGCCCGCGACCTTCGTCGGCTTGGGCGCGTCGAGGGTGAGCTTGCGGGCGGCGGCGATCTTCTTCACGGCCTCGGTCCAGGTGGCCAGCGTGTCGGCCGGTTTCTTCGGGGTCGCCGTGATCACGATGCGGGCGCCGGCCGGGTGGTACCAGTGCACGCTCTGGGGCAGGTAGGCGTTGGGCTCGGCCGACAGCCAGTTCCGGGGGAAGGGCACCCGCAGTTTGGCCGCCTTGATGGTGACCGGCCCGGGGCGCACCTGGGCGCCGGCCGGACAGGCGGCGGCGAGCGCCACGGCGAGCATTCCCGTGAAGATCAGGCGCGATAGGAGAAGGCGGGGGCCCATGGGGCCACGGTAGGCGAATCAGGCGTGGGCGTCAAGCTGTGCGGGCTGCTAGGCGTCAACGGCGACGGCGTCGAGGTCGCCGGCCATGACCTGGCCGGCCTCGCGGCGGGCGCGGAAGAGCACGAACTGCAGCGTGTTGACGAAGCTCTGGAGCATCTCGTCGTTGAGGTCGCCCATGTTGGCGATCTGGAAGTAGCGGTCCGAGAGGACGCCCTTGCACCCGTAGATGATGAACCCGTAGCCCTTCATGCGCTCGTAGAGCTCGGCGAAGGAGATGTACTCGGGCACCTCGACGATGGTGAGGGACGAGGAGCGTTGGCCCTTCACGTCGAGGAGCTTCAGGCCCATGCCGGCGAAGGCCTCGCGCAGGAAGGTGTTGCGGGCCCGGTAGAGCTCCCAGCGGCTCTCGACGCCGTCCTCGAGCAGCTCGTCCACGGCCGCGTCCAGGGCGAAGAAGCCGTTGACCGCGGGGGTGAACGGGGTGAGCTCCTCCTCGATGGCGTACTTGCGGTAGCGCTTGAGGTCCAGGTAGTACACGCGGGGGCGGACCTTGTCGATGACCTTCCAGGCGCGGTCGTTGACGCACACGAAGGCGACGCCGGCGATGGCCTGCATGGCCTTGTTCGCCGAGCTCAGGCAGATGTCGATGTTGTCGCGCACCACGTCGAGGTCCTCGGCGCCCAGGGAAGACACCGCGTCGACCAGCAGCAGGCGGTCGTGGCGGCGGCACAGCGCGCCGATCTCGCCGATGGGGTTGATCAGGCCCACGGAGGTCTCGTGGTGGGCCATCATCACCGCGCAGATCTCGGGGTCGGCGGCCAGCTTCGCCTCGACGGCGGCCACGTCCATGGGGTTGCACCAGCCGAAGTCCAGCACCTCGAGGTTCAGCCGGTGCACCTGGGCCACCTCGCGGTAGCGCTCGCCGAAGGCGCCGTTGATCAGCACCAGGATCTTCTTGTCCTCGGGGATGGTGGAGGAGATGGTCGCCTCGATGCCCGAGGTGCCCGAGCCCGTGATCAGCACGACCTCGTGGCGCTCGTCGCCGCGGAACACCTTCTTCAGTTTGGCGCGCAGCGAGCGAACCATCACGGCGAAGTCGGCGTCGCGGTGGCAGGTGTCGTGGTGCACGAGGGCGGCCTTCACCCGCGGGGTGGTCAGCACGGGACCGGGGTTCAGCAGCACGTAGCCCGGGGTCTCCTTGTAGTTCAGGATGCCCTTGATGTAGTTCAACACGCGCGCGCTGTTCTTCAGGTTCTCCATGAGCGGTTCCTTTCGTGCGGAAGCCAAGGCCGGGAGGACTTTCCCCGTCCGCCGGACTTGGCGCCCAGTGCTGCATCACCCGTGCCAGATCCGCTTCGCCATCACCCAATACTTTATTTTCTCATGAAATTCACAAAAAAAACCTTGTACAACCTGAAGGAAAAACAGTTGCACCCGTGCGCAACCGATCACCAAGTCGTGAAAACCTTCGCGATTGACGGAATCCGTCAGGAAAAGTGTCAAATCTCTGACACCCGGGTGTCAGATTGGTCAGCCCATTTTTTGATATTCGTCTGTGGTGGCGCGGGCGACGATGGCGGCGCGGGCCAGGCGATCGGCGAGCTCATTGCCCTCATGGCCGGCGTGACCCTCGATCTTGATGAGCTTCAGGCGGGGGAACTCCCGGACCTTGCGCCTCAGTTCGGCCACCAGCTCGGTGTTGGCCTTGGCCTTCCAGTTCTGGGTGAGCAGGCCCAGGGCGTAGGCGGAGTCGCTGTAGAGGTGGACGGGGCGCGACGGATCGCGGATGGCCTCGAGGGCGCGCAGGATGGCGGTGAGCTCGGCGATGTTGTTGGTGCAGGCGTCGCCGAGCCAGCCCGAGATGGTGCGCTGGTTGCCGCCCGCGCGCAGCACGACGCCGTAGCCGCCGGGGCCGGGGTTCCCCGAGCAGGCGCCGTCGGTGAAAACGATGATGGGATCGGAGATCGGGGGCACGTCAGCTCCCCCGGACGGTGACCTTCATCTCCACGCGCTCGCGGGGCATGTCCTTGGAGTTGCGGTCGAGCTCGGCGATCTGGTCCACGACCTCCATGCCGGAGACGACCTTGCCGAACACGGTGTACTGCCCGTTGAGGAACTTGGAGTCGGCGTGGCAGATGAAGAACTGGGAGCCCGCGCTGTCGGGATCCGACGAGCGCGCCATGGAGAGGATGCCGCGCACGTGGCTGACGTCGTTGAACTCGGCCTTGACGTTCCAGCCGGGGCCGCCGGTGCCGGGGACGCCACGGGCGTTGGGCTTGGAGTTGGGGCAGCCGCCCTGGATCATGAAGCCCGGGATCACGCGGTGGAAGATGGTGCCGTCGTAGAAGCCGCTCTCGGCGAGCTTGAGGAAGTTGGCCACGTGGTTGGGGGCCTTGTCGGGGAAGAACTCCAGCACGATGTCGCCGAAGTTGGTGGAGATGACAGCCTGTTTCATGGGTACTTTCCTTTCTGAGGTGGATCACATGGTGGACAGGATCCGCTTGGCGATCTGGTCCGGGTTGAGTTCGAAGTGGGTCACGACGTCGCCCTCGGGGGCGCTCTCGCCGAAGGTGGACAGCCCGATGCGCTCGGGGACGCCGAAGCCGGCGAACAGCCGGCAGGTGCCGGCCTCGAGCGCGATCTTGCGCCGGGCGGTGGAGACCCGCACCAGGGAGGGCAGCGCGCCGGGTTCGGTGAGGGACAGAAGGGGCACGCTCACGACCTCGACGGCCACCCCGCGGGCGGCGCACAACTTCGCGGCCTCGAGGGCCACGTGGACCTCGGAGCCGCTGGCGTAGAGCTGGACCTGGGCGTCCGGGGCCGGCGCGATGACGTACCCGGTCAGGTGCCCGGGCTCGCGCGTGGAGCCGGCGAGCTGGGGGACGTTCTGGCGGGTGAGCAGGATGGCCGTGGGGCCGGGGCTCAGGCGGGCGTGGCGGTAGGCGGCCACGGTCTCGTTGCCGTCGGCGGGCCGGATGACGCTCAGGCCGGGGATCAGCCGCAGGGCGTCGGCGTGCTCGACGGGCTGGTGGGTGGGGCCGTCCTCGCCCACGTGGATGGAGTCGTGGGTGAAGATCCAGACCACCGGGATCTTCATGAGCGCGGACAGGCGCACGGCGCCGCGCATGTAGTCCGAGAAGACGAGGAAGGTGGCTCCGTATGGTGCCACTTGGCCGTGCAGGGCCAGGCCGTTGACGATGCCGCCCATGCCGTGCTCGCGGATGCCGAAGTGGATGTTCCGGCCCTCGGGGCGGGCGTCGCTCATGGCGGCGTCCACGTCGATCCAGGTGTTGTTCGACGGGGCGAGATCCGCCGAGCCGCCCACCAGGCGCAGGTCGGCCTTGGCGATGGTCTGCAGGACCCGGCCCGAGGACTTACGGGTGGACTCGGAGGCGCCCGGCGTCCAGGTCGGGTACGCCGGCTCGACGCCGCCGCGCTCGCCCAGGGCGACGTACTGCGCGTGCTTTCCCGGGTCGGTCGTCGCGAGCTCCCGGAGGCGGGCCGCCCACTCCTGGTACGCGCGGGTGCGGGCCGGCCGCGCGGCCTGGATGTGCTCGGCGACCTCGGTCGCCACGGAGAACGGCTCCCCGTAGCCGTAGGTCCCGCGCATCTGCTCGATGATCTCCGCGCCCAGGGGGGCGCCGTGGCACTCGTGGCTCCCCTCCTTCTTGCCGGCCCCCCGCCCGATCCGCGTGCGGCAGATCAGCAGCTTGGGCTTCCCGGCGCCGGTGCGCAGCAGGTCCTCCACGGCCACCCGGACCACCGCCGGGCTCTCGCCCTCGGTGTCGGCCACCGCCCAGCCCAGCGCGGCGAAGCGCCCGGCGGTGTCCTCGGTGAAGGTCACGTCGGTGGAGCCCTCGATGGAGATGCGGTTGGAGTCGTACAGGACGATCAGGCGGTCGAGCTTCTGGTTCCCGGCGAAGGAGGCGGCCTCCTGGCAGATGCCCTCCATCAGGTCGCCGTCGGAGGCCAGCACCCAGGTCCGGTGGTCGCAGACGCCGGGGCCGAACAGCGCGCGGACGCGGCGCTCGGCCAAGGCCATGCCCACGGCGTTGGAGAAGCCGGCGCCCAGGGGTCCGGTGGTGGTCTCGACCCCCGGCAGGCAGCCCACCTCGGGGTGTCCCGGGGTGCGCGAGCCCAGCTGGCGGAAGCGCTTCAGGTCGTCGGTGGTGACGCCGAAGCCGTACAGGTGCAGCATGACGTACAGCAGCGAGGAGCCGTGGCCGGCCGAGAGCACGAAGCGGTCGCGGTCGGGCCAGTGGGGGTGCTCGGGGTCGTACTTCATCAGGTCGTGGAACAGGGCGTAGGCCATGGGCGCCGCGCCCAGCGGGAGACCGGGATGGCCGGAGTTGGCCTTCTGGATGGTCTCGGCGGCGAGCATGCGGATGGTCTGGACGGTCTTCTCGGCGTTGGGGTGCATGAGGGCTCCTGGGAAAAGGGGTTAGGCCTCCGGCGGCCGCGCGACGAGCCGCGCGTGCTCCTCGAAGTACTGCCGGGTGAGGGACAGCACCTTGGGCGCGAGCATACACAGGGCGAGCAGGTTCGGCAAGGCCATGAACGTGATGGCCATGTCCGCGAAGCCCCACACGAGCTTCATCGACTGCACGGCGCCCACGAAGATGACGACGGAGAACACGATGCGGTAGGCCAGCACGGCCCGCGGGTGATCGAACAGGAAGGTCACCGCGCGGTCGCCGTAGTAGGACCACGAGATGGCCGTGGAGAGCGCGAACAGCACGGTGGAGATGGCCACCACCTGCGTGCCGAGCCACCCCAGCCCCACGGGGTCGAGCCCGCTCTCGAACGACCGCGTGGTGAGCACCGCGCCGTCGAGGACCGGCTTCAAACCCGTGGCGTCCGGGACGTTCAGCCCGCCGACCACGATGACCAGGGAGGTGAGCGTGCAGATCAGCACGGTGTCGATGAACGGCTCGAGCATGGAGACCAGGCCCTCGCGCACGGCGTACGGGGTCTGCGCGGCGGCGTGGGCGATGGGCGCGCTGCCCTGCCCGGCCTCGTTGGAGTAGAGCCCGCGCTTGATGCCCCAGATCACGGCGGCGATGAAGCCGCCCTTGAGCGCGGCCTCGCCGGTGAAGGCGTCGCGGAAGATCAGCGCGAAGGCGGGGCCGACCCGGTCGTGGTTGACCAGCAGCACGGCCACGCCGCCCAGGATGTAGAACGCGGCCATCAAGGGCACCAGCTTCGAGGCCACCGCGCCGATGCGGCGGATGCCGCCCACGATGACCAGAAAGACCAGCGCGGCAATGACCAGCCCCGAGGCCCAGGTGGGGATCCCGTAGGCGCCGTCGAGGGCCTGGGCCATGGAGTTGGACTGGGGCATGTTGCCGGTGCCGAACGAGCAGATCACCGTCCCGACGGCGAACATCACGGCCAGGACCGTGGCCGCGCGGCCCAGGCGCGGGCCCAGCCCCTTCTTGATGTAATACATCGGGCCGCCGGCGACCATCCCGGCGGAGTCGGTCTCGCGGTAGTGCAGTGCCAGCGTGCACTCGGCGTACTTGAGCGCCATGCCCAGAAAGCCGGTCATCCAGATCCAGAACGCCGCGCCGGGGCCGCCCCAGGCGATGGCCGTGGCCACGCCCGCGATGTTGCCGATGCCGACGGTGGCCGAGAGGGCCGCCGACAGCGCCTGGAAGTGCGTGATGTCGCCGGGCTCCCCGGGCTGGTGGAACTTCCCCGACACCACCTGCACCGCCAGACCGAACTTGCGGAACTGGATCGCCTTGAGCAGCACGGTGAAGAGGATGCCCACCGGGATCAGCAGGGCCAGCAGAATCGTGGGACCGACGGTGTCGTTGTAGTAGTGGATGAATCGCTCGAAGGCGTGCATGCCCGCTCCGTTCCCGGTCCTATGACACGGCGCTCTCGACCCAGGCCACGAAGTCGGCGTTGCCCCAGACCACGGGCAGCGCGATGAGCTCGGGCACCTGGTACGGGTGCATGGACCGCACCGCCTGCTCGAGCTGGGGCAGCAGGTGGCGCCCGGTCTTGATGACGCACAGGGACTCCGCCGCGGTCTGGAAGGCCCCCTGCCAGAAGAACTGGGACTGCACAGCCGGCACCACGTTGACGCAGGCGCACAACTTCAGCGCCAGCAACCGGTCGGCGATGGCCTCGGCACAGGCGGGATCGGGGGTCGTCATCAGGACCACGACGGGTTCGAAGGTCGACATCGGGCGGGGCCTCCGGGAAAAAGTTCGCGCGCATTATGCCCCAACCGGGGTCAAGGAATCAACCCGGCATTTTCCGATTGACAATCTCCCGAAACCTCATTAGATCATGCACGCCCCCCGGTGCACAGCGCCGCGGGCCCGCGAGGATGGCGGAATTGGTAGACGCGCTAGCTTGAGGTGCTAGTGGACGCTGTCTGTAGGGGTTCGAGTCCCCTTCCTCGCACTACACTCAATTCAGAAACTCCAGGATCTTCTGCGCGAGCCCGAGGCTGAAGCGGCCGGCCTTCGCCAACTCGGCCGGGTCGGCGGTCCGCACGCGCTCCACGCTGCCGAAGGCGCGCAAAAGGGCGGTGACGCGCTTCGGGCCCAGGCCGGGCACCTCGGAGAGCTTCGACGAGAAGACCTTCTCCTGGCGCTTCACGCGGGCCCGGTTGGCGAAGCGGTGGGCCTCGTCCCGCAGGCGGATCAGCAGGCGCAGCTCCCGGGCGGCGGGGGTGATCGGGAGGGGATCCTTCTGGCCGGCCAGGAACACCCGCTCGGGGGGACCGTCGACGTCGTGCTGCTTGGCCAGGGACACCACGCGCAGCCGCTCGAGGGACAGCCCGGCGGCGGCGGCGGCCTGCTCCAGGATCCCGGTCACCGCGCGCAACTGGCCGCGGCCGCCGTCGATGACCATCAGGTCCGGCAGCTCCCAGCCCTCCTCCCCCGCGCGCGCCACCCGGCGGGCCAGGACCTCGCGCAGGGCGCCGTAGTCGTCCCCGGGGGCGACGTCGCGCACGTGGAACTGGCGATAGGCCCTGGGCGCAGGGCGCCCGTCGACGAAGACCACCATCGAGGCCGCCGTGTCCCGCCCCTGGGTGTGGGAGACGTCGTAGCACTCCATGCGCCGCGGGACCCCCGGCAGGTGCAGACGGACGGCCAGGCGGCCCAGGTCGGCGTCCACCTCGAGCTCGGCCTGGAGCGTCAGGCGGTGACGGGCGTTGACCTCGGCCAGGTGCAGCAACTTCCCTTCGGCGGAGTCCTTCCCCGCCTGATTGGCCGAACCGTCCACGAGGACCACCGGCCGGCCGGCCGTCTCCGAGAGCTGGGCCCCCAGCGCCGCCGCCGCGTCCGGGGCAAACGGCACCAGCACGCGGTCCGGGAGCTCGGTCCGGGAGGCATAGTGCTGGAACAGGAAGGAAGAGAGGATCTCGCCGGCGTCCAGCTCCCCGGGCGCGTCCACGACCAATTGGCGGTGCACCCCGAGCTGGCCGGCGCGGACCTCGAGCACCACCAGGGACAGCCGGCCCCCCTCCCGCACGAAGCCCACCGCGTCCACGGGCGTCAGGTCCGCGGTCACCACGCGCTGGGGCTGGGCGCACTTCTCGAGCGCGAACAGCAGGTCCCGCAGCCCGGCGGCCTTCTCGAACTCCAGGTCCGCGGCCGCCTGCTTCATCTCCCGGCGGACGTCGCGGATCAGGCGCTCGAAGCTCCCCTCGAGGTACAGGAGCGCCTTCTCCACCCGGCGCCGGTAGGCCGCCGCGTCGACCTCGCGGCAGCAGGGGGCCTCGCAGCGCCCCATGTGGTACTGCAGGCAGGGCTTCTTCCGGGAGGCGAACGCCGCGTCCGAGCACGTGCGGAACCGGAAGTACCGGCCGATGAACGACAGGAAAAAGTGCACGGCCGAGGCTGCGTGGTAGGGCCCGAACCACCGCGCCCCGTCCTCCTGCGGAAGACCGCGGGCCGTCTCGAAGCGCGGCCACGGGTGCAGAAGGTGCACGCGGATCATCAGGTAGCTCTTGTCGTCGCGCAGGCGCACGTTGTAGCGCGGCTTCAACTCCTTGATGAGGTTGTTCTCGAGCAGGAGCGCCTCGCGCTCGCTCTGGGTGACCCACACCTCCAGGTCGGCGAGCTCGTCGGGCAGGCGCGACACGAAGTGCCGGGTATCCCCGGAGGCCCGGAAATACGAGTGGACCCGCGAGAAGAGGTCGTTGGCCTTGCCCACGTAGAGCACCTGGGCGGCGGCGTTGCGCATGACGTACACGCCGGGGGCGTGGGGCAGGCTGGCGAGGAGAGTCTCCCGGGCGGCGGGGTCGCGCAGGTCCATGTTTTTAATTAATTAAAAAGTAAATTCCTGACTCATGACGTGGACGTTGCCCGCCTCGTCCGCGACGCGGATCTGCAGCAGGTGGACGCCCTTCTCGAGGGTGGCCGGCAGGGTGAACTGGAACTTCTCCGAGAGGGAGTCGAGGATGCGGTCCACCGGCAGCACGGGCTTCCAGGGCTCGTCGTCGATCCGCACCTGCACGCCGATCAGGCGGGAGGCCACGTCCGCGGCGGTGAACGACACGGCCGGGGACTTGATGACCAGGGCGCTGATCTTCGGCGCGGTGTTGTCCACCAGGAACGGCTTGGAGACCAGCTCCGAGGTGAGCTCGGTGCCCGGGGAGTTCACGGGGGCGTCGCTGGCGAGCACGCGGACCTCGTACAGCCCGTCGGCGAAGGCGGCGGCCTTCCAGGTGAAGGACGTGCCGGTCACGGGGGCCTTGGGCGTGAGCGGGCGCCAGGTCTTCTCGCCCACCTTGCGCACCCACAGGCGATACTCCAGCACGTCGCCGTCGTTGTTCACGACCTGCCAGGAGATGGAGACGTCGCCTGAGCGGACGGGGACGACCTCGGGGATGACCGGATCACCGTAGGGGCCCGGGCCGCCGCGGGAGGCGCCCACGCGGATCTCGGCCAGCTTGGGGGCCAGGTTGAGGGGCGCGTAGAACACGCGGATCTTCTCGATCTTCGTGGCGGAGCCGGGGTTCCAGGTCACGCGCAACTGGAAGAAGCGGGCCGGCGCGGAGCCGATGGTGTGGACGAAGCCGCCGTCGGGGGCGCGAACGCCGCCGGACACGGGCTTCCACGGGCTCCAGAGCTTGTCGTCGGGCTCCTCGGTGGTGCCCGTGCGCGTCTCGACCTTCACCGCCGAATCCGAGGCGTACAGGTGCAGCGCGCCGAAGGAGGCGGGCACGCCGGCGTCAAGGGCCGCGCTGGTGTAGGTGACCGCCTTGCCGCGGTCGCGGGACAGGGCGTAGGCGGCGGCGCCGTCGCCGGCCACCACGAAGCCCTCCTTCTCGCCGTTGAGCCAAAAGCCCAGGACCTGGCGCTCCTCGACCTCGAGGACGATGGCCGCCGAGAAGGACTTCGTCTCGACGCGGTAGATTCGGCCCGAGTGGCCGTCGGCCGCGTAGACGCGGTCACCCTCGAGCTGGAGCTGGGTGAAGTAACCCTTGGCGAGATCGAGGACCTTCTCCATCTCCCCGCGGCCGCCGAGCATGTACAAAGAGCCGGTGCCGGAGACCACCTGCTGCGTGGGCAGGTCCTTGCGCTCCATGGCCGTGATCGGGGCCTTGGGACCGCCGCCGGCGCCCAGGTCGGTCTTCAGCGGCTGCGTCGGCGACGGGCCGGTGCTGCGGTACTGCAGTTGGTTGACGGCCGCGTACACGGCGTCCCCCAGGACGACCAGGTCGCGCAGCTCGTTGCCGGGGAAGTCGTACAGCAGCGTGGCGGCCGGGGCGCCGGTGGCTTCGGGCAGCAGGTACACGCGGGCCTCGGGGGTGGTGCCCACGATCAGGCCCTTCTTCGGCACGAACTGCATCGCCATCACGTGCTTCTCTTCGACGCTCCACCAAGCGGTCGCCTTGCGCGACGTCAGGTCGATCTTGTAGACCGAGGCCTTGGGGCCGCAGCCGGCGTACACGGTGTTGCCGTTGACCACCAGGCTCCACACGTGCTCCACCGGCAGCTTGACGAAGAGCTCCTGCTTGCCGTCGGGCTTCACGCGGTAGATGTTGCCCCGGGGCAGCGTGGCCACCAGCGCGTCCCCGCCGGGGAGCTCGACGATGCGGGTGACCATCACGTCGCCCTCGAAGGTGGTCAGGAGCTTGAGGCGTCCGGCCTCCACCGTCCAGAGGGTGGCCGCGTCGGCCCCGCCCACCAGGACCTTCCCGCCGGCGAACCGGGCGACCGTGGAGAACAGGCCCGGGAGCTTCTCCTTGGTCTCGAGCTTCGTCGCGCGCAGGCCGGGCATGAGCCCGCCGCCGGAGAGCAGCAGGGCTCCCTCGGACTTGCCGTTGAAGAAACTGTTGTGGTTCTCCAGTTCCCAGAACTTGGTGGGGGCCGCCGCGGCCGGGGTCGCGAGCGTCATGAGCAGCACGAGCAGCAGGGTGTTCTTCATCATTTCGCCTCTTCTTCCGTGGATTTCACGATCAGGTTGCACTTGGCGCCCCCGGAGAGCAGCTCGGGGAAGCGGATCATCTGACGATGGAGGGTCTGGTCCACCCGGGGGATCGTGCTGACGCCCCGGCGCACCAGGGAATCGAGCACCGAGAGCGGGACGTCGGACACGAAGACGCCCTCGAGGTCCACCTTCGGGGCGGGGGTCCGCACCGAGAGCACGAGGGTGTGGGCGTCCATGGACTTCTGGATGTAGTCGAGCAGGCCCGGCAGATCCTTGGGCTCGGCGGCGTCCACCGGGGTGTCCCGGCCGGCGGTCACCTCGAGGAACACGCGGGAGTCGGCGAACTCCTTCGGCAGTTTCATGGTCACCTGGCGGGTGACCTCGGGGCCCATGAGGGGCTTGAGGGTGACGAGGACGGCGAACTCGCGGTCCGGGCGCACCATGGGGGAGGCCACCTCGACCTTCTTGATCTGGAACTGGTTGAGCCCGGTGGTGACGTGCACGTTCACCTTCACCCGGGAGATCGCCAGGCGGGTGAACGGGTTGTTCAAAAGCAACTGCAGGGCGACCTCGCCCCGGGAGGTGTTGCCCCAGCCGCCCCAGGAGTTCGGGAAGCTCAGGGCCAGCCCCTGGGTGGAGGAGAAGGAGTCCGTGAAGCGGATCGGCGCCATCCCGTCCATCTGGAACTCGTGGTCCACCGTGTAGGTGAGATCCGACGCGTTCTGGGCCAGGCGGTTCATGGCCACGCGCACGAGGCTGGCGGACAGGTTGGCCGAGAGCAGGCGGTGGCGGGCCACCTGGAAGTTGTAGGTCTTGGCCTTCTCGCCCGGGGCGACCACGCTCACGGTGACCGGCAGAAAGCCCGGCTCCGCGGCCTGATCGAGCACGACCGTGGCCTGCTCGTCCTTGATCAGCGCGCCCTTGGGGGTGGTGAACGTGCCCAGTTTCATGGAGTTCGAGGCCCGCGCGATGACCGTGTGGATCGTCGCGTGGCCGGCGGGCAGGCGCATCTCGCCCATGCTCAGGAACGGGTGGGAGAACACCGCCACGCGGTCGCCCTCGAGGTAGGTCACCGTACCGATGGCGGCCACGTTGATGTCGCCGGAGACGAGCCAGATGGCCACCGGGCCGCCGGGCTGGAACTTGCGGGCGACGCCGTCGGGGCCGCCGGCGCCCGAGGGGGCGGCCGGGCCGAGCTGGGAGAGCAGCGGGAACAGGTCGCCGAACTGGCCGGCGGGCACGCCCGAGACCGACAGGGCGACGCCCAGCGGCCGGATCAGGCTCTCGCCCTGGGAGCGGGCCAGCGGGTTGTTGACGGCCACCAGGGAGTTGCGCACCCGCTGGGTCCAGGCGTCGGCGGACTGGGTCGGCGGCCGGCCCCACGGGTCGAGGTTCTGCACCGGACGCCGGGTGGTGTTCACGATGTCCTCGGCCGGCGTGAGCATGGCGATGGGATCCTTCGCGAACTGGTAGCCGTAGCCCAGACCCCCGGCGAACTTGCCGTTGATGTAGATCGGGCTGCCGCTCATGCCGGCGATGACCCCCGCGTGCTCGAGGATGGGGTGCGAGCAGCGCACGAGGATCAGGTCCTGATCCAGCATGGCGCGGCGCATCACCGAGATGACCTCGACGTCGAACTTGACCGGGGTCTCCCCGGAGAAGACGGTCAGGCCGTAGCCCTTCATGCCGGGCTTGAGCTCGGAGGTTTTCAGGATGCCCGTCGGGGCGGGCTGCGTCAGCAGCAGGGACAGAAAAAACCAGAGGGCCATGGATACTGCTCCTGTGAGATCAATGCGATCGGGCGGGTGGATAGACGAAATAGACCCCGGCCTGGGAGACCACCGCCAGGTTGCCGCCCGGCATGCGGATCATGGTGTAGGGGTTGCGGTAGTTCGACGGGTCCCGCACGTAGGGCGAGATGGGCAGGCGCACCGACCAGAGGACCCGGCCGCCGGCCTCGAAGGCGACCAGCCGGTTCTGCAACTGGAAGGTCAGAAACTCGTTGTACATCCGGCCCGGCGTCTGCGGCGGGCTCCCCAGCTCGGCGAGCCACTCCATGCGGCCGGTCTCGAGGTTGAAGTACCCCAGGCGGTTGTTGTCCACGAAGCAGTACATCCCCATCCGGAACTGGTGCAGGAACAATTGCTGCACGCGGTGGGCGAACCGGTGGACGGCCCGGATGCGCCCGTCGGGGGCGATCACGTGGGCCTCCTGGTAGCCCTTGAGGATCAGGAAACTGCCGTCGGCGAGGAAGCCGTAGTAGCTGGTCTGGTTGCCCGGCGCGAACAGGCGGTGGGACCAGGCGCGACGGCCGTCGGACCAGCGCCGCGCCTCGATGACCCCGTTGTTCAACTCCAGCGCGAAGTAGGGGGCCACGCCGTAGTACTGCGCGTTCTTGGCGCCGGCGTCGAGGATCTGCCGCCAGGCGAGGGTGCCGTCGGCCTTCTGGTAATAGATGGTGCCGCGGGACCACAGGAGGAGCTCCCCGTTGCCCACCGCGTGGATCCCCTCGAGGTTGCGGGAAAACGGCAGCGCCGCCGTGCGCAGCAGCCGGCCGCGTGGGGAGTAGGTCACCGCCTTGTTGCCGCGCAGGATCACCATGGAGCCGTCGGGGTTGAGCCCGATCTGGGAGGAGTCGGCCGGCAGGAATATATGGGTATTATATAAATATTTACTATCCAACAGTGCCCGGACGCGCCAGCCCGATCCCCGGGGAGTGCTCTTCCACTCGGTGAAGTAGATGTTCCCGTCGTCGGCGCTCCAGTGGCTGGACGAGTCCAAAAAAGCCTGCACGTTCACGTGCCCCTCGGCGCGCACCAGTTTCGCCTGGGGGGCCATGGCCATGATCGCGGCGAGCTCGGCCGCCGAGGTCGTCTGGGGCGGCTGCAGCTTCACCTGCAGGCGCTCCAGTTGCGGATCCGCGTTCAACACCAGCGTGGCGACCATGATTGTGAAGAGTGTGCCCATGCGTCCTATTCATCCCCGAAAGGCGCCTCAATCTACACCAGTTCCGGGGCGCGATAAAGCGAAAAACCGCCGTGAAAAAGATCGGAAAAACCCTTGAAGAAACGGGGGGCATTCTGTATGAACGAGGCACTTTTGTTTCCGGAGGTGGTGAACGTGCGGCAGAAGGTCAAGCTCAAGGAAAAGACGACGCTCAAGCGCTGGTCCGTCGAGGAGGCCCGCGAACTGTACAACATCCCCAACTGGGGGCGCGGCTTCTTCCGCATCAACAACAAGGGCAACATCGTCGTGCACCCCGAGAAGAGCGACGAGAAGTACCTGGACATCAAGGAGTTCATCGACGAGCTCTCCATCCGCGAGGTCGTGCCCCCGGTGCTGATCCGGTTCACCGACATCCTCAAGAAGCGCATCGAGGAGATCCAGTCGGCCTTCCGCAACGCCATCAAGGAGTACGACTACCAGGGCGACTACTACGGCGTGTACCCCATCAAGGTGAACCAGAACAAGGAGGTCGTCGAGGACATCATCGAGTTCGGGCGGCCCTACCGCTACGGCCTCGAGGCCGGCTCCAAGGCCGAGCTGCTGATCTGCCTCGCCCAGCTGGACACCCCCGGGGCGCCGATCATCTGCAACGGCTACAAGGACGACGAGTTCATCGAGACCGCCCTGTGGGGCCTCAAGATGGGCCGCAAGGTCATCGTGGTCGTCGAGAAGCCCAGCGAGCTGGACATCGTCATGCGCCTGTCGCGCAAGATGGGCGTGACCCCGCTGATCGGCATCCGCTGCAAGCTCACCGCCCGCGGCCGCGGCAAGTGGGAGAGCTCGGGGGGCGACCGCTCCAAGTTCGGCCTGTTCCCCTCCGAGATCCTCGACGCCGTGCAGAAGCTGCGCCGGGCCGAGATGCTCGAGTCCCTGCAGTTGATCCACTTCCACCTGGGCTCGCAGATCACCTCCATCCAGTCGATCAAGGAGGCCCTGCGCGAGAGCACCCGCCTGTTCGCCGAGCTCACCCGCATCGGGGTGGGCCTGAAGTACTTCGACGTGGGCGGCGGCCTGGCCGTGGACTACGACGGCTCCCAGACCAACTTCGCGAGCTCGAAGAACTACAGCCTGGCCGAGTACGCCGCCGACATCGTCTCCGCGCTCTCCGAGATCTGCGAGGAGGCGGGCGTGCCCCACCCCCACGTCATCACCGAGAGCGGCCGCGCCCTGGTCGCCTATCACAGCGTGCTCGTGTTCAACGTCCTGGGCACCAGCGAGAACAAGGGCGAGCTGGTGCTGCCGCCCCTGGACGAGAGCGCGCCGGACTCCGTCATCGCCATGAAGGAGGTCCACGACACGCTCTCGATCAAGAACTTCCAGGAGAGCTACCACGACGCCCTGCAGATCCGCGACGAGATGATCACGCTGTTCAACGTCGGCCTGCTCTCCATCGAGAACCGCTCTCTGGTCGAGAAGTTCTTCTGGCTCACCTGCCAGAAGATCGCCAAGATCATCGACGGCCTGGACTACGTCCCGGACGAGCTCGAGGATCTCGAGCGCTTCGTCTCGACCACCTACTACGGCAACTTCAGCGTGTTCCAGAGCGTGCCCGACCACTGGGCGGTGAAGCAGCTCTTCCCCATCGCGCCGATCCACCGCCACACCGAGGCCCCCACCGTGAAGGCCACGCTCGCCGACATCACCTGCGACTCGGACGGCAAGATCGACCAGTTCATCGACCTGCGGGACGTGAAGAACGTGATCATGCTGCACGAGTACAGCGAGAAGACCCCGTACTACCTGGGTGTCTTCCTCGTGGGCGCCTACCAGGAGGTCCTGGGCGACCTGCACAACCTGTTCGGGGACACCCACACCGTGCACGTGTCGGTCATCGGACCCAACAAGTACCGGATCGACAAGCTCGTGCAGGGCGACACCGTGCGCGAGGTCCTCTCGTACATGCAGTACAACAAGCGCGACCTGCTCAACATGACCCGCAAGGCCATCGAGGAGTCCATCGAGGAGAAGCTCATCACCCTCAAGGAGAGCGCGAAGATCCAGAAGTTCCTCGACGACGGCCTCGAGGGCTACACCTACCTGGAAGAGTAGAAAAGAAGGGGGACGGCAGGAGGAGAATCTTTTCGGCGCTGTACGACGGAAATCGACAACTCCAGGACTCGAACGCTACAACACGCCACATCGGCCTACTGAAAACGCGAGCGCCTACCCAAAAAGCGACCTACCAAAAAACCTTGTACAGTTTCTGCCGTCCCTGCACTTGTTGTACCGCGCGCGAAGCCGGATGCAAGCGGTGAATTCGGGAAAATATTGAGCTATATATCAATAATTCTGGGGCGCTATTTCAACAGGAACGCGGAGACCCGCTCGACTGCCGCCTCGACGGCCTCGTCGTCGGTGCCCGCGAGGCCGTGGGTGCCCGTCCGGCTGTCCACGAGGGCCTCGGCGGCGGGCTCGGCCACCCCGGGGTCGTAGACGCGCACCCGCACGGCGAGCTCGGCGCGGCCGGCGAGGCCGCCCATCCACAGGCGGTCCTTGGGGCGCACGTGGCGAAAGCGCTCGAGTTGGAGCACCACGCACGGCTGCCCGGCGTACTCGGGCGGGACGGTCCGGGACACCCGCACCTGAACCCCGGCGCGAGAGAGCCGGCGCGCCACACCCCGGATCAGATCGTCCGCCGCCCGTTCGCTACCGTCGCGGGAGGGGAACGGGTTGTCGACCACCAGCAGCACGAAGGCGCCGGCGGCCAGCGGCGCGGCGGATGGGCGCACGGTGCTCGTGGTGACCCGCGCGCACCCGGGACCCGACGCCGACAGCGCCGCCAGAAGGGCGATCAGGATGAGGTGGGCTCGCATGGCTTCCAGGTCCTCCTGTTCCAAGGTCTATCACGCGCGACTTCCTGAGGCCAGGGGTCGGCCACGGAACACCTGTAAAAACCCGGCGTGCGCGTGACCGGAGACACGAAACAGCTTGCCTTCATGACCGGGTTTCGCTTCACTTCGAGTGAGTCGCGCGCGGCGCGACCCGCGAGGACCCCCGTGAACCTGACGCTGATCTCCCTTTTCTGCGCGCTGTTGGCCACCGGCGATCCCGTCGCCGCCCCCGGCGATTCCGCCGCACCGGAAGTCCCTTCCGTCGCACGCCGGGCCGCCGGCGCCGCGCTCTCCCTCGTCCCCGGCATGCTCGTCCCCGGGGGCGGCCACTGGATGATCGGCGACCGCGCCGGCGCGAAGAAGATGCTCCTTTACAAGGGCGCGGGGCTCGCCCTGTTCGCCCTGGGGTTCGCGCCCATCCTCTACAGCAACGCCGCCGATCAGGTGATGCACGCGGCCTATCCCGTCACCGTGGGCGGCTTCGGCCTGTTCGCCCTCGCCACCCTCATGGACCTCACCGGCGCCTTGTTCTCGGGGCGGCCCCCCGGGTCGCCAGCCCGCTCGGCCCCCGCGATCGAGCTGGCCTCCCGCTGGATGCACGTCTCCGATCCGCACTTCGGATACGACCACTTCTGGAACCCCGGCGTCGTCGCCCGCCTCCACCAATTCCGCGCGGCCGGCGATTTCTTCCACGCCCCGGCCGACGGCAACACGCGGCTGCGCGGCGCACTCGCCTGGCGCCCGTTCGGGCCACGCCCAGGCGGTGCGCCGACCACGGACGGCACCTTTTTCGAGCTCTCGGTCGCCCTTTCCCGGCACGCCTTCGTCCCCGAGGGCTTCACTGTGCTCACCCCCGAAGCCCTCGCGCTCGGTCGTCTGGATCTGCGACGGATCCACCCGTCTCTCTCGGGCGCCTTCGCCGAGCTGGGCATCGGCTGGGGCCTCGAGCGCACGGCCTACGATGGGGTGACCACGAAACCCGACCTCGCCCAGAACCTGCTCGTCGAGGTGGCCTACGGGCTGTACCTGGGTCATCCCGTCACCGACGGCGAACCCGGTCGCGGGGGAGAGCTCAAATTTTATTACAGCCACCGCCACGACGACTGGGCCGGCGGCCTGCAGGGCGTGCTGGGCTTCTTCGGCGTGGGCGGGCGGTACTTCTTCTCCCGGCACTGGGGGCTCGAGGCCGCCGCCGAGCGCGGGTCCGCCACCCGGGTGACCCTGGGCGCGGTGTTCCGGTACTGACATGACGCGGCTTATCCTTCTTTCTCTCCTCCTCCTTTCCCTGTTCGCGGCCTGCTCCGACGGCCCCGGGGAGCGCGCCCGCCTGGACCTGACCCTGGGGCGCGGGGCTGCCGGCGGCGTGACCCTCGTCGTGCGCGATGGACTGGCCATCGTGGACACTCTGGAGCCAGGGCGTCTGGACCTGTGGTGCAACGCGCCGACCCAGGAGCTCACCCTCGAAGTGGGGGAAGACGCCGTCACGGACTGGGAGCTCACCGTGCGGAACCTCCCCGCCGACGCCGTGCTCACCCTCGCCACCGCCGACGCCACTGCGCTGGCGCTGCCCGCCGGCCTCCCCACGGAGAAGCGCTGGCGCCTGACGCTGCCGCCGGGCGCCATCACGGTGGTGCGCCTCGCACCCCCCGACGCCGACGTCACCGGGCCGTTCCGGTTCGCCGTGCTCTCGGACATCCAGGAGGGGATCGGGCGGATCCAGGACCTGACCGGACGCCTCAACGACGAACCCGACGTGCGGTTCGTCGTCTCGGCCGGGGACCTCACCGACAACGGGAGCCCCGAGGAGTACGCCCGAATCCGCCAGGCCCTCGAGGGCCTGAACGTGCCCTTCTATTCCACCTGCGGGAACCACGACGTGGCCATCGGCGACGAGATGGTCTGGCACCACCACGTGGGACGGCACTCGTTCCACTTCTCCTTCCGGGGGGCGGCCTTCTCGTTCGTGGACTCGGCCTCGGCCACCATGGATCCGACCGTCAACACCTGGCTCGACGGGTGGCTCGACGACGCCCGTGACCGCTGGCACGCCTTCGTCACGCATATCCCGCCGGTGGACCCCAACGGTGTGCGCAACGGCGCCTTCTCGAGCCGCAAGGAGGCGGCCGCGCTCATCGCCCGATTCGCCCGGGACGGCGTGGATCTCGCCTTCTTCGGCCACGTCCACACCTACGTGAAATACAACTTGGGCGGCGTCGAGTGCCACCTCTCCGGCGGCGGCGGCGGCTGGCCCATGCGCTGGGACGGCGTCGGCCGCCATTACCTGATCGTGGACGTGGATCCTGTCGCCCGCACCCACGCCGTGCGGATGGTGGACGTCGGGGAGTGACACAGTCGGGGAATGACCCCGTCGGGGAGTGACCCCGGGAGGTGAACCATGAAATCTGTCCTGCTCTGGATCCTGTTTCCCGCCCTCGCGGCCTGCACGAATCAGAAGGAGGCTCACGTCCCGAAGAACGACACGCCGCCGCCCCGGGAGGCGACCGTCGTCACGCCCCCCGGCCCCACCGCCGCAGCCTGGACGCCGCCGAAGACCGAGCCCGGCGACGACGGCTGGGAACGTTACGTCGACGCCCCCTCCCTCACCCCCGCCACCGCCGCCGGCTTCACGCCGGGCTTCGACACCCCCGAGGGTGCGCTCTTGTCCTTCTATGCCTCGAAGATGCGCGGAGACGACGCCTGGCGCGCCGCCCTGGCCGACGGGAAGAACCCCGCTTTCGGCAAGGGGGACCTCGACCGCCTGAACCGCAAGCTCGACCACTCGAAGGACTGGAAGTACCTCGAGGTGCGCCTGGTGGGCAAGAAATCCAAAGACGAGGAACTGTGGATCAAGATCTACATGAAAATCGAGTTCAACGGGAAGCTCGACGACGGCGAGGACGAGGCCACCCTGGTGAACGTGGGCGGCCGCTGGTACGTCCTCTCGATCCCCACTTAAAAATATTATTGACCATTTTCCCGGTCCTGCATAGATTCCTCCCCTGCGCCCCCGGCGCGACAGGAGGAAACAGTACATGCAGGACCACACCTATCGACCCACCGGCACCTTCGATCCCAAGGGGGTCGGCCTCGGCCTCGCCCTGGCCGTTGCCGCCATGTTCCCGATCTCGTTCGTCTACGCGTACGCCGTGCGGTACATCCCGTTCGTGTACGTCAACTTCCTGATCAGTTTCGGCGCCGTGTTCGCGGTGGCCGGCGCCTACGTCTTCGGCGAGTCCCTGGGGCGCAACCGCAGCCGGGCCGCCTCCCTGGTGGCCATGCTGCTCGCCGGCGTCCTCACCCTGTTCGTGTTCTGGGTGACCTTCCTGTTCGTGATCTCCCGGCATGAACTGGAATACCTGAAGATGCTCACCGACCCGTCCTATGTGATCGACCTCGTGAAGGAGCTGGTGAAGGTCGGCTGGTTCACGCTCAAGCGCAACCAGGTCAAGGGCACGTTCTACGGCCTCCTGCTCGCCGTCGAGGCCGTCGCCTACCTCGGGATCTTCGTGTTCGCGTGGTGGACCTTCCTCAAGGAGCGCGTGTTCTGCGAGAAGTGCCAGAAGTGGGTGGAGCGCGAGCGGGTGGCCATGTTCTTCGACCTGGCCCCGCTGGAGGCCATCGCCACGGCCCTGGCCGCGGGCTCCGACGTCTGGGTGGACCACCTGCGGCTGGCCGGCACGACCCCCTCGCTGCAGATCGAACTGGCCTCCTGCGCGGGCTGTGCCGAGCTGCACGTGGTCAACCTGATCCACACCCAGGACGTGGTGGACAAGGACGGGAACCCCTCCACCGAGGAGAAGGTCCTCCTGGCCAACATCCTGATCCACGGCGCCACCGCCGCCCGCTTCCGGCAGCGCGTGGACCAGCTCCGCGCGGAGTTCGCCGCCCAGGGGTGAACCGGTCGAGTCGAATCGGCGCAGTCGAGGTTCGAACCATCACATGACGACGAAGGGTTCATGCCCGGGGAATCAATCCCATTCCTTCACTTCCGTGGAAGGATCGTCATCTCCCGTGTCCCCGGGATCATTCCATTCGTCCTCGGCGGGGTCGGCGATGGGTTTGCGGTTCTCGTCGTACTTCTTCATGTCCACGAAGTCGCCCTGGGCATCGTAGGTCGATACGGTGCCGGCAAGATGCTCCTCCTGGTGCATCACGAGCTCCATTTTGGTCCCGTAGTACCACCTCTCCACCTGGTTTCCGAATCGGTCGTATTTGGCCTTCCAGCCGGCGACGCCCTCCTCTTGATGAAGCACGAGACCACCTTTGACATTATAATACCATTCTTCAATTAAATTATTATTTTTATCTAATATGATTTTTTTACAAGCCACATTATTATTATTTGCCTTCTTTTTCCCGTCCGTTCCAAAGTGGCAAGTCTGCATCGTCCGGCTCTTGTCGTCCATGGTATCGACGATTCCGTGGACGCCCTCGGCGTTCAGGGTCGGCCGATCGTCGAGGCCGTAGAACCACTCCTCCGAGACCAGGCCGTCCTGGGATTCCTTCTTTTTGACCCGCGCGACTCCTTCTTTGTTTACACAGGGTTTTCCCTGAACATCCAGATAGCGGATCTCCTCGACCCGGTTTGGGACATCCCGGGAAAACCTGCGGGCGGCAAAGCCGTCGAGACCTCGGATCGGCTTGCCGTCGAGCCCCAGATTCCAGATCTCGACCCGTCGACCCGTCGCGTCCGACACATACTTCTCCCCACCGATGGAATCGTCGGAGAGGACAGGCTTTCCCTCCACATCGAAGAAGCGCTTCTCCGTCATGTTTCCGGAGTTGTCATACCTGGCCTTCCAGCCACCGAGGCCGCCGCGCCCCTTGGCCGGCTTCCCCTCCAGATCCAGATAGACCTCGCCCACCAGATTGCCCACCGCGTCCCAGGACCGCTTCGAGGAATAAACATACTTAGGCGGCAACGGCTTTCCTGCGGCGTCCTGGGCGCCCGCGGTCAGGAGGTTGCCCGCGGTGTCGTAAACATAGGTATACTTGACGACCCCATTCTTCAGCGAGGTCGGTTTTCCCTGCGCATCCAAAGGCATCTCTGCCAGGACCAGACCCTGTTCGTTGCGCTCGTACTGACGGCCGAACACGTCCCAAGGATCTTTTTGTGGCTGATTCTTCGCGTCGAAATACCGGATTGTCTTGATGAAACCGTTCGCGTCCTCGGTCCACTTTTCCCGGGTGACCTCGGCCTCTTCCTCCGGGGCGGCGGCGGTCTTCCCGGGTCCGGGGTCAGGGAGCTGGTCCCGAACCATCCCGACGGTCTTCCACCGGGTCCCGGGCTCTCCCGGGAGGCTCCTGCAGGTAGTCGTGAAACCCTTGCCGTCCGGGTTCCACGTGTATTCCGTGATGGGGTTCGAGAAGAACTCGATTCGGGAGTCCTCGTTGAGAAACAAGGCGCCCAGACCGTTGACGACCTCCACCTTCTGCACCCTGGAACAAGGATTGCGAAAAACCGGGGTTTTCGAGGGTGTGACACGGGTTGGAGGGCGTCCATTTTCCTGGTCATTCCCAACCGGGATCGGCGGGGACCAGGCGGAACTTGGACGAGACGACCACGTCGGCCACCCGCACGGGGGCGGTCCCGGCGGTGAAACGGAGGGTCCGCAGCGCGTTGTAGGAGGTGATCTTCACCTGGCCGGTGGCCTGGTCCGTCGACGGGCCGGCGGCCTTCTTCGAGCCGGCGCCGGGACGGCGGGGCACCACGAAGATCTGGTAGCGACCGCGCCGCTCCATGGAGCTCGAGAGCTGCTCGGTCACCCGGGACTGCGCGGACTGGACGTCCACGCGGCGGGCGCCGCCGGCGAAGGAGACCACGCGCCCCTCCGGGGTGATCACCACCAGATCGAGCTGGGCGTCGCCCTCCCACGTGGCCTCGAGGGTCAGGGAGTCGCGGCGCAGGGTCGGCTTCGCCTCCTCCTTCAATTTCCGCTCGGCCTGGGCGCGCACCCCGGCGGAGAGTCCGGCGAGGAAGCGGGCGGAGTCCTGCGTGCACTGCACCGCGGCGACCTGGTGCTCCCAGTTCTTCGGCGCCGACAGGGCGCGGGGCACCGCGTGGGCACACATCATCTGGAAGTCGCCCAGGGCGCGCCAGGTCCCGAACAGGCGGTCGTGGGCGGCCTCTGCGCCCGGGTTCGCGTCGATCGCGCTCTCGAGCCACTCCACCGCCCGGTCGGCCTCGCCGGCCAGCAGGGCCAGCTCGGCTTGCACCACCAGGGCCTCGGCATCCATGGCGTCCTTGGCCAGCCACTGGGCGGCGAGCTTCCCGGCCTCCTCGGTGGAGCCGGCCTGGATCAACTGGCGCACCAGCGCCTGGAGACGGTCGCGGCTCTCGGGCTTCTCCAGCAACGCCGCCCGGCGCTTCTGCACCTCGGTCCAGTCCGCCGCGGCCGAGTCCGCCGCCACGCTCACCGCGGCCACCCGGTACCACTCCTTGCGCATCCGGATCATCCGGCGACCCCGGCGGCTGCGGGACATCTCCATGGGCACCATCTCCTCGTCGGCCGCGATGCGGGACATCTTCGCCGCCGGCGGCGCCGACATCGAGGGGAGGGGTGCCCCGGCGCCGGCCATCATGTCCTCGGCCCGTCCCGCGGCGTTCTTGCCCAGAAGCCCCGGAGGACCGGACACCTCGGCCTCGTGGCTCTCCTCGGTCCCCGTCCAGTCCACGGCCGGGCGCGTGTCCTTCACGCCGAAGGCCTTGGCCATGGCCGGGCTCTCGAGCACCAGCAGGCTGGTGTGGCGCGACAGGACATGGTGGTCCTTCGAGATCGCGACGATCTCCTTCACCGTGTCGGGGCCGCCGTCCTGCTCCTGGAGGTCGTCGATGCGCCCCTGGGCCCAGATCCGCGGCACGAAGGCGTTGCCCGCGGCCGCCACCGGGTCCAGCTTCACCTGGTACTCGCGGCGGAAGTCCACGCCCTCGAGCTGGCCCGTGAGCACCAGGGGGCCCTCCACCAGTGTCGCCGGGGTGCGCATGGCCACCACCAGCTCCTCGCCGGGCCAGATCGTCTCGGTCTTCGCGGGGGCCACCTGGCGCACGCCCTCGGGGAACGCCAGTTTCACGCCGGTCACGGGCACGCCCAGTTGGCGCTGAAGCACCTTCCAGGCCAGAACGGCCGTACGAGTGCCCGGCTTCAGGGTCAGCATGGAGCCCGAGCCCGCCCGGGCCAGCGCCCGCAGCGCCAGTTCGTCGGTCTCGCCGCCCAGGCCGACGGTGGTCAGCCGGGCGCGACCCAGCATCTTCGCCGCCTTCGCGGCGAGCCGGGAGGGGTCCTTCTCGCCCACGCTGGCGACGCCGTCGGTGAGCCACACGATCCGCGTGCGGGCGGCCTTCTCGCCGGCCGCGGTCACGACCTGGCCGATGGCGTCCAGGGCCGCCTCGAACCGTGAGGATCCGATGGGCTCGAGCTTCCCGAGCTCGGCGTACACCCGCTCGGCCAGCGCGTCCGAGGCGCCCTCGGAGTCGACCAGGGTGCGGCAGGCGTGGTGGCAGGCGAGCACGCTCACCTTGTGGGCGCCTTCGAGCTCACCCACGAGCAGGCGGGCCAGCTCGGCGGCCCGCGTCAGGCGGGTCTTCTGCATGCTGTACGAGCGGTCCACCACCAGCACCAGGTGCAGCGGGTCGTTCCCGGTGTACGCCGGCAGGATCGGCTTCAGGGTCACCAGCGCGTAGCCGTCGGCCTCGGGCTTCTCCGGCTGCCGGTAGGCCCAGGCCCGGATCTCGCGGCCCGGCTTCTCCTCGGGGATGTCGAGGATCAGATCACCCTCGGGCCGGAAGTCCGTCTTCGTCACGGCCAGGCGCGCCGTGCCGTTCTCCTGGCGGCGCTCCATGGTCAGCGGGGAGATCCGCAGCCGGCCGGCGTCGCTCACGCCGCCCACGGTGGCCCGGAAACTGAACTTCTCCGTGGCGACCTTGTCCTGGTGCGCGGCGGCCAGCGGCAGCACGTAGCGGTGACCGCCCGGGATCGGCTCGAGCAGCTGGGTGTAGGCGATGCGCACCCGCCGGCTGCCCTGCTTCGGGATCGGGAAGATCTTCAACTCGAACTGGGAGCCCTGCTTCCAGTTCAGCAGCGCGGGGTCGTGCCACGGGCCGGGGACCCACACGTACTCCACGACCTCTCTCTTCTTGTCCTTCGGGGCCGCGTTGCGCAGCACGCCCGCCCAGATCTTGTCGCCCTCGTCCCGCGCGACGATGGCGCCGTGCTCCCACTTGCCCTCGACCACCAGGTCCAGCCCGGCGATCTGCGCGTCCGGCGGCAGCGGGAAGGTGTAGATGCCCTCGAGGGTGTCGGGGGAGTCGTTCATGAACTCCTCCTCGATCTCGGTGCGCACGACGCGGCCCTGGATCTTCACGTCCACGGCATGGTCGATCAGGCGCAGGGCCAGCTCGGTGTCGGCGCCCGCGCCCGGGCGCCGGGCCTTCAGGCGTCCGAAGCCGCTGGTCTCCTCGGGGACCTCGGGCTTCTCCTGGGCCCACTCCGCGGCATAGCCCAGGTTGGCCGCCGCCTGCGTGATGGGGGCCTCGTCCCCGCGCAGGATCGCCTCGCCGCCGGCGCGCACGTCCGCCGGCCGGCCGCCGGAACGGGCGATCACGTGGCCGCGCAGCACGTTCACCACGGCCATGCCCGGCAGTTGACTCACCAGCAGCCGGGTGCCGACCACGTCGACCTGGCCCGAGGCGGTCTGCACCACCAACGGGGGCAGTCCCTGCTGGCGCACGACGTCCAGGAGAACCTCGCCGGCCTCCAGCCGCAGGGTGCGGTCGGCGTCGCCACGCAAGGCGACCACGCTGTGCTCGTTCAGCCACACGCGGGTGCCCTCGGAGAGCGTGAGGATCGCGCGCTCGCCGGCCCCCGTCTCGACCTTCGAGACCCTGGCCGGCAGCGCCGTGCGGCGGCCCTGGCGATCGAGCCGCTCGGCCGACGCCACCTCGAGGCGCGCCCCGCCGGCGAGCTCCTTGCGCGCCGACCCCGTCGGCGTCGCACCGCCGTCCCCGCCGCGCCCGAGCCACCACCAGCCGCCCACCGCCACCAGGGCGGCCACGACGGCGAAGCCCGCCGCGAGACGCCACCTCGGCAAGGGGGCCGGCCTCACCCGTTCCCCGTTCGCCGCCACGCGCGCCCGCTTCGCCAGTTGTTCCGGCGTCATCGACAAGGTAAAAGGCTCCCCCGCGCGCTCGAGCAGGGCGACGAGGCGGCCCGACGCGCGCACCTCCACCTGGCAGGCGGCGCAGTCGCGGACATGCCCGGCCAGAGCGGCCGGGAGCTCCCGCAGGTCCTCAGGAGCCAACGACGCGAGGTCTCGAATCTGCTGACATGGATTGTTCTGATTCTTCTTCATGATCGCCTCCCCGGGGGTTCTCGGGCTTCATCAGGACCGGACGCAGCTTCTCCCGCAGCGCCCCGACTCCGAGGCTGACCCGCTTGCGTGCGTTCACCGGACTGATCCCCAGCATCTCGCCGATCTCCTGCATCGAGAAGCGGCCCTGGTAGTGCAGCAGCACGGCCTCCCGCAGCGCGGGCTTCAGGTCCGCCAGCGCCGCGTCGAGCAGCCGCTGCTCTTCCGAGCGCGCGGCGTTCTCCTCCGAAGAGCGGCGGTGGGCAGCGTCCTCGCCCGGATCGGAGAAGAACCGCCCGAACAGGCTGCAGATCGGAAGAGCACACGTCTGAAATCCAGTCACCGAATACGATCTAGTATGC
>CALKWH010000174.1 GCA_938004375.1 uncultured Pseudomonadota bacterium
ACGAGATCGGATTCGGTGACTGGAGTTCAGACGTGTGCTCTTCCGATCTGCCGCAGCCCGTGGTCCTTCACCGCCCGGGCCACGGTCTCCCACCCCGGGAACAGCAGCACCTCGCCGCCGATGAGGGTCAACTCCTCGCACCCGAGCGCGGCCAGCTCGCCCACGAGGCGCACCCAGTCGTCGGTGCCGTACTCCCCGGCCCGCGGTGGCCCCGAGTTCGACGAGCAGTGCACGCACCGCAGGTTGCAGCGGTTGGTGAGCTCACAGACGGCGTATCTGATCGGGTTCATGTGGGATCTAGCAGGGCGGCGGTGATCGCCCGGGTCTCCAGGCGGTGGTGGCAATACTCGTTCTCGAAACGGTCGCGGCAGACGGTGAGCAGGATGTCCGGGCAGCCGCCGTGGCAGACGCCGGCGTGGGGGCACGAGGCGCAGGCGCCGCGCAGGTTCTTCGCGTGGCACCAGGCCAGGTTGTCCCGGCAGCGCTCCTCGTCGAGGATGCGCGAGAGGCCGCCGGGGTCGCGGACGTTGCCCACCACGTTCTCGGGGAGCGCCAGCGCCGAGCAGGGGGTCACGTCGCCGTTGGCGCGCACGAACAGGTTCAAAATCCCGCCGGTGCAGCGCTTTTGCCAGGTGCGATGCAGAAGCGAGAGCGGGTGGCGGTTCGAGGGTGTCACCAGGTCGTCCATGGGCACGATCCGATGCGGGTGGGCGGCGAAGATCGCGGCGACCCGCTCGCCCAGCGCGTGGTACTCCTCGGGGGAGAGCAGGATCCCGCGCGGGGTGCGGCCCTTGCCCGAGACCATCTGCACCTGCAGGCCGAAGCCCCGGGCGCGGGCGAAGTCCCAGAGCCCTTCGAGCTGGTCCAGGTTGAGCCGGGAGAAGGCGGCGATCAGGCTCACCTGCAGGCCGGCGGCGGTGAGCGCGTCGAGGCCGGCGAGGGTCTTCGCGTGGCTGCCCGGGCCGCGGACGGCGTCATGCACGGCCGGGTCCACGCCGTCGAGGCTCACGGTGACGAGCAGGATCCCGGCCTCGCGCCAGGCGCGGGCGATCGCGGGCGTGACGAGCGTGCCGTTGGTCACGAGGCGCACCGGGAAGCCGGCCTCCCGGCCCGCGGCGATCACGTCCATCAGGTCCGGGCGGCAGCAGACCTCGCCGCCGGTGAGGGAGAGCTCGAGCATGCCGGCCGCGCGGGCGTCGCGCAGCACGTCCCGGATCTCCGCGAGCGTGAGCTCGTCGGGGCAGGCCCGGGGCGCGTCCACGTAGCAGTGGGGGCAGGCGAGGTTGCAGGCCCAGGTGATCTCGAGCTCGAGGATGTAGGGGTGGCGGTAGGTGAACTCGCGGGGCGTCTTGTCAGCCGGGTCACCGGACTTGAAGTACCGGAACGTGTCGCCGTCGCGGCGCACCCGGATGCCGTCGTGGGCCGAAGGACGCTCGGTCATCAGAGATCGGTGCTGCGCACGCCGCCGCCGTAGCGGGGCATGGCGCCGTACTTGAGCGCGGGGGGCCGCATGGGCGTGGGTTTCATCTCCGGGGCCATCTCGCCTTCCTCCTCCTCCGCGTCGGGAGAGGGGGCGGGGGGCCGGACGCCGGCGCTGTAGCGGTGCTTGGAGTAGACCTCGTCGTCCATGGGGGCCGGGGGCGGGTCGTCGGTCTTCATCTCCGGCTCGGGTTCGACGTCGACGGGGGGCCGGACGCCGGCGCTGTAGCGGTGCTTGGAGTACACCTCGTCGTCCATGGGCACGACGCCGGTCGGCGTGGCGTCCTTGGTGGCCGGCTCGGTGGTCGTCGGGGTCGTGGGCACGGGGGCGTCGGGCTTGACGGCCGTGGTGCCCTCCTGCTTGCCGTTGGAGCAGGCGGCGCCCGAGAGGGCGACGGTGGCGGCCACGGCGACGGCGGTGCCCGAGAAGCGCTGCGCCAAGGTCCACAGGCGCACGAGTCGCGGCGAGGTCTCGGTCTCCATGCGGTCCCGGAAGGCGGCGTACACCCCCGAGAAGGTGCGGCGGTCCCCGGCCATGAGCGCGCACAGGCCGTGCTGCAGTTGGGCCTCGGCGTTGGCGGGCTCGAGGTCGGCGGCGCGGCCGAACCACTCCCGGGCCTCGGCGAGGCGGCCGGCGGCCAGCGCGGCGCGGCCCTGTTCGATGCAATGGGTGGCTTCGTTCATGGGAACCTCCTCGCGATGGTCACAACTTGTCCATCACGCGCTCGCAAAGGTCGGTGACGCGCGGATCCTGATACTTCATGGGCAGCGTCTGGCAGCGGATGCGCAGCACCCGGGGCATGTACGGCTTGCGACCGTCGGCCAGGGACTCGAGGATGCGCGTGAGCAGCCGCAGCACGGTGGGCAGGTGGCTGATCTCCAGGGCGCGCTCGCAGAACTCCATGTCCGAGGGGACCTTCTCGTGTTCGTCGAGGATGCGGCGGGCCTCCTTGAGGAACTCGGAGGGCTCCTCGAGGCGCAGGCACTTCTTCACCTGGGCGGCGACGCTGCCGTCCGACGGGCTCTCGATCTTCTTCTCGCCCTCGGCCTTGCGGATCATGTCGCCCAGCTTGGACGAGTTGAACAACTTCTCGACGTCGGACTTGCTCACGCGCATGCCGCTGCCGCGCGGGGCGGGCTTCTCGTCCTTCTTCCCGCGGCCCGAGGAGCGGTCGCGCTTGGCGTCGATCTCCTTCCAGGTGGGTTTGTCGGCCATCGTCAGCCCTCGGCGCTCTGCGGCGCCCCGTGCAGCACGAGCACCGCCTGGTAGACCTCCTGGTTCAGCGCCACGGCGACGTCCTCGGGGACCTCGAAGCGGCGCGCCATCTCCCGGGCGAACTCGGGGTGCAGGAAGTTCTGGTTGAGCACGAAGTGGAAGACCGCGCGGCGGTACAGGTACTGCCGCACGCCGGCGCGCAGCTCGTCCACGCGGGCGGCGGGCAGCACGCCCGAGGTGAGCTTCTCGAGCAGGGTCTTCTCGTCGTCCGAGAACTCCTCGTCGGCGTACGCGGTCATGAACAGGAAGGCCGTGAAGCAGTCGCGGGCGGCGTCGGTGGAGAGCGCCTGCAGGTCGCCGTCCGACAGGGGGCGGTACTCGGCCAGGAGCGCGGAGAAGTTCTCGCCGGGGAAGAACTCGCCGACGACCTGCTGCAGGTACTCCCGCTCCCGGGGGTCCATCTCGCCGTCGGCCTGGGCGACCTGCACGAGCCCGCGGAAGATGGTCGTCTTGTCGGCGGGGGTCAGCGTGGTGTCACGCAGGATGGGTTCCAGTTCCAAAGCCATGATTCACCTCTTTTCCTCGATTTTCTTCAGGTACTCCTGGAGGAGCTTCAACTCCTTCATGCCCACGGAGTTGAACTTGATCCCCATCTCGTTCTCGGGAGCGGGCTTGAACCAGGCGACCTCGCCCTTGAGCTCGATGGCGGCGTCCAGGTCCGGGAAGGTGATCACCAGGTCCACCTGCGCGCCCACCGGCTCGGGCTCGGAGGTGGCCAGACGCAGGCCGCCCAGACTCAGATCGTAGATGCGGTGGTTGAGCAGGAACTCGCGGCCCGTGTAGTCGACGAAGGCTTCCAACTCGAATCGTTTGTGACGGCGCTTGTCCTTGGAGGTCATCAGGTGGCGGCCCTTTCCCGAAGGTTCGGTGACTGCACGGGGTGCAAAACCGTCCACCAGCGTAAAAGAGCGGTGCGGTCCCGTCAAGTTGAAAAATGCGCGCGCGTGGGAGCGTGAAGGGGCGTTCGTCGATTATTTGCCGGCGGCGGGCTTGTCCTCGCCGGCCTGGAGCACCTGGACCCCCTTGGGCGGCGTGAAGACGAACTTCTTGTCGTCGATGGGCTTGTTCATGGTGATCTCGGAGAAGGTGATCTGGTTCTTGTTGCCCTCGTGGTCGTAGACCAGGCTGGACACGACGGCGCCCGCGGCGTCCACCACGAACATGACGATCTTGAAGTGCGGCGAGCGCTTCTTGGGCAGCAGTTTCAGGGCCTTCTGACCGGGGCCGGCGAACTTGGAGTTGGGCACGATCTTGACGTGGAACTCGTCGGTGAGCTTGCCCTGGCCCCACAGGAACTTCACCGGCGTGGGCAGCGCGGAGTCCTTCACGTCGCGCCACAGCGCCTGCTTGCTGCTGGGCTCGTACATCCAGGCCTTCTTGCCGTCGATGAGGAACATCTTCTTGTCCGGCGCCAGGTAGTCCCACAGCATGAAGCCCGGCTTCTTGATGTAGATCACGCCGCTCTCGGCGGGCTGGTCCCCGTGGAACTTTTTGGAGAAGACCTGCTTGAACTTCGCCTGAAACGTGTTGATTTTGTTGTAATAATTCTGAGTCACCGCGATGGCGGCCAGGGCGTCGGGGAGGTTGTAGGTCTTCAG
This sequence comes from uncultured Pseudomonadota bacterium, assembly GCA_938004375.1. Lineage (GTDB taxonomy): Bacteria > Myxococcota_A > Polyangia > HGW-17 > HGW-17 > HGW-17. Next base: position 4,354 of record CALKWH010000174.1, read on the forward strand.
ATCCTCCTCGGGCTCGGCGGGCTTGGCCGGCGTGGGCGCCGGGGGCGTCGTCGGCTTGGCGGCCGGCGGGGTGACCGGCTTGGGCGGAACCTGCGCCAGGGGGGCGAACAACAGGACGAGCGAGATCAGGGTGTGCATGAAAGTCTCCTGCCTTGGGACCGGGCGCGGCGCGCTCCGGCACGGTCCATACGCCGGCCGGGGCCCCGGTATTCACCGCGCGCCGCGAACCTAGCACGGGGGCGACCCCGGCGGCAACGGACAACGACACCCCGCCGCGGGAAATTTCCCAGGTCCGCGGAGGCTTGCATTTTTCCCCGTGCATCCCCTGAGAAATGATGTATCTTGACGAGCATTTCGGGGCGACGCGGTCGCCCGGGAGGTCACGATGACGCGACATTTCCTGTGGTGCCTGTGCCTGGTGGGCGCGGTGGTCGCCTGTGACGCGAGTCCGGCTGAAGAAAATAATGATAATTTGAACAATGTAAATAATGTAAATAATATTAATAATCTCAATAATATTAACAATTTAAATAATACAAATAATTTGAATAATATAAATAATATTAACAACACCAACAACACGACCCGCATCCCTCCGAACCAGAACAAGACCGAAGCCCAGGCGCTGGCGCAACTGTTCCCCGGTGCCACCTCCGAGGTCGCCACCAGCGCCAGCGGGAACTATTATGTGCTGCGCGACGGCGCCCAGACGGTGGTGGGCTACGGCCTGACCGCCACCCATTACGGCTTCAACGCCCAGATCACCACCCTGCTCGGGGTCTCGGCCGACGGCGTCACCGTGGGCCTCGAGACCATCAACCAGCGCGAGAGCTGGTGGTCGTTCGTCCCCGAGAGCTGGTTCACGGAGTTCACCGGGGTCGACACCGCCGCGATCACGCTGCTGCCCGGCTACGACGAGAACTGCTATCGCTGCACCGCCCTGTACGACGCCCTCGGCGTGGACGCCGTCTCGGGCGCCACCTACACCTCCGACGCCCTGATCAAGGACGCCATGGACGGTTATCTGCACTGGTCCGAGGTGGTCCCGGCCGAGTAGGCCCCCCTTTGACCCCAAAGTAATTCTGCGAAAAATTTTCATCCGGGAGTTGACATCGGTCGGGTGGAACTTATACCTTCTGCGACATATATCGATTTCGGTATATGAAAACCCGGGAGGCCCCGTCATGCAGCCCAGCTTCGAACCCGAAACCGCCGCCGCCGTCGCCGCCGTGCTCTCCAATCCCGTCCGGCTCCGGCTGGTGGAACGGCTCCTCGCCGGCCCGTGCATCGTCGGCGACCTGGTGGAGGCCACCGGGCTCGGCCAGGCGGTGGTGTCCAAGCAACTGGGGTTGCTGAGGGCCGCCGGGCTCCTCGCCTGCGCCCCCCAGGGCCGTTGTCGGGAGTATCGCCTGGCCAGCCCCGGGGACGCGGCCGCGCTCGTGGCGGCGCTGGGCGGCTTGGCCAAGGCCTGCGCGGCCAACCTGCGTGACTGTCCGAAACAGGCCGTCCGGTCGCCCCGGACGGATGAGAAACGCATCCGGCAATAAGGAGGTATCGTCATGATCCAGATCATCAAGAATTATTCCCAACTCGTCACCGAATCCGACCACCTGAAGGGGCCGCTGGTCATCGGCTTCTTCGGGGATTTTTCCCAGGGCGCCAAGGAGACGCTCCCCGCGTTCAAGGCGTTCTGCGAAAAGCACCCGCGGTGGCCGGCCTATCTTGTGGACGTGGGGCGCGTCCGGGACGTGCATGGGCGCTTCCAGGTGGCCCAGGTGCCGGCCGTCATCCTCGTGGAGAACGGCGTCGTGAAGAAGCGCCTGGTGGGCTCGGCCACGGCCGCCGCCTATGAGGCCGCCTTCGTGGGTGGCGAGGCTCCAGGCGCGGGGTCCTCCGGCGTCGGCGCGGCCCCGTCGGCCGCCTCGGAGAAGGCCGCGCGGCCCGCCCGTTCGGTCACCGTGTTCACCACCCAGAGCTGCCCGTGGTGCGTGCGGGTGAAGAACTACCTGCGGCAGCACAACGTGAGCTTCAAGGAGGTCGACGTGGGCCGCGACCCGCAGGCCGCCCGCGAGCTGGTGCGGCGCACCGGGCAGACCGGCGTGCCCCAACTGGACATCAACGGATCCTACGTGGTGGGGTTCGACCAGGCGAAGATCGACCGGCTGCTGGGCCTTGCGGGCCCTGCCTCGGCGATGAACTGAAGGAAAAGAAGGAGAGGGACATGAAGATCGTGCCGTTGAACGAACAGGTGTTGCTGCGTCCGGTGAAGGACGAACCCGCCCCCGGTGGCCTGGTGCTGCCGGAGTCCGTGCGGGAGGACGGTGATCTCGCCGAGGTCGTGGCGATCTCGCCGCTGGTGGTGAACGCCGATCTGGCGGTGGGAGATCGCGTCCTCGTGCGCCGGTTCTCGGGGACCGGGCTCGAGTGGGAAGGGGAAAAACTGCGCTTCGTGGCCGCGGGGGATCTGCTGGCCAAGCGGGTGGAGGCCGACGCCATCCCGGGCGCAGGAGACTGATCGGAATGACTTTCGAAAGAAGAGAGGTGAAATCATGTTGCAGACGAAACTCGAACACATCCAGACGACAAAACAGTATCAGGAGCTCGTGGAGAGCGGAAAGAAATTCGCCGTGGTCTGCGGCCGCATGGGACCCATGTGCATCCCGGTCTACGACGTCATGGACAACCTGAAATCGAAGTACCCGGACGTGACCTTCCTTGACATGGAGTTCGACGCACCGGTGGCCGCCGAGACGATCCGGCGCCTGCCCGAGACGCGCTCGTTCTCCGGGCTCCCCTTCACGGTGTACTTCCGCGACAAGCAGGTGGTCGCCGCCACCTCCAGCATCCAGACCAAGCAGCAGGTGAAGGAGATCCTGGACGCGAAACTCAAGGACTGAGGGACGCCCGCTCCCCTTCCGGAGGTGAATCATGGACCCTCAAGCCTATGACGTGATCGTGCTCGGCGGCGGCCCCGCGGGGCTGACGGCCGCGATCTACCTGGCCCGCGCGAGGCTCTCGACGCTCGTGCTCGACACCGGCTCCACCGGCGGGCAGATGAACCTGACCCACGAGGTGGCCAACTATCCGGGCGTGGCGTCCACGACCGGCGCCCAGTTGGGGCAGGTGATGCGGGCCCAGGCCGAGGCCTTCGGCGCCCGCGTGATCTCCCAGGCCGAGCTCGGGCGCCTGGCGCTCGACGGGCCGGTGAAGTCCGTGGAGGTGGAGGACGAGGGCGTCTTCACGGCCCGAGCGGTCATCCTGGCGCCCGGCGGCGCGCCCCGGACGCTGGGGCTGGACTCCGAGGCCCGCTTCAAGGGCCGCGGGATCTCGTACTGCGCCACCTGCGACGGCGACTTCTTCACCGGGCAGGACATCGCCGTGATCGGCGGCGGGAACTCGGCCCTCGAGGAGGCGGTGTCCCTCACGAAGTATGCGTCCTCGGTGACCATCCTGCACGAGTTCGATCACTTCCAGGCCCACCCCTGGGCGGTGGAACAGGCGCGCGTCAACCCGAAGATCCGGTTCCTCCTCGAGCAGACGATCACCGGCTTCGAGGGGGACGACCGGCTCACCGCGGTCACCAGCGTGCACAAGCGCACCGGCGAGGCGGTCCGGGTGCCCGTGACGGGGACGTTCGTCTTCATCGGGTACGTCCCGCGCACGGCCGGACTGCCCCCGTCAATCCGGTTGACCGAACGGGGGGAGATCCTCACCGACGAGCTCATGCGCACCTCGGTGCCGGGCGTGTTCGCCGCGGGGGACGCCCGGGCCAAGCGCTACCGGCAGATCACCACGGCCGTCTCCGACGGGACCGTGGCCGCGATCCAGGCCACTGAATATCTCAGCGGGGAAGGGACGCCCGCAACAGGGCGTTCCGTCTGAGGCGACGACGTCGCCGGAACGATCAGCCCGCGTCAGCGGGGCAGGAAGCGCAAAGTAGCCTTGTTGTCCTTGACGACGACCTGGATCTCGACCTCGGCGCAGCCGTGGGCCTGCTTGACCTTGGGGATCTGGCTCGAGAGGGTGGCGAAGAACCGGTCCGGCGTGATCCCCTCGAGGCTCTCGCCGGTGGACAGCCGGGCCCGCACGAAGTTCTCGTAGGCGCGGCGCAGGGCGGGATCGGACGACGCGCCCGGGGCGGAGGGTTGTGCGGCGGCGGCGGCCGGGGTGTTCGCCGCGGGCGGCGCCTTGCGGTCCTCGGCGGCCGCGGGTCGCTCCGCTGCCGCGTCGTTTCGGGCGCCCTCGGCCGCGGCCTGCTGGTTGCGCAGTTCGGCGATCCTGGCCATGGCCGCCTCGAGCTCGCCCCGGGTGCGGACGTTGTCGAGCACGCTCTCGGGCAGGCCCTCGTCGCGGAGCTTGCGCCGCATGCGCTGCAACTGCCGCTCGTACACGCCGTCCTCGATCTCGCGCAGCACGCGGTTCCAGTACTGCTCGTAGGTGCGGAACTTGGTCTCCATGCGGGCCAGCAGGAACTTGAGCGCGGTGTTGTTGGGGGGGTTCTCCTTGAGCAGCCGCAGCTCGAGCTGGATGTTCTTGCGCAGCTGGACCGGTTCGAACCGCTCGAGTCCGAGGAAGAACTGCTCGTACACCACCCGCAGTTTGTCGATGCTCGAGTCGAGCAGGTTCAGCCGGGCGGTCAGGGCCTTGTTTTCCTCGAACGACATCTGTCACTCCGACCTTGGGTCATCCGGCGCCCGGCCGGGGTCCAGGGACACCTGCATCTCGATCTCCTCGATCACCGGCAGGGACGGGTTGGACTGCATCTCGACGAGCAGGCCGGCTTCGCGGGCGGCCTCCTGCAGGGTGCGGGCGCGCTGCAGGTTCTTGCGCTCCACGGCCTCCATGAACAGCGCGAAGTACTCCACCGCCGAGAACAGCGACAGGATCAGCGACAGGTACAGGATGAACAGTCCCATGCGATGGTAGTCCAGCCACCAGCCGGTGCCCCACAGCGGATAGGGGAAATTCACGAGCAGGAAGGTCAGCCCGAAGAACTGGAAGGCCGTCTTCTGCTTGCCGGACTCGGAAGCGGCGATGACCACCCCCTCGCCCATGGCCAGGGCCCGCAGGCCGGTGACGGCGAACTCGCGGAACAGCATCAGGATCAGCAGCCAGGCGGGGATCAGGTCCATGGCCACCAGGGTGACCATGATCGAGAGCGTGGTGAGCTTGTCGGCCAGCGGATCCAGGAACTTCCCCAGCAGGGTGATCTTCCCGGTCTTTCGGGCCAGGTAGCCGTCGAGGAAGTCCGAGAAGCCGGCGAACAGGAAGAGCAGGGCCGCCCAATAGTGGGCCAGCGGAGTGCCGCGGTCGAGGACCGCCAGGATGACCGGGATCAGGGCCAGGCGCGAGAGGGTGATGAGGTTGGGCAGGTTGCCGACCTCCTCGCCCAGGGAGCGGATGCGGAAGTCGCTGACCTTGCGCCGGCGCACGAAGCGGAGCCGGAGGATCCGGGGGACCTGCGCCAGGGCGCGCACCGCGACGTTCTTGGTGGGGGCGGCCGGCGTCATGACTGCAGCAGGAGGGAGCCGCTCCCGGCGACCTGGATGAAGGAACTGTGGCTGTACTGGGCGACGACGTAGCCGTCCCAGCCGACGAGGCGGTCGATGGAGGCGATCAGGTACTCCTCCTCGGGCAGGGGCACGCTGTAGAGGCGGCCGGGCAACTGGATGATGACCGAGCCGCGTCCGCGGAAGGAGATCAGGGGGAGCTTGTGCTGCTCGCCCCGCAGCCAGCCATTCTCCCATTTGAGATCGCCGGCGAAGGCCACGACGCGCTCCTCGAGGATGTAGAGCGGGCTGTCCTCGAGGTTGAAGCCCATGAACATGTGCTTGTCGGTGGGGACCAGGGACACGACCCCGCGCCCCTGGCACTCCACGAGGTCGCCGGTGAGCTCGGAGGTGATCCGGCGCTCGCCGGCCTGGCCGCGCATGCGCTCCTGGGCCGGGATGATCGAGAGGCCCATGTGCCAGCACAGCACCAGCTTCTCCCGCACGAACCAGGAGCCGGCGACGGGGATCTTGATGCACTCGGGGGTGAACACCAGGTGAGGCCCCGGGTGGATGTCGAGCACGCACAGGCGATCCGTGGCGCGGCTGTCTCGCTGGGTGGGGCGCGCGATCGGGCCGGGGGTCACCTGGTCGCCGGGCATGGGCGTGACGTCCGCGTCGATGAGCATGCCCTCGTCCTCGGGTTCGGGCTCGGGCTCCTCGTTCAGGACCGGCGTCTGCGTGGCCGGGTGGGCCGAGAGTACGGCGCGCACCGAGGAGAGCAGGTCGTTGAGCTCGGGGGACAGGTCGACGACGTTGCCGATCATGGGGAGCCCCAGCATGCGGCGGACCTGCTGGTAGAAGGACACGGCCTCCTGGTTGGCGGGATCCGAGAGGACCGCTTGCTCGACCTCGGCGTAGCCCAGGTGGATGTCGCCCTGGGCGAAGTATTCGCACCCGAGCTTGAAGTGCAGGGCGGGCTCCCCGGGGAACTGCAGCAGCAGCTGCTTGAAGATGGCGGTGGCCGAGGCGTGATCCCGCTGGGCCACGAGGATGTTGGCCAGAAGCGAGAGAGCGCGCGGCTCGCCGGGGTGGCGCACCAGCGCCTTGTCGATGCGCGTGCGCGCGCCGACGATGTTGCCGGCGACGTACAGTTCGGTGGCGTCCAGCAGCAGTTGGTCGAAGGTGACATCGGGCGTCATGGGTGCTATTCTTACACCAACTCGCGCCCGAGCGCTTCATTTTTTTGGATGGTCGGCGATGTGGACATTACTGGTATTTCAACTCTTCTGGACGCAGGCCGCGGTGGATCCCCTCGGTGAGATGGTGGCCCGCAACTTCGTCGATCACCTGGCCAACCGCGACCTGGGACGGACCACCGCGCTGATGTCCGCGACGGTCAACTTCGACGGCCGCGTCGCGACCGGGGACGAGGCCAAGATCGCCCTGCTGCAGCGCACGTTCGCCGGTCATCCGGCGCCAATCCGCTTTTCGCGGGTCACGGTGATGACCGGGGCCCAGGCCCTGGCCCGCTTCGGAAAGCCGCCGGCGCGCCTCGGAGAACTGGAGCTGGACCGCGCCCTGGTGGTGCTCGCCCGCAGGAAGATCGGCGGACTGGTGATCGTCCTGCGCGAGGAGGACAAGATCCCCGGACGCTGGCGCGTGGTCGCGCTCACCGATTGATCATTTCTCGAACAGCACGGGGATCTTGGGGCCGTCCACGACCTTGCCCTTGGTATGGAACCAGGCCGAGCCGTGGTACTCCCAGGTGGTCTCGAGGAGGGTGTCCTGCAGGATGTTGTCGTCCTTGGCCGTCCAGGAGACCCGCAGGCGGACGACGGCCTTCTTCGCGGTCTTGTCCGGCGTGATGCGCACCACGGTGATGGAGTTGAAGGCCAGGTGGCGCTCGGCCACGTCGAGGCTGTCGAGGTAGGCGGCGCGGAAGGCCGGCGGCACGTAGTCCTTGGAGATCTCGCCGTTGAACCAGCGCAACTGCTCGTAGAACTGCATGACCGAGGGCTCCAGGGAACCCAGCGTCTCCTTGTTCTTCATGCCGCCGGCGCAGGCGGTCACGCCGAAGGCGGCGGCCAGGCACAGGAGGATCGGGACCAGCGCGGGGGGACGGCGGCTCATGGCACGAAGTCCGCGCAGGCGGTGGCGTCGCCGGTGACGTTCAGTTCCCAGGCCGGGTTGGTGATCCCGGCGCCGACCTGGATATCCAGGGTGCCGCAGTAATGCACGACGCCGACCGCGTCCTGGCCGGTCACGCGCAGGGTGTAGAAGCCGGTGGGCACGCCCTGCACGGTCCGCTCGGGCTGGCACGCGCCGCTGTAGGTCCCGCTCGTGAGGGCCTGTTCGGCCTCGTCGTAGATCGCCACGTTCACGGTGGACACGGCGGGGTCGGCCGCGGCGCAGGCGGCGCCGTTCCAGGTGAACTTGTACCAGAGGGTGCCGGCGAAGTCCGTGAAGAACGACTCCAGGTCGAAGTCCACCTCGCGCACCTCGGGGGGGTTCCCGTCGTTGTACACGCGGGTCTCCACCGTCTTGACCTGGGAGATCGGCTGCCGCGCCGAGTCCAACAGCGTCACCTGGACCGTGTAGGGTCCCTGGGGGAAGGGCGTGCACTTGTCGTCCGAGACCGAGTACTCCATGGCCGTGCAGAGGATCTCGCCGGTGTGGAGGTAGTTCTCGGGGCCGGTGATGGTGATCGAGGCGTAGGTGGCGTCCACGTCCAGGCAGGTGTCGAAGCTGATCTCGTTGCCCAGGAAGATGCGCTTGCCGTTGATCGTCCACTTGGTGCGCATCTGCACCGGCACGTAGGTCGAGCCGGAGCCGCACGGAGGCTGGTTGTCGTTGTCGCAGGCGGCCGGCAGCAGCAGGGTCAGGGCGAGCAGGGGAAGGGCGATGGCGGCTTTCATGGAGCTCCTGTCGTCTGGGAATGAGACCCCTCGTGGGCCTCGGGCATGAAGTATCACGGAACCGGCCTTTCGGCAACGGGCGTCATTCAAACAGATTGGACTCGTCCCCGACCGACCGGCCGCCCGAGGTCCGCAACTTTTTTTCGAACCGGGTCTTGCCGCCGCGGCCGGGACCGTAGGCCTGCTCCCGCAGACGGGCCAATTCGGCGTCGGTGGCCCGCACCTTCTCGGCGCGGTCGAGGTAGCCGCGCGCCTTCTTCCGGTGCATGAGCGCCGCCTCGAGCCGGGTCTGGGACAGGCCGAGGTGGAGGCGGGCCAGGGCCAGCAGGCTGGAGAAGGCCTCCTCGTCACCGAGCCGGGACACCAGGGTGCGGTGGGTGGCCAGCGCGTCGTCGTGGAGCCCGGCGCTCTCCTGGAGCTGGGCCAGGGTGAGCATATCGCCGGTGGACTCGCGGTCCTTCATCAGGCGCATGTGGCGGCGGTGGGCGTCCACGGCCAGGGTGAAGGCCTGGTTCTTCGCGTGCAGATCGCGCAGCAGACGCCAGGCGTGGGCGAGGAACGGGTTCGCTTCGAGGGCGGCCTCGAGGTGGCGCCGGGCCTCGGGCTCGCGCTGGGCGTGGAAGTAGATGTTGCCCAACAGCAGCAGGGCCTCGGGATCGCCCGGCTCCAGACGCAGGGCGTTCTCGAGCTCGACGACGGCGTCGGGCCGGTTGCCCAGGCGCAGGTGGATGACGCCGCGCAGGTAGTGCAGCAAGGCGATGTTCGCGTAGCGCTGCATGATCTTCTCAAGCTCGTCCTGGGCGGCCGCGGGCTCTTCGCCCCGGAGCAGGGCGCGCACCCGGGCCAGCTCCGGCACCAGCTCCGGCGGGAGCCGCCGGTTCCAGGCGCGGGCCATCTCGACGAGCCGCCGGGCCGCGGCGACCTCGGCCGCGGAACCCGAGTCCAGGAGCGGTCGCAGCGTGGGGACGACCTGGTCCAGGCGTCCGAGCCCCAGTTGGCAGCGGGCGAGGGCCAGGCGCACGGCCCCCGCGTTCAGTCCGGGGTCGGCGAGGGCCGAGGTGAGCGGGGCCAGGGCCTCGGCGTGGCGCTCCTCGAGCAGGAGGATCAGTCCCAGCCGGAAGGCGGGCTCCCGGTCGGCCTGGCCGGGGTCGGCCAGCGGCGAGAGGAGACGGCGGGCCTCGCCGGGCCGTTGATCGTAAAAATGGACCATGGCGCGGGCGTAGGGGCCAAAAGGCGCCCGGAGGCCGGCCACCGCTGCCGGCAGGGGTCGCCCGCCGTGGACCGCGCAGAGGGCGGACAGGCGCAGCCACTCCCAGGCGGTGGCGCGAGGCCAGCCGGCGATGCCGTCGGGGGCCAGCTCCCGCACCTGCGCGCAGGCGGCTGCCTCTTTATTTTGTGCCCATAAAGCCCGGGCCGAACGGACGGTCTCGCGGGGGGAGGGGGTCCGGCAGGCGGCCAGCGCCGACAGGACCAACAACATTGCGATCTGCACTGGGAAATTCGGCTTCATGTAAATCCGCAACGACAGGGCGCCACCCGGAGGTGTGAATAAAACTTTACATCTCCGCAGCGGAAAGTAACAAAAACGCATCGAATATGGTATGGTAAAATGCCAAATCGACGGAAATCGACCCGATCCCGGCCGATTTCCCTGGATTTTCGTCCTGGCATGCGAATTGCTCAAAACGACGTGGTCGTTACACGACTTATTTGGAGGTTGAGCCATGAGACACCAATTCCTCGTTATCCTCTTTGGTTCCGTTCTGATGTTCGCCCTGACGGGCTGTCCGGACCGGCACAACGACTGCCGGTGCAGTTATTGTGACGACTCCGGCTGCTGGGCCTGCGACTGCGATTATTGCTGGCCCGTGGACAACGAGCCGTGCACCGACGGCGTCACCTGCGACGACGGCTATCTCTGCACCGATTACGGTTGCGCGAAGCTGTGCGGTCACGAGGCCGACTGCGGCGAGGGCGAGGTCTGTCTCGACGCCGGCTACTGCGGCCCCGAGGAGGCGCCCGACACCCGCTGCGTCTCCGACGACGACTGCGGCAACGGCTTCATCTGCGAGCCCGACGAGAACGGCGACCTGTTCTGCGTGCCCGGCTGCCAGAGCAACGACGAGTGCGACGAGGGCTTCGTCTGCACGTCCTGCGGCCGCTGCGCCCCCGAGGACAACCCGGTGTGCGGCGACTCCAAGGTGTTCTGCTCCGACGACGCGGAGTGCGGCGCGAAGGTCTGCACGGCCGACAACAAGTGCGGCCTGGTCTGCGACGAGCTGGAGCCCGTGTGTCCGACCGGTCAGATCTGTGTCGAGGCCGAGTGCATCGACGACCCGGCGCCGGTCTCCCCGGAGTGCGTGTTCTCCAGCCACTGCGAGGCGGGCCACGTCTGCATCAACGCCTACTGCCACGCCACCTGTGAGACCCATGACCAGTGCGGCTACGGCGAGTTCTGCGACCTGGGCGTGTGCAAGGCCGACTATCGCCCCGAAATCTGATCGCCGGACGTCCCCCCGAGCTGGTCCCCTGATCCTCCCGATCCCCCGTCCGTTCCAAGAACCACAACTAATTTGCCAGCAGGGTCTCGTGCAGATCCAGGCCGAAGGCGCGCGGCGACACGACGATGTTGGGCGGGCTCTGCACGCGTTTGAAGAAGGAGCGGGCGATGGCCGTCCGGACCTCGCGGGCGGCGGTCTCGAAGGCGTCGTCGGTCATCTTGTCGTACACGCGCAGGCCCCGCGCGTCCGGGATCCACAATTCCGGATCCAGCGCCCGCGCCTCGAAGAGCGCCCGCAGCTCGCCGGGGGTTCGGCGGCGCTCGATGAGCTCCACCCCCAGGGGGGCCTCGACGTGGTAGTCGAAGGGATCCCCCTTGCCCTCGAGGATGTTCTGGTTCTCCGAGAGCTCGGCGCTGGGGATCAGGTCGTAGATCTCCTGCGGAAGGATTTCCCGGTGCGGATCCAGCTCCCGGCCGAGGGCATATACTAATAATTTATGCACGTCCCCGAGGGGCATGAGCGCGCCGATGAGATCGCCGTACAAGGTGGCGTAGCCCCGCTGGAACTCGGTCTTGTTGCCGTTGCCCACGACCAGGGCGCCGAGCTCCTGGGCCCAGGCCATGAGCACGTTGCCCCGCTCGCGGGCCTGGAGGTTCTCGAGGGTGAGGGTGGCGGGCGGGCGCCCGAGGAGGCCGGAGAGGCGGGCGGTGTGGGCGTCCACCACGTCCCCGATCGGGTGCACGACGTAGCGCGCACTCAGGGCGCCCGCGATGCGGTCGGCGAGCCCGCGGGTGACCGCGCTGTTGAAGCGCGTGGGCAGGTTCACGCAGGTCAGGCGGTCGGCGCCCAGCGCCCGGGCGACCAGGACGGCGTCCACGGCCGAGTCGATGCCCCCCGAGAGCCCGATCACGGCCCCGCAGCCGGGGCGGGTCCGCTCGAAGAACTCCCGGATGCCGAAGGTGAGGGCCCGGGCCAGCCGCGCCTCGGGGCGGACCGGGGACGTCTCGAAGGGACCCCGGGGCGCCTCGAGAGGGAGCTCCCACACCGACGGCTCCTGCGACCACGGCGCTCCTTCGAGGATCCCCCCGGAGGTCAGGGCGAAACAGTCACCGTCGAACAGGACGAGGTTCTTGCCCACGTCTTCCAGGCTGGTGGCGTTCACGTACACCAGGGGCAGCCCGGTCTCGGCCACCCGCCGGGCCGCCACCGAGCGGCGCAGGGGCGGCTTCTCCAGGTGGAACGGCGAGGCGTTGATTACGCACAGGAGCTCGGCGCCCAGGCCGGCCAGCCGCCTGGCGGGGTGGAGCGGCTCGCCGTCGTCCCAGAGGTCCTGGCAGACCAGCACGCCAAGGCGCAGGTGGCGTCCGCCGGCCAGCGGCACGTCCACGGGCGCGACGTCGTCGATGGACCCCGGGTCGAAGTAGCGCGAGTCCTCGAGCACGCCCTCGTTGGCCAAAAGTACCTTGCGGCTCCGGTGGAGCTCCCTGCCGCCGGCGAGCACCACCGCGCCGTTGTGACGCAGTTCGGCGGCGCCCTCCCGTCCGGCGAAGGTGGCGCCCAGCACCACCGCGATCCCGGAGGTGGCGGGGACGAGGAGCTCTTCGAGGACCCGCTCCTGGCGGCGCAGCAGGTCGGGATCCAGATGGATGTCCCCCAGGCAGTAGCCGGTCAGCGCCGTCTCGGGGAAGACGACGAGGTCGCAGCCGCGGGTCCGGGCCTCGGCGATCCGCCCGCAGAGGCGTCGGGCGTTCTCCTCCACCGCGCCGAGGCGGGGCATGAACGGGCAGGCGAAGATCCGGATGGCGGTCATGGGCGGGACTCCTTCGGGGACCGTTTCTACCACAAGCCGCCAAAAAGGGCACCGTCGGGCGACAGCTTGCGCCCGGACGGGAAACATGACAAAACGCGGGCGGAGGAACTCGGATGCGCCATATCGCCGTCGGCCTGCTCGCCTGGACCCTGGTGTCGACCCTCGCCTGCAAGAGGACCGCGGGTCCGGTCCGTCCCCCGCGTCTCCCGGAGCCGCCTCCGGCGACCGTCACCCCCCATGTGCCCCTGCTGAACTTCGAGCGCTTCGGCCTGCTGTTCGTGATCCCCACGGCCCGGAACTACTACATCCAGCTCTCGGAGAGGGTGCAGACCGAACCCGCCGAGCTCGACAAGGACCAACTGCGCCTGCAGCAGGTCGTCCCGCCCGTGGTGATGACCCACGCCCCCTCGCGGCCGCTGATGCCCGAGGCCCACGACCGCGGGTACGTCCTGATGCGGGATACCGAGGCCGTGTGCCAGGGCCAACTGGCCGAGCCCGTCCTGCTGGGCCGCCTGATCCCCAACAGCGGCGAATGGGACGGGTGGGAGCTCGACCCGTGGTCCGATCCGAAGCCCGCCCTGGCCACCGCCGAGAAGAAGATGCCCCTCGGGGATCTGTGGACCCAGTCGGGGGTGGTCACCGCCGGCGCCCTGCAGGGTTGCGTCAAGGTGCGCACGAAGGACGACTCGTTCCTGTGGGCGCGCCCGGCCCACCTCCCGCAGCCCGCTCTCCTGCCGCGCAACCCGCAGGGCCTTCTCGAACAGCACGAAGCCGCAGGTAAAAAACATCTCCTCGATGCCGGTTTCCGCGACAAGGTCAAGGAGTTCGAGGCCGACATGGGCGAGGAGATGGAGCCCAATTACGTGGTGAACGTGTACTCCGACGGCCGGTCCACTTTGGTGGAGGCCCGCGGTACCGTGGGCGAATCGGACTGTGGCGGCGGCGGCCATGAGTTGTGGATGCTGTGGCGGGTGACCGACGGCCAGTGGGAGGAGCTCGGACGTCAGGAAGGCGTGCAGCACATCCTGCTGATCGGGGACCTCAACGGCGACGGCCTGCTCGAGCTCGTCATCCGCGATGGTTTCTACAACTTCGGGGTCACCCTCTACCAACTCGAGGGCCTGCACCTGAAGAAGGTCATGCGCACCGAGTACCCCTCCCACGAAGGCGTCTGCTAGAGGACCGACCGATCGCGATTTCGATTTCGATTTCGATTTCGATTTGGAATGGGATGAATCCCCGCGGTCAGATCTCGATGATCCGCAGGGACACCAGCATGGTCTCCTTCGGGTCCTTGCCCAGCTCGTTGGGGTAACCGAAGGGGGAGAGCTCCCAGGGCACCGCGTGGGGCAGCACCGAGAACAGGAACCGGGCGTGGACGTGCCCGGAGGCGATGTAGACGACCTTGGGATACCGGAAGATCAACTCACCCAGGCGGTCCGAGCCGACGTAGGGCAGGATGTCCTCGTGGACGCTGGGAGCGAGCAGTTTCACGAAGGAGGCCGTGTGCGTGATCACGAAGATGCGGTCGGCCCGAGCGCTGGCCGCCTCGAGTTGGCGTTCCAGGAGCTGGAGTTGCCACTCGAGCACGTCCCGGGGCTTCGGGAGGCCGGGCCACACGCAGCAGGTGGCGTCCGGCGTGGTCAACTGGCCCCCGGGGTAGTCCTCGTACCAGCCCGTGACGCCCACCACGGCCACGGGGTCGAACCAGGCGGGCGCCAGCCCCAGATATTCGGCGCCCGCGGTGGCGACCACGCGGGGCAGCACGGTCTCATACAATTGGCGGCTGTCCAGCAGGCCGTTGGAGTCGGTCACCCAAAGGTCATGATTGCCCGGGAGGAACAGCACCCGCGGCACGATCTCGAGCAGGCGCCGCAGCGTGGCCCCCAGGCGGGAGAAGCCCGAGAACAGATCGCCGCCGAGCACGAGGGCATCCACCGGGACGTTGCGCAGGCGCTCTTCGAGCACCGGCAGCAGGCCGGGGTTGTGATCGAAGTGGAGATCGCTGATGAAGGCCAGTCGCACGTGATGGTTCCAGATCCGGGGGCGTCCGCGGCGTTCGGACGAAAAAGTCCCCGGAGAGGGAGAATATAAACCAGGTTCTGCCGTCCTCCTACCCGAAAAATCGGTCCCGGTCCTTTCCGGGACCGGCCGGTCCTTACCGGGGCCGGAAAACCCGTTCACCCAGGTGATTATTTCCGCCTCGCGCGCCTTTCTCAAGAAAAGACGTGCTTAAAAGGGGAGATCATGCTATACAATTCCGCGAATCACGGGCGAGTCGCCAGTTTTGGCACCTGCCAGCAACCATAGGAGGTATCACCATGAAACGTTTTGCTTTACTCATCGCGACCCTTGGCTTCTTCTCCGCCTGCAACTCCTCGGACTCCATCATCACCTGCGACCGGTATGACGAGTGGCTGGCCTCGTGCAGCAACTGCTCGATGACCCTCTCCTGCGAGGACAACTACGACTCGCTGGCTCCGGACGTGCAGATCGACCTCGACGACTGCGCCGACTACACCCTGATGGATAATCTGTATGTGTGCGGCGACTGGACCGGCGACGTCCAGTACTGTGTTGATCTGGGCTACCAATACCTGGGCATCAGTTGCGACGACTACTGGTGCGGCGATGGCATCTGCGACCATGGCGAGGACGAGTTCAACTGCTCGACCGACTGCACCGGCGGCCCGTACTGCGGCGACGGTAGCTGCGACATCGACGAGGATCCCGTGGGTTGCCCGTTGGACTGCGCCTACATCGTCTGTGACGACTACCAGACCTGGCTCGAGAGCTGCTTCGACAACTGCACCGCGGCTGACTCCTGCGACGCCGAATACGGCGTGCTCGATGACGTCACCGCGGCCGCCGTGTGGGACTGCGCCGAGTTCCTGGCCGATGAGGCGACCGAAGGCCTGTGCCTGGAGAACACCAACGGCGAGTGCGACATCATGCTCGAAGAGGAGCTGGGCTCCTACGGCGACTGCACCTACTAGTCCCCGTGTTTGTTAGTCTCTACCCCCTGATTTCCCCCTGATACAAGCAAAAATCCGACAGGTTCGACGGGTCCGACCAGTCCGACAGGTCCGACAGGTCCGACGAGTCAGACCGACTTCCTACTCTTTTTTCTTGAACAGGTTCAGAAAGCTGCCGGTGGTGCGGGTCAGGGGGTTCGCGGCGTTC
The DNA here is from genome assembly GCA_938004375.1 of uncultured Pseudomonadota bacterium. Lineage (GTDB taxonomy): Bacteria > Myxococcota_A > Polyangia > HGW-17 > HGW-17 > HGW-17. The sequence continues at coordinate 20,255 of CALKWH010000174.1, forward strand.
TTGGCGCGGCGCTCGAGGAGCCGCAGTTCGCGGGCGGCCTCGATGTGCTCGGCGTTGATCTCGACCGCCCGGATGAAGTACTGCCGGGCCGTGGCTATCTGCTCCATGTCCATGCAGACCTTGCCCAGGTAAAAATAGAAGTCGGCCTCCCGGGGGGTGAGCTGGATGGCCTTCTGCAGGGCGGCCTTGACCTCGTCGCGCACGGCCACCCGGTCGTTGTCGGGGTTGAGGTAGCGCAGCCACGCCCACATGGCCAGGTGGCTGCCGTCCTCGTTCTTCTGGCGGGCCTCGAAGAACATCTGTTCGGCCAGGGTGTACTCCTTGCGGCGGAAATGAATGATCCCCTTCTGATAGCAGACCTCGGCCTCGAGCACCCGTCGCACCTCGGCCTCGTCCTCGCGGGTCTGGGCGGGCTTGCGGTACTTCTCGCGGGTGGCGGGATCCTTGAGTTGGTCGTAGGCCTCCGTGAGCCGGGCGAAGGCGGTCTGCGCCTCGGCGACGAAAGCGGTCAGGCCCCGCCGGGAGAGGGTGTCCGGGTGGAGCCGCCGCGCCAGCTCCTTGAAGCGGGCCTCGATCTCCTCGGTCGTGGCCGTGAGCGCCAGGCCGAGCCGGACGAACGGGTTCTCGTCGTCGAGGGAGGCCCAGAGCTGGCGCAACTCGAGGACGGCCTCGGGCTCCGGAGGCGCTCCGGGCGTCGCGGGGGCGGCGGCGACCGTCGGGGTTGCGGGGCCGGCCTCGCTGGCGGGAGCGCCTCCGTCGCAGGGCACCTGGTCCTCGGCCGGGATCGCCTGCAGCAGGCGGCACGAGGCCAGGCTGTACAGCAGGCTCAGGATGTCCTTGAACGACAGCGGGGAGGTGGCGCGCAACTGGGTGACCGTGCTGGGGGTGGCCTGCAGCACGCGGACGAGCTCCAGCTCCGGGGGCGTGAGCTCGAAGTGCCCGACCAGGGCGGAGAGCCGCGGCGAGACACCGAGGCGACAACGGGAGAGCTCCCTCGTCTCGGCCTCGAGCCGGACCAGGTCGTACCGCTCGCGCAGCCCGCGCCGGATCCACGGCAGGGGGTTGACCCCGTCGCCGGCGGGGACGGTCACGGGCTCGATCTGGACCTGTTCCACCGTCGGATTGAACAGGCCCAGCAGGTGCTCGCCCACCGAGGCCGACGCCAGTTTCGGGTTGGGGCTTTCGGCCCGCACCGGCAGCCCCTGCCGGAAATGCACGGTCAGGTCGCCCTGGGGGTCGGGCACCCGCAGAAAACCCTCGAAATGGGAATCCAGAAGATGTATGAGAAGAAGTGGCGGAGGCACTTGCGAGACGGGATACCAGGCCATGACGGATGTCACCTCGATCCCGGCAGTGTAGTGGAAATTCGAATGAAGTCAATCATTCCACATGGTTCATCCCGCAATGGGGAGCGTCACGCGGTCCGGATCGCGGGTCGCGGTCCGCTCGCCGGGTACGTCCGGGTGGCCTCGGGCTTCGGTTCGCGGTTGCGCGGGCTCCTGGGCACGCGGGCGCTGGACCCCGGCCACGGGCTGTTGCTCGTCCCCTGCACGTCGATCCACATGTTTTTCATGTCCATCCCCTTGGACGTGGCCTTCCTGGACGCAGATGGGATGGTTGTGGATATATATAAAAATATCAAACCCTGGCGGATGTCCCGTCTCCACCCGGAGGCCTTTGCCGCCTTGGAGCTGGCCGCGGGCACCTTCGAGGCCGCCGGTCTCGAGCGGGGTGACCGGCTCGAGTTCACCCGGTTGGCGTCTACGCCGGAAGTTACAGGATGACGCTGGTCCAGCCGAAGGGATCTTCCTTCCGGCCGTACTGGATGCCGAGCAGGTCGGCGTACATGCGGCGGGCGATGGGACCGGACTGGCCATCGGCCACCTGGTGTTCGTGACCGCAGAAGGCGATGTGGGACACGGGGGAGATGACTGCGGCGGTGCCGGTGCCGAACACCTCGGTGATCCCGCCGGACACCACGCCCGAGATCACCTCGGCGATGGAGACCGGGCGCTCCTCGACGGTCAGGCCCTGGTGCCGGGCGAGCCGGATCACCGAGTCGCGGGTGATGCCGGGCAGGATGCTGCCGTTGAGCGGGCTGGTGACGAGGCGGCCGTCGATGATGAAGAAGATGTTCATCGTGCCGACCTCCTCCACGTTGCGGCGCTCCAGGGCGTCGAGCCAGAGGACCTGGGCGTAGCCCGCCTTCTTGGCCTCCCACTGGGACGCCAGCGAGGCGGCGTAATTGCCCGCGCACTTGGCCTCGCCGGTGCCGCCGCGCACGGCGCGGAAGTACTTGTCGTTCACATAAATCTTGACGGCATTCAGGTTGTCGTTGTCCTGTGGATAGTACGAAGCCACCGGACTAGCGATGATGAAAAATAAATATTTGTTCGACGGACGCACGCCCAGGGCGGCGTCGGTGGCGATCATGGTGGGGCGGATGTAGAGCGCGTAGCCGTGCTTGGGCGGGATCCAGCGCTCGTCGGCGCGCACCAGTTCGCACAGGCCCTGGAAGGCCGCCTCCTCGTCCAGTTTGGGCATCACCAGACGCTGGGCCGAGCGGCTCATGCGGGCGAAGTTGTCGCGGGGCCGGAAACCATACACATGGTTATTCTCGCCTCGATAGACCTTCATGCCCTCGAAGATCTCCTGGCCGTAGTGCAGGCACATGGCGGCGGGATCCATCGTCAGGGACTGGTAGGGGACGACGCGCGGGTTCTGCCACCCGACACCCTCCTCGTAATCCATCATGAACATGTGGTCGGAGAAGTACTTGCCGAAGCCCAGGCCCTGGGTCCATTCAGGGATCGGCTTGCGCTGGGAGTCTGCGCAGATCGTCACGGAAATCGACATGGGGTTCACCTCCGGGTTGGGCGCCCGTTGGGGGCGCGGGTTCCGGCTCGGGTTATGGCACGTTTCCGCGCGTTTGGGCAACTTGAAAAAGACGCGCAAACAATGTAAGTTCGCGCGGTCGCGGTTTTTCGTGTCCGCTGCGAAAAAAACCCGCCTGGAAAGGGTTCCACATCATGCGAGTTTCCAAACTGGTCGCCAGAACGCTGCGGGAAGATCCCAAGGACGCCCCGCTTAAAAGCCACAACCTGCTGCTGCGCGGCGGGTACATCCTGCAGGTCGCTGCCGGCATCTACACGATGATGCCCCTGGCCAAGCGCATCGCGCAGAAGATCGAGCGCATCATCCGCGAGGAGATGAACCGGATCGAGGGCCAGGAGATCACCATGCCGGTGGTCATGCCCCGGGAGCTCTGGGACGAGGCCGGGCGCTACGAGGCCGTCGGCCCCGAGATGCTCCGCTTCCGCGACCGCAACGGCCAGGACATGCTGCTGGGCATGACCCACGAGGAGCCGGTGGTGCAAGCGGCCCGCGCCCACATCACCTCCTACCGCCAACTGCCGGTCATGATGTACCAGATCCAGACCAAGTTCCGCGACGAGGCCCGCTCCCGCGGCGGCCTGATCCGGGTGCGCGAGTTCACGATGAAGGACGCCTACTCCTTCCACGCCACCCATGAGGACATGCTGGCCTATTACGACCGCTGCCACGCCGCCTACGGGCGCATCTTCCGCCGGGCCGGCCTGGTCCACTTCGTCGACGTCGAGAGCGACACCGGCATGATGGGCGGCGGCATGTCCCACGAGTTCATGTTCCTGACCGACGTGGGCGAGGACACCCTGTTCCTCTGCGACGGCTGCGGCTACCGCGCGAACCGCGAGGTGGCCCGCTTCGCCTTCTCCCCCGCCGGTGGGGCCGAGCCGGCCCCGTTGGAGAAGGTCGCCACCCCCGGCATGAAGACGATCGAGGAGGTCTCGACGTTCCTCGGCGTGCAGGCGGCCGACACCGCCAAGGCCGTGCTCTACGTCCACGACAAGAAGGACTTCGTGTTCGTGCTGATCCGCGGCGACTTCGAGGTCAACGAGACGAAGCTGGCTAAGATCCTGGGCAAGGGCGAGCTCAGGCCGGCCCAGGACGAGGAGATCCGCGCCCTGGGGGCGGTGCCCGGCTACGCCAGCCCGCTGGGTCTGGACACCACGAAGTTCACCCTCCTCGTGGACGAGACCGTCCTGCGCTCGGCCAACCTGGTGACGGGGGCCAACGAGGAGGGCTTCCACGTGCGCAACTTCAACGCCGCCCGGGACCTGAAGGGCGGACGCCCGGTGGAGCTCGCCACCCCCCGCGAGGGGGACGCCTGCAGCGCCTGCGGCGCCCCGTTGCGCGTCTCCCGCGGCATCGAGATCGGGAACATCTTCCAGTTGGGGACCAAGTACTCCGCTCCCATGCGCTGCGAGTTCCTGGACGCCGACGGCAAGAGCCGGCCGATGATCATGGGTTGTTACGGCATCGGCGTGGGTCGTCTGCTGGCCTCGGTGATCGAGGAGCACAACGACGCCTACGGACCGATCTGGCCGATCTCCATCGCCCCCTACGAGGTGCACGTGTGCGTGCTCGACGCCCAGAAGGGCGGCGTGGGGGAGGCGGCCGCCGGGCTCGTGGAGAAGCTGGAGGCGGCCGGGGTCGAGGTTCTGGTGGACGACCGCAACGAGAAGGCCGGCGTCCAGTTCGCCGACGCCGATCTGTTCGGCGTGCCCCTGCGGCTGATCCTCTCGCCGCGGAACCTGGCCCAGGGCATGGTGGAGTTCAAGCTCCGCGGCCGCAAGGAGAGCGAGATGTGGCCCGTCGACGAGGTCCCCGCCCGCCTGGCCGAGGTGATCGCCCGTGAAAAAGCGAAATATCTGGATTAAGCCCATATCCCGCATCCTCCGCTGCTGGGGGATCACCTGCGCCGTGGGCGGCGTGGTCCTCATGGCCTGGGTCCTTCTGTCTTCGCCTCCGACGATCGGTCACACGCGCCGGAATCTCGCCACCGAGCTCTCCCGGCTGGGCTTCTCGGTGGCCGAGTCTGACATCGTGGTGGCCGGCGGCCTGCCCCGGGACGGGGCCCGGTGGGCCACCCATGAGAGGACCGTGGTGTTCCTGGGGGCGGGGCGGCTCAGCCGCAGGCTGGACCTGTGGGCGGTCCGGGCGGAGTTGTCCCCCGGGGGCGTGCCCCTCGCGCTGCGGGATCTGCGGAACCTCAGCGGCACCTTCTGGCACAACGAGCGCCAGGCGGCGGTCGGTGCGAAGTGGGCACTGTGGCCATCGCCGGCCATGCCCGGTCTTTTTCACCTGGTCTGGCTCCCCGACCCAAACCGCCGGTTCGGGCTGCGGGTGACCCCTGCCCCCGAGGACGCCGCCGTCGCGCTCACGGAGGGACACGCCCGGATCTCGGGGACCGTCGCCGGGCGCCCGGTCGAGGTGCGCGTGGACCTGCAAACCGGGGAGGTCCTGACCCGTGGAGACGTCACGGCCTCCCTCGCCGAGGGGGAGGCGCCCGCGGGCCACGCCCGGCTTGCCGGACCCACGAAAGTCAGGTAGGGTGGGCTGCGAGGAGACCCCATGACCCCCGTCGAGATCGCCATCACCGCAGCCGCGTTTCTCACGTTCATCATGATGGTGTTCATTTTCATGTTCTTCACGACCACCGGTCTGGGCAAGCGCAAGGAGCGCGAGTTCACGTTCGCCGGGACCGAGGAGCTGCACGACCTGTATGCGCAGGTCCCCGGCGCCTGCCCCGAGGCCTATGCGATCCCCGGGGTCAACGCCCTCCTCGAACAGATCCGCCAGGCCGTGGCCGACGGCCAACTGTTGCGGGCCCGGGTGCTGGCCACGCTGGTGGGGGAGCTCAAACAGGAGCCTGACTTCTGTCCGCGGGAGCTGCGTCAGGTGCTGCTGCCGGATCTGCACCAACTGAAGATCCCGGTGAGCGCGGCATTGATCGCCTCCCGGGTGGCCCACCCGGCCATGCGATCCCCCCTGACGCCGGTGCTGGCCACCCTGGCCGGTCCGCTGCTCTCGGACCAGAGCGAGCCGCTGGCCGCCTACGACCTGCGCGGGGAGCACCGCGCGGCCAACCGGCGCCGGCTGGAGCCCGTCGTGGACATGGTCTATCAACTGAGCCGGCTGCTGCTCACCTTCGAACCCGAGTTGTTCTACGTCGAGGAGGAGCTGGACCTGATCCACGTGCAGGGTCAACAACTGGGCGCCTGGATGCCGGCGCTGCTCGTCGGGGGTCGTTTCCTCGCGCGCCCGCCCGAGCAGCAACTGGTGCTCGTCGCGCGCAAGTTGGCCCTGTTCCGGCCCGAGTTCCGCATCCTGACGGCGGTTCCCACCGAAGAGTCCTTCCTCGAGCTGGCCGGCCCCCTCGAACACCTGGCTTCGGGCCGGGAGGACCGGATCCTGGGCTGGAACCTGGTGCAGGCGACCTCCCGGGAGCGGTGCGTCCAGGCCCTCGGAATCCTGGGCCCCGTCGGTCCCGAGGTGCTGCTCCAATGGCGCAAGGGCGCGCTCCTCACCTGTTCGCGGCTGGCGTTGCTGGTGACGGCCCAGTGGACGCCTCTGCGGAACATCCTGGCCGAGGAGAATGATCCCGGGGTGCGGGTGGATCTGATGTCCTTTCTGGCCGGGGATCATTTTCACGAGTCCCTCCTGCAGTTGCGGTCATGAACGGCCGCGTCCCGGCGGGCTCGACCTTTCTGCTTTTCCTGGTGGTGCTGGGCGCCGCCGGCCTGGGGGCCTGGCTCGCCGGACCGGCCCAGCTCTGGCTCGCGGCCGGGATCGCGGCGGCCTCCCTGGGCACCCCGGCGATCCATGTCTTCCTGCGCCGGCTCGGCTGGATCCCGGCCCCTGACACCACTCGCGGCTGGTTCATCGAGGTCACCTGGCAGTCCACCCTCTTCCTGCCGTTCTTCCTGCTGCTGGGCTCCAGCACGGCCCTGTGGCTCCTGCCCCAGCTCGGGGCCTCGGGGCGGCACCTCTTCCTGGTGGGGGCCGTGCTCTATCTGGTCTTCCTGGGAGCCAACGCGGTCTTTGTCTATTTTGAACTACGGCTTCTCACGCCGCGGGTGCTCCATCCGCAAGGGGAGGCCGACCGGATCCGCGCCTTCCGGGGCCTGCAGATGCTGCCGTACCGGCTGGTCCGATGGCAGTTGGCCCTGGTGCTGGCCCTGGGGCTCGTGGCGCACCTGTCTCTGGGCGGCCTGTTCCTGGTGCCGGTAGTGCCGCTCTCGTGGTTTTTGGTGGTGGTCCTATTCTTCCTCCTCGCAGGGTATCTGCTCCAGGTGCCCACCCTGCAGGCGCTGGTGGCCGTCTCCATGCGCCGGTTGGTGGCCGAGGCGCCCATGGATTTCTCGCAACTGCGCTCCCCCCTGAGCCTGAAGTTCAAGTTGCGGGTCTGGTTCGGCACCCTGGCTTTTTTGGCCATTGCTATCTCAGCCACCTGGAGCCTGCTGCAACAGTGGAACAACACCGGGGAGTACGCCCTGCGGCTCTCTCGTGAGCGCGTCCGGACGGTGCTCCAACTGCATCAGGAGCGCATGACGTGGGGTCCGCAGGGAGGGGATCCGGCCGCCCTGATGCTACAACTGCTGGCCGAGTCCGCCGAGGGAGACGAGGGGCTCTACTACTGGGTACCGAGCCAGGGCGGCATGGTGCGCGTGGGCGAGAACTCACAGCCGGTGCGGCTGCCCGTGGCCCTGCGGTCGCGGCTGCGCGCCGGCGGGCAGGGGGACCTGGAGTGGGTGGATCGCGGGCTGTACGGCACTTTCCGCACCGTGTACTGGAAGCAGCAGACCCTGGGAACGCTGGCGGTGCTGTACCCGCAGGACCCGGACTGGGCCCAGTTGGGTTCCCGCTCGAAGGTGCTCAGGATCGTGGTGTTTTTCGTCCTGCTGTTCCTGCTCGCGTTCGGAGGGGTGACGCACTTCGTCCATGAGCTCGTCACGCCGCTGGCCGAACTGGAGCGGCAGTTCCACGCGATCACGGCCGGGAAGATGCGGGATCCCGTGCTCCCCCGGGGGGAGGTGGACGAGCTGGGCCGTCTCTCGTTCGCGTTCGAGCGCATGCGCGCCACCATCGTGGACAAGCTCGCCACCATCGAGGCGCTCAACGTCGGCCTGGAACAGAAGGTGCAGGAGCGCACGGCGGACCTCGCGGAGGCCAACGGTCACCTGCAGGCCGCCCTGGAGGACCTGCAGGCCGCCCAGGCCCAGCTCGTCATCACGGGCCGGCTGGCCGCGGTGGGCCGCCTGCTCGCCGGGATCGCCCACGAGATCAACAATCCGGTGAACGCCATCTCCAACGTGCTCGGTCCCATGTCCGGGGTGCTCGGCGAGCTCGAGCGGTCCCCCGGCGTGGCTCCGCAGGTCGGGCAGGACCTGGTGGCCATGACCCGCATCGTCGAGCGGGGCACCCGACGCATCCAGCAGATCGTGGAGCGGGTGACGAGCACGCTGACCACCGACGCCACACCCCCGGTGCCGGTGAACCTGCGCGCGGTGGTGTCCGGCACCCTGGAGCTGCTCCAGGAGCCGCTGGCCGGAGTGGAGGTGCGCCTGGAGGTGCCGCCGGACGTGGAGGTCATGGGGCAGGTCATCCCTCTGGAGCAGGTCTTCACCAACCTGTTCGTCAACGCCGCCCATGCCATGCAGGGGATGGACGGGCGACGCCTGTCCGTGACCGCGGTGCGGCGGGTCGGCCGGGTGATCGTGGAAGTGGAGGACACCGGCTCGGGCATGTCCGAGGCGGTGCGGGAGAAGATCTTCGACCCCTTCTTCACGACCAAGGAGGTCGGCGAGGGTATGGGACTGGGTCTTTCCATCGTTTATGATATACTCACGCGCTGCGGCGCGCAGTTGGAGGTGGCCTCCCAGGAAGGGAAGGGCTCGACCTTCAGGCTGATCTTCCTGACGCCGGACCCCACCTGACGGAGGGCAAAAACATGAAACGCTGTCTCGGAATCCTGATCCTGCTGGCGCTCGCGTCCTGCGACGACGATCCGTCGAACCACGGCACGAACAACGTCAACAACACCAACAACACCAACAACCAGGACCTGCCGCCGCCCCTGTGCCAGAGCGCGACGGGGGGCGCGGTGACCTTCACGGACGTCTCGGCCGAGGCCGGGATCGATCCCGACGGCGCCCACCTGCTGGGCAACCGCCTCGGGGCGGTGGACCTCGACGGAGACGGTTATCCCGAGCTCGTCGTCCACACCGGGGACGGCTACAACCGGGACGCGGCCGACGCCCAGGATTTCCAGCGGAAGAAGCGCGTGTTGCGCAACATGGAGGACCCACAGAACCCCGGACGCCGGATCTTCGTCGAGCACACCTCGGCGTCGGGCTACGACACCGTGCCGGGTACCGAAGAGGGCGGTCGGGGCGCCAGTTTCGCGGTGGCGGGGGACGTGAACGGCGACGGGCACCTGGACCTGGTGTCGGTGGTTTACGCCTCCACCGCCGAGACCGCGGTGGTGGACGACACCACCGTGCTCCTGGGGGATGGCGCCGGCCACTTCACGCCGGAGGAACGGGACCAGCCCTGGGTGAATGATCTGTATTATTCGGTCACCTCCGCGGCCTTGACGGACTACAACCGGGACGGCTCCCTCGACCTCTTCATGGGGTATTCTTACAAGACCTACGGCATCTCGCCGCAGCAGGACCGGCTGTTCCGGAACTCGGGTTCCGGCGTGTTCGGCGACGTCACCGATTCGGCCGGGCTCACCACCTTCTCCGGCGGGGAGGCCGAGGGCCGCAACCACAAGGCCACCTGGGGGGTCACCGTGTGCGACATCAACCGGGACGGCTGGCCGGACCTGCTCTCCAGTTCTTACGGTCGTGCGTGGAACCAGTTGTTCCTGGGCGTGGACGGCCGCACGTTCACCGACGCGTCGGAGTCCTCGACCTATCGTTCCGACGACGTCGTGGACTACTCCGACAACCAGTTCTATGTCTGCCACTGCATGTATTTTGCTGGTCCCGAGTGTGACGAGGTGGAGCCCGGGCAGGCCTTGATTGAATGCTCCAATCAGAACGACTACTGGTACGTGGGAGTCGACGACCAGCCCCACCGCAACGCCGGCAACACCTTCACCACCCTGTGCGCGGACTTCGACAACGACGGCGATATGGACGCCTACCATGCCGAGATCCAGCACTGGCACATCGGGAAGAGCTCCGACCCTTCGCAGTTGCTGCGCAACACCGGTGAGTCTCCGCTGCGCTTCGAGCGTCCCGGGAACGCGGCCACCGGATTGTCCCGCGAGCACGAGATGGTCGATTGGAACGAGGGGGACATCACGGCCGCCGCTCTGGATTTCGACAACGACGGTCTCCTGGACATCCTGGTGGGCGACTCGGACTATCCGGGCACCAAAGCCCGCCTGTTCCGCCAGAACCCCGATCACACCTTCGAGGAGGTGGCCGAGGAGCTGGGGCTCATGGCGCCCCGCGCCGGCGGCGTGACTTATTTGGATTATGACCAGGATGGAGATCTCGACCTCCTCGTCGGCTTCTCACGCATGCGCTGCGACTCCGGGAACGACTGCATCTTCGACGAGCCACGGGTGCGCCTGTTCCGCAACGAGGGCGGCTCGACCCGGAACCGGGTCGTCTTCCGACTGCGCGGCGGCGGCGTCTACGGCTTCGCCAACACCTTCGCCATCGGCGCCCAGGTGAGCGTGACCGCCGGCGGCGTGACCCAGGTGCGAGAATTGATGTCCGCGTACGGGCACTTTGGCATCCTCACGCCCCTGGACCTGTGGTTCGGGCTGGGGGACGAGTGCGCGATCGAGCGCGTGGAGATCCGCTGGCCCAATCTCGAGAACACCGTCACCGTGCTCGAGAATGTATCAGCAAATTATATTTATTACCTCGACGAGGTGGAAGGACTGCTGCAATGGGAAGCGCTGCCCGTCGACTGATCCTGGTCCTCGCCCTGCTGGTCCCGATCCTGGGCTCGGCGGCCTGCGCCGAGCCCGGCGAGAAGCACACGCCGGTCGTGCAGGAGTGGCACGAGATGTCCGTGATGTACGTGTTTCCGTCGGTGGTCCTGCCGGGCACGCGCCTGTGGGTCGAGGGAGGCCCGTTCCCCGACGAGAGCTTCGGCGCCACCGAGGTCCTGCTCGAGGGGACCTTCCACCACGACGACGGCTTCGTCCACGTCTTCGAGAGCCTGCCCGCCGTGCGTCACCGGGCGGATCGCGTCTACGTGGACCTCTCGGACGAGGTCTTCGGCCGCATCTGCGGGGGAGCTCCGCGTCCGGGTCAGTTGCTGGTGAACGTCCGGGTCCGCTCCACCTCCCTCTTCTCGGGGCGCGCCTACTCCTCGTCCACCCTCCCGGCCGATCTGGTCACCGCCCTCGAGCTCGCCCCGGAGCTCGCCGCGGTCCAGGCCGACCCCTTCGTGAGCCTGGAGGGGAAACTGGGCTTCACCGGACGTCGGCTGGTGCTCTCCGAAGAGGAGGGCGTCAGCGTGGCCGTCCTCGAGGGTTGTCTGCTCCCGGAGGGGGCTGGCGGACCCTGCGAGACGGTCGGCCGGCCGGTGGGTCCCGTGGAGCTGCCCGTCACCGATCCCGACCCCCGCACCCGGGACGGCGGCTCGGTGGTCCTGCCCTCCTTCGTGTTCGGCGTGCATCCGGCCAACTTTACAGGCACGCTGCGGCTGCGCAACCGCCCGGCCCTGGGACCGGAGGCGGACTCCGCGGCCCTGCCGGTCTCGCTGGAGCTGCTCGAGGTGGAACTGACCCAAGTATCCACCGTCCGATCCTCCCTGGGGGGGTACGTGGACATCCACGGGCACGCCTTCGCGCCCGCCGCCGAGGGGTGCGCCACGACGTTCTCCCTGCTGGGCACCTGGACCCCCGAGGGCGGTTTGTCCGAGGCGCTGGACGTGATCTGGATCCCGGAGATCCGAGACGGGGAGCTGGCCCGTCACGTGCTGGACGGGCAGGCGGATCTCGGGGAGGTGCTGGACCTGCGGACCGCCCGGGGAGTGGTCGAAGCCGATCTGACCGCGCGGGTCTGCTGTGGCGCCGACTGCGAGGAGAGCAACACCGTTCCCATGCGACTCGAGCTCGTGCCCGTCCTGCAGAAGGTCCAGTTGGTGTATCAGGACAGTTACTACTCGGCGCTGGCCCAGTGGGGGCTCACCGGCGTGGACTCGGCCATCCGGGACCGGGCGCGGCAGGTCATCCGCGGCCTGTACGAAGGCATCCACCTCGAGATCACCGAGGACGAGATCGCCGACTACCGGCTATACTCCCGCGTGGAGATCCACGGCTTCGACCCCAACGGCTATGGGTTGCTCGGCTACGACAACTCCCCGGGCAAGGACGTCGGCAACGTGCGCCTGCATGACGTGCTGGGTGGGCACAACGCCCTCACCCAGGAGGACGGCTATCCGGGCTATGGTGGGGTGTTCCTGCACAGTTTCTTCGGGCTCTCCCTGCATCCACCCGTGGGTCTCACCCCCATGGAAATCGCCGACGCGCTGTTCGACCGGGTCTTCGACCCGTTCCGGCCGGACCGCAAGGGGACACCTGTGAACGCCCAGGAGGCGGCCTCCCATACGCCCGTCTCCCACGGCCCTTCCTGCGCCTCGGTGGGCACCAACCGGCTAGAGCGCGTCGCCTGCGCCGTGTACGTGCTGGGAACCCTGCTGGGCACCACCCTCGCCCATGAGATCGGCCACAGCCTGGGGCTCGCCCAGCCTTATGTGGACGGGGCCTTCCATAACCCCGGGGACGCGCCCCTGCGCCTGATGGACGCCGGCAACGCGCGGTCCTTCGTGGAGCGCGCCGGCCTCAGTGAGGCCGGGTTCGAGGCGTTCTGCACCGAGGATTTCCTCTACCTGCGCGATGTCCTTCCGGATCCGGATCGGGAGGGCAGCGGCACCGGGCGTCCGGCCTGCAACTAGGCCCAGGAGTCGGGAAGACAACGTGCGCCGGTCCCTGCCGCTCCTGCTCCTGCTGATGTCCGCCTGCGACTGGTTCGGCGCCCGCCAGGAGAAGCCCGCCCCGGAGAAGCCCGTCCGTTTCTCCGAGGATCCGGCCTACCTGGCCCTGGTCCGGGACAGCATGACCCGGGAACGCGGGCCGTGGGATCGCTACCTCTCGGCGGGGGGCAACCTGGTGCGGGACGGCCGCCGGTTCAAGGCTTACGTCTTCTTGCGCCAGGGAATCTCCATCCAGCAGATGCAGAGCGTGCTGGTTCTGGGGAAGACCGAGCTGGTCTCCGGGGAGTCGCCCGTGGCCGCGACCCGGGAGCTCGACGGCACCATGCACGAGCTGCACCTGGTCCGGCTCGGTCCGGTCTTCGACCAGCACTTGCTGTTCACCACCCTGGGGCGCCAGGTGTCGGGCTACCAGGTCATCACCAGCGTCTATTGGGACGTGCACGAGGTGCTGGGAGGACGCTGGGGGTTTCGCGAGGTGTGGAAGGTCTCCCACGTCTATGACCCGACGATCCCGGAGAGTTATTCGCCGCCGGACTTTCATTACTGGGATGTGGACGACGACGGCGTGCAGGAGATCGTCGTCACCAACCCGTGGAAGGGGGCGCCGCCGCCCTGGCGGTACCGCTGGGCGGTCTTTCGGTGGCACCCACCCACCCGCCGCCTCATCCCGTTGCGGGGGCTGGCCCTGTTCCCCTTCCGTGACCAGGAGCCTGACTGGCTGGTATGGTCCGTCCTCGAGCAGCAGCGGATGCAGCAGACCGACGAGCTCGTCCGCGCCTTCGCCACGACCCCCTCCTGCGACCCGTCTCCCGCGCTGCTGCAGGCGCTGGCCTATTTCCCCGGCCAGCCGGAGGGTGCCCCGGTGATTCTGCACCGCGACGAGCGGTCCTGCCGGCTCCAGGCGGACCTCGTCTCGGCCAAGGAGCGGATGCGCATGGAGGTGGAGTTGGTCGCGGACGTCACGCCGTTCATGACCCGGTGGCGGATCTGCCGCATCCAGTTGTTCCGGATCAGGCGTTGAAGTGCATCTCGGCGGCTGACGGACACAAGGTGCACACGATGCCCTGGATGATCTGATCCTGGACCACCGGGGAGATCCACAAATAGAGGGAGGTGCCCGAGACGGGGCAGGAGGTGATCCGCCCGGTCTCGA
>CALKWH010000175.1 GCA_938004375.1 uncultured Pseudomonadota bacterium
GGGGGACGCCGGCCCGGCATCGAGGACCCTCTTTCACTCGCTGCGTCAGACGGCCGAGGCCGGAAATCCCCCCGACACCCCCCTGCTAGGCTTCGACGATAAACGCGTGATGCATTTGTTGTACGGGCTTGTGAAGAGGAATGAACCCATCTCATCTCTCCGACCTCATCGGTATTGCGTTCCGGCCTGCGGTACCCACCGACTGCTGTGGTTTGGGTAAAGAGATGCACCTTGAGCATGTCGCAACAGCAAACCAGGGGGGTGTCGGGGGGATTTCCGGCCTCGGCCGTCCCAAAGAACGAGGGAGGCACCCTTTACACGCCGGGCCGGCGTCCCCCTGACCTGGAGGTCCGGAGGCTGCGCCTCCGGAAAGAAATGATAGAATAAAAGCAAAGACATACGTCCGATTCCAGGCGAAAGAGAATAACCAAGAAGACCGAGAAACCGTCGGTGATGACCGGGCGTGGCGGTTTGGCCAGGCCCGGTGAGCGGGAAGCATAGAGAAGAGAAGAGAAGAGAAGAAAAGGCGGCCCCGAGTGGCCGCACTCCAAAAAACGCTACTTCGGCAGGACCCAGAAATGATCGACGAGGGGGCTCTCCTCGTAGGTGCCCGCGAAGGGCTTGAGGAAGCCGCGGAACTGGAACCGCATGACGGCGGGCTGGGCCGACAGGAACTTGGCGGTGGAGCGCCCGAAAGCCACTCCGCCGGCCGCGGCCGGCCCCATGCCGCCGATGGCCCCGGAGCCGACCGAGGCGATGGCGGCCTGCACCTTGGCCACGATGTCGGCCGGGATCTTGGCGTTGATCAGCACGAAGGAGGCGTTGGGCACGGACCCCACGCTGAAGACCAGGTTCAGGCCCGCGGCCAGCGCGGTGGGGGCGAACACGGCGTCACCGCCGCCGGTCTGCACCGCGGAGACCGCCGCCGCGATGTCGGGGACGTTCTTCACCGCGGAGAAGAACTGGGTGACGTTGACCTCGCCGCCGAGCATGCCCTCGGCGAAGGAGGTGTTGCCGCCGAACGTCGGCATGACCAGCACCTTCCCCTTGAGGGACTGGAAGTTGCCGCCGGCCTTGGCGTAGAGCCCCCAGGGCGCGCGCGGACCGCCGCCGTACAGCGAGGTGGCCAGCACGCGCCACTTGTTGCCGCGGGCCAGGTAGATGCCGTCCACGATGGCGAAGTCCAACTGGCCGGCGGCCCCCGCGAAGGCCCCCTCGGCCGCGTAGGCGTTGCCGGTGCAGGGGATCTTCAGCGTGGAGGACATCACGTTCTCCACGCTCTTGATGTAGCTCCACCGGTCG
Organism: uncultured Pseudomonadota bacterium; assembly: GCA_938004375.1. Lineage (GTDB taxonomy): Bacteria > Myxococcota_A > Polyangia > HGW-17 > HGW-17 > HGW-17. The sequence goes on from CALKWH010000175.1 coordinate 1,303, forward strand.
GAGTTGGAGGCGAACGCCGCGTTGGGCGCGTAGATGCCGAAGCGCAGTTTGGCGGGCGGGTTCTGGGCCCAGGCGGCGCCGGCGAACTGGAACACGAGAAGGGTCAGGATGAAAAGGCGTCTCACGTCGCACCTCGATGGTTACTGCAGGTTGAACAACTTCTGCTTGAACTCCAGGCGGGTCTTGCTCTCGGGGCCGCCCAGGCCGGCGCCGACGCAGATCTTCAGCCACTTCACGGAGTTGGGCGCGTCCCCGGTGTTGTGATAGTGGGAGCCCAGGTTGCACGCGGCCTGGGGAGTGTTCATCTGAGACCACACACCGACGGCCTCGCCCTGCTGGCCGGCCTGGTAGAGGGCCAGGCCGTAGTTGAGCATGGTCGGGGCGTCCAGGGTGCCCTTGGGGATGAGGTTGAAGAAGTTCAGCGCGGCCTGGGACTTGCCGGCGGCCAGCATCTGGGAGCCGTCGATGGCGTCGCAGGAGCGCAGGAAGGCGTAGACCTGGTTCTTGATCTCGGCGGGAGCCCGGTCCACCACGGCGCGGAAGTCGCGGCGGGCGACGTCGAGCCGGTTCTGGCGGTAGGCGATGTAGGCCCGCAGCAGGTCGGGACCGAAGGTGTCATAGGGCGGCTTGAACAGGTTGGCGATGGGGCCGGCCTTGCCCAGCGCGGCGATCATCGTCTCGGCCTCCTTGTACTTGCCCTGCTCCACGTTGGCCATCGCCTTGAGGAACTGCATCTGCCGGTCCTCGTCCTTGGTCAGCGTGACCTTCTTGTAGTTCGAGATGGACTCCAGGTCGTCCAGGGCCTCCTTGCCCCGGCCGTCGGCCAGGCGGGCGGCGGCCCGGGCGATGAGCGAGCGCACCAGGTTCATCTCGATGAGCGCGGCCAGCTTGGGCTCGGCCAGCGCGTTGCCCAGGGCGTCGGTAAACATGGCGACCGCGCGTTCCAGATCCTCGGAGAGCGCGAGGGCGGTGCCCAGATCCATCTCGACGCGGGCCTGCACGTCGGTGGACAGACGGCGGGCGCGGTTGCGCGCGTCGGTGAGCAGGGCGACGGCCTCCTCGAGCTTGCCCATGGAAAGAAGCGCGCTGCCCTTGAGGCGGATGAAGTAGAAGTCGGTGGGGGCGAGGTCCAGACCCTGGTTCAGGAGCGCCAGCGCCTCGCCGTGCTTCTTCTGCATCAGGTGGAGGATGGCCAGGTTGCGCAGGAGGCGCAGATCCTTTGGACGGAGTTTCTGGCCCTCGGACATGAGCCCGGTGGCCTTCGCCACGTCCCCGCCCACCACGGCCTGATACGCCAGGTCGAGGATGGCGGTCACCAGGTGATCGGCGTCGGCCTCGTGGTCGGGCCGAAGGGCCAGCGCCTTCTTTAGAATCCCATAGGCCTGATCGGACTTGCCCGAGCGCAGCGCGGCCAGCCCATAGATACTCAAATAGGGGGCCGAGTCCTCCTGCGGGGCTTTCTCCAGCAGGGCCAGCGCCTCGGCGGCCCGGCGGTCCTGGATGTAGGCGTAGGCCAGCGGGAGGAGGATGCGGACGTCCTGCGGCCACTTCTCCAGCGCGGGCGCGAGGGTGGCGATGGCGGGGACGAACTGGTTGAGCTGGATCTGGGAGACGGCGGTCTTGACGTAGTAGGCCTGCTCGGCGGGGTTGAGCTTCAGGGCGCGCTGGTAGGACCGCACGGCGTCCTCGCGCTTGCCGGTGGCGTACAGGATGTCCCCCATGACCTGGTGACCCTCGGGGTCCGCGGGCCGGAAGGTCAGGTATCGGCGCATGGTGGACAGCGAGGCGTCCCGGTTGCCCGAGTGCAGAAGCGAGATCGCGAGCCCGATGAGCACGCGGGGCTTCTTTTGGCCGAAGGAGGCCACGCGCTTGAAGTACGGCACCGCCTCGGCGTAGCGGCCCAATTGACGCAGGGCCTCGGCCTTGCACCACAGGGCCGACGAGTACCGGTTGTTCATCTTGAGGGCCTCCTCGCAGGCGGCCAGGGCCTCGGCGGCGCGGCGGGCGCGCAGCTCGAGCTCGCCGACACGGAAGAGCACCAGGTAGTCCACGTCCTTGCGCAGGGCGGCAGGCCGGTACTTGAGGAAGGCGCGGTAGGAGGCCAGCGCGCGGGCGTCGGCCCCGGTCTTCTGGTAGTAGATGCCCAGGCCGATCTTGCGCAGGGGCTCGTAATAGGCCAGGAACAGCCCGGGCTTCGCGGCCACGGCCTTCTCGAGCAGGGCGGAGCCCTCGGGCACGCGGTTGATCATCTGGTAGGACAGGCCCGTCCACAACTGGAGCTCGGGGGCGCCGGGGTTCGCCTTCAGACCCTCCTCACCGATGGTGATGGCCCGCGGGTACTGGCCCTCGGTGTAGTAGATCGAGGCCAGCTTCTCCCAGGCCGGCACGAGGGAGTTGTCCAGCTCGGTGGCGCGCTGGAACCGCCGCTTCGCCTCGGCGAAGTCGCCGGCGTCGGAGGCCTTGTCGCCCTTCTTCAACTGGTCCAGGGCTTCGCGCATGTTGCCGGAGGTCGCCTGACCGCGGGCCGGACCCGCGTACAGGGTGAGTGCGAACAGACTCAGAACGACAGAAAGGAAGTGGGTTCTCATGGCAGCTCCGTGCCTCACGTTACTGGGTGATGCGGCCCAGGATCAGGGTATGGTCATCCTGATGGGGCACGCCGGCGTAGAACGCCTCGGCGTCGTCGATAATCTTCTTGAGGGAGGCTTCGAGCCCCAGGGCGTTGGCCTCCTTGATGCTCTTGCGGAAGCGCTTGTCGCCGTACTCGGAGCCCTCCTGGTTCACGTCCTCGATGATGCCGTCCGTGTACCACACGATGAGGTCGCCGGGCAGCAGATCGATGTCCTTGATTTCGTATTTGGCGGCAGCCGGCTCGCCGAGCCGCGGACCCCGCGCCATCAACTGGATGAACTTGTCCTCGGCCGGCCGGTACAGGTAGGGGAAGTTGTGCCCCGCGTTCACGAACTTCATGTTCTTCTTGGCCGGATCGATGATCGAGACGAAGCAGGTCATGAAGAACTGGCCCTTGCCGGAGGCCGCGATGGAGTTGTTCAGGATGTTGGCGAACTGATCCAGGTCGGGGATCAGGTCCTCGATCGCCAGGATCGTGTCGCACGCGCTCTTGGCGGCGGCGGTGATCATGGCCGCGGGCACGCCGTGGCCGGTGACGTCGCCGATGACGACCATCAGCCGGTCCCCGCTGATCTTGTAGAAGGACCACCAGTCGCCGCCGGTCTCGGAGGCTGAGAGGAAGTGCCCGGCGAGGGTGAGCGTGGGGAACTCGTGGAGGCCCGACGCCGGCACCAGGGAGTCCTGAATGGTCTTGGCGACCTCGAGTTCCTTGGCCATCACCGCCTTCTTCTCGCTCTCGGAGAGCAGGATGACCAGGTTCTCGGCCATGAAGTTGAAGCCGTCACCGAGCACCTCGATCTCGTCGTGAGTCTTGATTCTCACGCGGTGGGCGAGATCGCCGTGGGCGAAGGTGGCGACCGAGCGCACCAGGCTCTTGATCGGGCGCGTGATGCGCAGGCCCTGGAAGACCGAGAACAGGACGCCCAGGAGCAGCAGGATGCCGCCGAGCTGCACCAGGTTCTTGAAGGTCTCCCCCTTGCTCTTCTTGAGGGCGGCGGCCAGCGTCTTCTCGTAATCCTTGAGCGCGCGCAGGTTGTACAGCATGGCGACGCTGCCGACATAGCGGCCTTCTTCAATGATGGCCCCCACAAACAGCATGCGCTCCTCGCCGCTCTTGGCCGTCACGGTCACGCCGGTGACGGACTTGACGCGCACGTCGAGGCCCTCGGGCAGCCCCGAGGGGGGGTTCTTCGTGCCCGTGGGGAGCTTCGCTTCCTCGGAGTCACGCTTGGTGAGCACGTCGGAGAAGGGAAACTCGGTGAAGTTGACCTCGAGCTTGCCGGTGAAGGTCGGATCGCCCACCAGGTACACCTTGTCCTCGCGCAGGATCTTCGCGGTGGGGTACCGGTTGTCGTAGTAGGCGGCCAGGTAGCCGTTCTCGTTGAACACGGTGATCACGTCGAGTTGGGCGTCCTCGCGGCCGATGGGCGGGATGGCGTCCATGAGCTCTTGCAGTTGGTCGAGCTTGAGGAAGGGCGCGGACAGCCGCTGCAGCGAGAAGAGCTGGGCCCGGCCGGCCCGTTGGATGTTCTCGATGTAGCTTTTGCGCTGCTCGGCGCCGGTCTGCTTGAAGATGACCTCCAGCCGCTGGGAGCTCAGGTATCCGAAGCCGCCGAGCAGGAGGATGATGGTGAAAATCGTGCCGAAGATGATTCGCCAGGCAATGGAAATTCGAATGGCCATTTTGCACCTTTCTTTCGCAGGATGTTACTCAAACAGCCCCGGAAATCCAAGGAAAATCTATGAGAAAATGCAGTCTGGAAGGCAAAGAAATGGGGGATCACCGGGGGGGCAGGAGCACCTCGCGCTGGTTGGTGCCGTTGGGCGCCGAGACGATCCCCTCGTGCTCCATGCGCTCGATCATGCGGGCGGCGCGGTTGTAGCCGATCTTCAGCCGGCGCTGGACGTAGGAGATCGAGGCGATGCGGTCCCGCACCACGATGTCCACGGCCTCCTCCCACTTGGCGTCGTAGGGCTCGTCCTCGAAGCCGCCGCCGCCCTCCTCGCCGGACACGACGATGCTCATGTCGTACGAGGGTTTTCCCTGGGCGCGCAGATGCTCGACCACCGCCTGGACCTCGGCCGTGGAGATGAAGGCACCGTGGACGCGGTTGGGCGCGAGCCCACGGTTGGACCAGAGCATGTCGCCGTTGCCCAAAAGGGCCTCGGCCCCCATCTGGTCCAGGATGACCTTGGAATCGATGCGCGAGGCCACCATGAACGCAATGCGGGTGGGGAAGTTGCTCTTGATCAGGCCCGTGATGACGTCGGTGGACGGGCGCTGGGTGGCGGTGATCAGGTGGATGCCCACGGCGCGCGCCTTCTGGGCGATGCGGGCCACGGCGGTTTCCACCTCCTTGGCGGCCACCATCATGAGGTCGGCGAACTCGTCGATGACGATGACGATGAACGGCAGGTGCTCGGGCGCGTCCTCGATGCCCCGCTTCCGGATCTCCTCGACCTTCTGGTTGTAGTCGCCCAGGTCGCGCACCGCCAGGTCCGAGAGCATCTGGTAGCGGCGCTCCATCTCGCGCACCGCCCACTGGAGGGCCAGGTTGGCCTGCTGGGGGTCGGTCACCACCGGCAGCAGCAGGTGGGGGATGTCGTTGTAGATCGAGAACTCGACCATTTTCGGGTCGATGAGGATCATGCGCACGTCCCGCGGGGAGGCGCGGAACAGGATGCTCAGGATCATGGCGTTGACGCCCACGCTCTTGCCCGAGCCGGTGGTGCCGGCGATCAGCAGGTGGGGCGCCTTGGCGAGGTCCGAGACCACCGCCCGGCCCTTGATGTCCTTGCCCATGGCCATGGTGAGCTTGCTCTTGCTCTGGGAGAACGCCGGATCCGCGACGATCTCCTTCAGGAAGACCATCTGGGGCGCCTCGTTGGGCACCTCGATGCCCACCGCGCTCTTGCCCGGGATGGGCGCCACGATGCGCACCCGGGTGGCCGCCAGGGACAGCGCCAGATCCTTGGCGAGGCTCTCGATGCGCGACACCCGGATGCCCGCCTCGGGCACGAATTCGTACATGGTGATGACCGGACCCACGTGTATTTCTTGTACACTGCCTTTTATCTTGTAGTCGAGGAAGGCCTGCTCCAGGCGGGCGGCCAACTGGAGCATGTGCTCGCGGTCACGCATGACGGACTTCTGCGGCTCGTAGTGCAGAAGCTCGGGGTCCGGCAGGCGGAACTGCCCCCACTCGTCGGTGAACGAGGACACCGGGTGCAGGGTGGGCGCCGACGTCGCCTCCAGCTCGATGATGCGGGGACCGCCGGCCGCAAGGGGGACCGCGGCGCCGGGGATCAACACGTCACCGTCGGCCTCTGGGTCCGGGACGGCCGCCGGAGGGGACGCCGGGACGGCCAGATCGGAAGAGCGTCGTGTAGGGAAAGAGTGTAGATCTC
>CALKWH010000176.1 GCA_938004375.1 uncultured Pseudomonadota bacterium
GATCGTATTCGGTGACTGGAGTTCAGACGTGTGCTCTTCCGATCTGGCAGACCGTCCGCCCGGGCCAAGGCGAGCGGATCGATCCCGAAGAACGGGGTCACGAAGGCCCGGTGCCGCAGACCCTGCACCTGCGGCCGGAGCACCGCCTCGAGCACGTCGAGCAGGGCCTGCGCCTCCGTACCGTCGAACAGCGTCTGGCGCTTGTAGAAGGCGAACGGGATGCCCTCCTCGCGCAGCACGCCGGCCATGGTCCGTCCCTCGGCGTGCTTCGCCACCAGGATATACACGTCCCGGTAGTCCAACGGCCGGGAGGTCCCGTCGGGCTGCACGAGCCGGGGACGCCGCTCGAAAAGGGCGCGCAACTCCCCTGACACCTGGCGGGCAAGCTCGAAGCGCCAGCGCCCCCGCTCGAAGTGCGGACAATAACGTTGTCCCAGGATGACGACCGGGGCGCAGGGCGGCTCCAGCCTCAGCCCCGGACGTCCGCAGGCCACGGGATGGTCGTAACTGACGCCCTGGGCGGTGAAGACCCTCTCGGGGCCGGCGCTCCCGAAAAAATGGTTGACGGCGTCCACCATCGGGGCCGTGCACCGGAAGTTGCGGTCCAGGTTCACCCGCACGCCGCCGTGGGCCTCGACGTGGCGGCGCGCCTCGAGGTAGGTCATGATGTCCGCCCCGCGGAAGCGGTAGATCGCCTGCTTCGGATCGCCCACGATCACCAGACCGCCGTCCTCCCGGCCCAGGAAGATCCGTCTCAGGATGCCCCACTGGAGCTCGTCGGTGTCCTGGAACTCGTCCACGATCCCGAGGCGAAAGCGCTCGCGCAGCCGGGCCACCAGCCCGGGCCCCAGCTCCGGGTCCGCCAGCGCGGAGGCCAGGCGGCGGATCATGTCCTGATAGGTCAGCACGTGACGCCGGCGCTTCTCCTCCTCGAGGGCCTCGCGCAGCGAGGGCAGAAGCGCCATCACCGTCAGGTGCCGCGTGTTCTTCAGGTGGCCGCCCGCCAGCACGCGGACGAACCCGAGCCAGACCTCGAGCGCCTCGCGCTCGCCGGGGTCGAGTCCGGGCAGGGTCTGCTCGCAGTACCGGATGAGCGGGTTGAGCTGCCGTTTGTCCGTCATGGCCAGCACCAGCAGGCAGTCCTGCCAGGTCCGGTGGTGTTCGAGGATGCGGAGGACGAGCCGGGTATAAGGCAGGCGACGATCCCCCTTGGGCGCCCGGGCGGCCAGCACGGCCTCGAAGGCCCGACGACCCTGGGGGGAACCCAGGGCGGCGGGCAGACGCGCCCCGGCCTCGGCCAGCCGCCGCTCGAAGCGCAGCGGCGAGGCCGTCTCCGCGGCCGCGCGCAAAATCGTGCGAAAGGAGCCGGCCCCATGTCGCACCAGGCAGTCCTCGACCGCCGCCGCCGCCAGCGGGTCCCGGTGCCAGGGACCCCGGATCAGATCCCGCAGCACGCCGGGGAGGAGGTCGTCGAGGGCGGCGAGCTCCTGCTCCACCGGGTACGGCGTGTGGATGGAGAACCAGGAGAGGGCGCGCTGGGCGAACCCGTGCAAGGTGGTGATGGTGGCCGCGTCGAAGCCGGCCAGCGCTCCTCGCACGAGGGTATCGCCGGACCCCTCCGTGGCCAGGCAGGTGCGCACCCGATCCCGCAGCTCGGCGGCCGCCTTTTCGGTGAAGGTGACCAGCAGGAGCTCGTGGATGGGCACGCCGGCCTGGACCCGGTTCAGCACCAGGCGCTCGATGGTATAGGTCTTGCCGGTTCCCGCCGAGGCCTCGAGCAGGGCGAGGACCGGACCGGGACGTCCGAAGACGGCCTGCAGGAGCTCACGCATCGTCCTCACCTCCGTCCTCTTCCTCGTCAGGCCCGGCCGGCCGGGCACCGCCCGCACCGATCACCGGAAGGATCCGACCGAGGAACCGGCCGGCCACGGGGGCTTCCGGATCCAGGTAGATCCGCCGCGCCAGGGCCAGCGCACCCTCGGGATCGATGCGCGGACCCAGATCCCAGAGGGGCTCGAACCGGCCGGCCTCCCGGGAGCCCTCGCGCCAGGCCTCGAGCAGGGTGGGCGCCCGCAGCCCGTACCAGGCCCCGAAGTCGCCGTGTTCGCCCGAGAGCCACTCGAGGGCCAGCTCCATCGGGAAAAAGGCGAGGTTCTCCGGGTTCACGAGCTCGGTGGAGAGCCGGGCCAGATCCCCGGCGGCCTCCCCGGGTCCGGGCATGGGCCAGCGCCAGGACAGATCCCCGCCTGCCTTGCTGAACGGGCGGACGACCCGCACCGAGACTTCGGGCGGCAGTTCGCCGGGGTGCAGGAGCCGGAGCACGCAGAGCGCGACCCAGGCCTCGCAGACCTTGTGGACCTGCTCGTCGCTCCCGGTGTCGAGCAGCAGCAGGACTCCGCGGCCGGGGTGGAACCAGGGCAGCGTACCCGAGAGCAGGACCGACGCGTCCCCGGGCCTCACCGGGGGGATCGCTCTCGGCTCCACGGCGGGATCCTGCCCCGGATGGAGCCTGACCAGCCCGCGCCGATCGGCCGGCTCCGGGAGCAGGTCGTCGACGGCCGCCAACGTGGATCGCACCGTCCGACGGAGACCCGACAAGAGCCTGGTACGGAGCGCCGCGCCGTGGACGCCGACGGGACTCCACGCCTGCGCGGCCGCCTCGTCCAGGAAGGCATCGAGGGCGGCCTCGAGAGGGTCCACCTTCCAAGTGGTGCCGTCCACCTCCCCGGTGGTGCCGTCCACCTCCCCGGTGTCGGCGTCGTCCTTTTCGCGGCGGACGAGCTCCTGGTCCACGACCCGGGCGAACCAGTGGGCGCGCACCCAGGCCTCGAGGGCTTCTGGCTCCTGCTCGGACGGGGCCTCGGGCTCCTGAGGCTGCCGGAGGATCCAGGCGCGCGCCGCCGCCTGCAGGGGAAAACGCCACAGGCCGGCCAGATCGCGCCAGCGATGACGCCTCACCCGAGACGAGGGGGCACGGGGCTCCGGCGGCTCCGGCAGGCGCAGGAAGCGGCCCAGTTCCTCGGGCGGCGATGGCTCCAGGCGGCCCGGATCGAACCCGGAAGCGGCCAGCCGGCCGGCCAGCCAGGAGACCCTGCCCGAGCGCAAGGTCCCCCCGTGGGTGGAGGCACCGGACGCCGGCGCCTCGAGCCCGCCGGGCCAGCCGCTCCCCGGCGGGGACAACCCCTCCACGAGCTCGCGCACGACGGTGGCGGGCGCCACCGGATCTCCCGTGGCCGGATCCCGGCAGCACCAGGAGAAGGTGGCCGAACGACCGGCGTGACACAGCCCCGCCAGAAAACGCGCGAGCTCGGCCTCCCGGGGGGACGGCTCCCGACCGGGGATCCCCGGCACGGCGCGGACGTCGAGGGGGCTACGGGGCACCTCCCGGGCCACGGCCCCGTCCTCGAGGCCGGCGAACCAGACATGGACGAAGGGCAGGATCCCCAGGTCGGAGCTGGCGCCCACCCAGACCCCCCGTTCGCCCCAGGGGCTGTGCACCGTGCGCAGGGCGGTGAGATCCGAGGCGACCACGGGCAGGACCTCGCCGAAGGTGAGCTCCGGGTCGCGCCATCGCCAGACGGGACGACGGGCGTGGCCGCGCAGGACCTCCAGGCAGCGGGAGAGGAGCCGATCGTCGCGCTCGGTGAGCGGCGTGACCAGGTCCTCGAGGTGTCCGGCCAGGAACGCCATCCAGTCCGGGACCGTGCGCCGGCCGCCACAGGCCTCGCAGAACCGCCGCAGACCGTGCACGGCCGTGATCAGGCGGGCCAGGAGCGGCCACTGATCGGCGGAGAAGTCCAGGGCCCGCACCCCCAGGGTGCCGGCTCCGGGCACCTCGAGGAAGAGGGACGACCCCGGCGCCGCCGTGGCCCCCAACGCCAGGCGCCGAAGCGCGCGCTCCCAGGAGTGCGTCCTCAGGGCGGGGTCGAGCCCCAGGAAGTCCGCGTCCCGCCATCCCCGGATCACGCCCGAGGCGGTCACCCAGCGGCGCACCAGCGTGCGCTCCTCCGGGCTCCAGGGGACGATGGACGGACGCAGCACCAGATCCAGCACCTCCGTGGCCAGCCCGTCCTGCAACGGCAGGGCGAGCAGGCGCTCCACGGTCTCCAGGATCAGGGACTCCGAGTCCGAGCGCCGCCGCACCCGGTGCAGCGGGATCGACGGCCCCTCGGCGAACACGGCTTCGAGCGCCTCCACCGCCGAGGGACCGTCGTCGGCCTCGGGCACCACCACCGCGAAGTCGCACAGGCGCAGGGACGGATCGGTCCGCAGCCGGGCGACCACGTCCTCCCGGATCGCCACGGACTCGTCGCGCCGCGAGGGGAAGCGACGGACGACCAGGCTGTCGTCGGCCGCCCGGAGGCGTTCTGGCCGGTTCGAGAGCACCGCCCGCTGCACGCGGGCGAGGTTCGTGTCCCCCTCGGGTTCCCGAAAGGCCTCGACGGTCTGGTAGCCCGTGACCTCGTGGCAGAAGGTGACCGGCTCGGCCAGGGGCGCACCCCAGGCGGCCAGGAGCGGATGATCCCCCGCGTCTGGATCCCCGTCGAGAGCCATCTGCGGGCTCGCGCCTGAATCCGCGGATGGCTCCGCGGACGTCGGGGCGGTCCGTTCCAGCGCCGCGCGCCACCGCCGCACGTCCTCGAAGAACCCGCTGCACGGGCTGAACAGATAGAGGAAAACGTCCCGGTGGTCAGCCAGGGTCGCCAGGAACTCCCGGTCCCGGCGCGGCCAGGTGAGCGGCACCAGCGCGTGCAGCGGTCCCGGCGCGAGCGCCTCGGGCCGGTCGCGAAAACGCAGGGCGGGAAAATTCAGAGCGGCGCCCCGGGCCTCTTCCGGGTCGCCGAGGACCGAGCGGCACAGCGACGCCTGCCACCTTTCGAGGGGATGGTCGGTGAAGTGCCGACCCCTGAGCCAGGCGTCGATCAACCCCGGCCGCTCCTGGTGATACCGGACGAATAGCTCCCCCAGGGCGCGGGCCACCTGCCAGGCGACGTCCCGGGCCACGCTCCCTTTCCCCTGCCTCAGATAATCCCGCAGCGGGGCGAACGCCTCCTCCGAGAGCCGGTCGGTGAACACCAGTTCCTGGAAGATGGCGGCTGAGAGCGCGGCGGAGTCGGCCGTCAGCGCGTCCGGAACGAGGGCGCCGGCCTGGCGGGCCAGCCAGGAGTCGAAGGTCAGCAGGTCGATCTGGAAGCAGGCGCCCCGCGACGCCGCGATGGCGTTCTTCAGCACACTGAAGTAGTGGCGGCCCGGCACCAGCACGGTGCGCGGTTCGAACAACTCCAGCGGTCCCAGGCGTTCGTCGAGGGCCTCGAGCAGCGCCCCCATCCGGTTCGACTCGACCACGTGCAGCGGCATAGGTTCCTCCCGTCCCGACAGTACGGAAATCCGATCCTCCGTTCAAACCAATATTTATAAAAAAATGGCCTACAAAATGGCCCCTGACCCGATTTCGGACGAATCGGTGACGGTTCCTGACCGATTTTGCTTGATTTTTTCACTTTTCTGTCATTTTCACGACACGATCGGCCGTAAACCCGGACAATGGAGCTGCACGGCAGGAGTCTCCATGCAGGACTTTGTTGGTAAATATCAGATATTGGAGCGCATCGCCAGCGGCGGCATGGCCGACGTGTTCCGGGCTTTGGGGACCGGGCCGGGCGGGTTCCAGAAGGTCGTCGCCATCAAACGGATCCGTGAGCACATGTCCGAGGACGCCGAGTTCGTGGACATGTTCGTGCGCGAGGCCACGCTGGCGGCCCGACTGGACCACCCCAACGTCGTGCAGGTCTTCGAGTTCAATCGAGACCGACGCCAATATTACTTGGTGATGGAATTCGTGCAGGGCCTGGACCTGAAGACCGCCCTCGAGCGCCATCCCGGCCCCTGGGATCCCGCGCTGGCCTGCTGGATCGCCGCCAAGGTGCTCGCCGGGCTGCAGTACGCCCACGAGCTGGCCGACGCCCAGGGCCGCCCCCTGGGGGTGATCCACCGGGACATCAGCCCGCACAACGTCCTGCTCTCGGCCAACGGCGAGGTCAAGCTCGCCGACTTCGGCATCGCCAAGATGCGCGACGCAGTGAGCCACACCCACGTCAACATGGTGCGGGGCAAGCTCCCCTATCTGTCGCCCGAGCAGGCCCGTGGCGAGGTCCTCGACGGCCGCAGCGACCTGTTCAGCCTGGGACTGGTGCTGTGGGAGACGCTCACCGGCGTGCGCCGCTTCGGGCGCAGCCACGGGGCGGAACCGCTGGCCGAGGTCATGGCCGGGCGATTTCTGGCGCCCAGCGTGCTGGAACCCACCCTCGATCCCGCGGTCGACGCCCTCGTGCTGGGCCTGCTCGACCCCCACCGCGACCGCCGCTTCGCCAGCGCAACCGAGGCCCGGGCGGCCTTCGAACGGCTCTTTCCCTGGGACGCCTCCAGCCAGGTGGCCCAACTGGTCCGCGAACACCAGATCCTGCTTCCACCCCCGGGGGAAGCCACCCTCCTGCTCTCCCGAGACGAGCGCTCGGACACCTGGGTCCTGCCCGCCGCGGACCTCTCCCCGGCAGCCGCGCCCACCGCGCCGCTCTCCCGGCTCGCCACGCGACCGGAGCCCGCCGACCCCGACCCCGCCCGGGCGACCGACGCGCCGATCCCTCGACCGCGGAACGAGGAGCCGACCGACACCACGCCCGTGCGCCGACGTCCCGCGACCATCCTGACGCTGCCCGAGCCGACTCGCAGCCCGAGGCGCCGCCTGCCGCGCCTGGCGTTTGGTTTTTTCCTGCTCGCGCTCGTGGGACTGGGCGCCGGTCTCTGGCTCACCCCGCGGGTGGGACGGCTCGCAGCGGGGACTCCGCCGCCCTGGCGTCCTTTCTCTACCGAGGTAACCCCGGGACCCGCGGGACCGGTCCCGACCGCGGTCATCGACTCCCCGGAACCCCGGCGCGTCCGGCTCGTCGGTGGCCAGTTCAGTCCGCAGTCCGACAAGTCAGACGAGTCAGACGGGTCAGACAAGTCAGACAAGTCAGACAAGTCAGACAAGTCAGACAAGTCAGACAAGTCAGACAGGTCAGACAGGTCAGACAAGTCAGACAAGTCCGACAAGTCCGACAAGTCCGACAAGTCAGACAAGTCCGACAGTTCCGACAAGTCGGACTCTTCCCCCGCTTCCGACCTCAAAACCGCCCCGGACTGGGAGTGACCGGCGCGATTACTCGGGCGGCGTCAACTCCCGTGGGTGAAACCGCGTGGGAACCCTGTGACCGGTGAACTTGACGATCCGGACCAGGGTGCCGGGTTCCTCGGCCGTGTCGGTGAGGGCGAGGTAGCCGTCGGGCACCCGCGGCAGCGTCCACCCGAAGAGGAAGGCGCCGTCCCGCAGGGAGGTCTCCACACAACCCATGCTGTGCGCCGATCCGAAGGCGTGATGCCACGGGGCGGGGTGAAAGGCGAACACGCCGTGGAAGAACTGCACGAAGGGCACCCCCTCGAAGAAGTAATCCCACCCGCCCGGCCTGCGCCGTGACACATCCTGAAGCACCCGCTTGAAGTAAATCCGGTACAGGCCCGGCGCCGTGTCGGTCCCGACCCGACCGCTGGAGACCAGCGTGCGGAAGACCGGACGCGCGCCTTCGTAGGCGACCAGCGTCTGGGAGGTCATGTTCACCTCGATCCACCGCTCCCGCGGCCCGATCCCGGGCGGCGGCTCCCCCACCTCGAACACGCGGGCGTGCCGCTCGGGCAGAAGCCAGCCGTCCTCGAGCTTCAGATACCGCCGTCCCTCCCACGTCACGGCTGCGTCCCGGGCCAGCCGCACCCACGTCTTGTCGGGCAGCCGGCGACGCCCGACGCCGTCGGGCCCGATCAGGGGCACGCTCGGGAAGTGGTAGGCGACCGCCCAACGCAGATCTTCTGGCTTCGGCGTCAGGCGCCCGGCGAACTCCGAGGGAGACGCCGGCTCCAGGTCGGCGGCCGCGACGAGGTAGTCCTTGATCGTGTGGACCATCAACTCCCCGTCCACCGTGGCGAACCGCTTCCGATGCAGCAGATGGGCGTTGCGAGGCAGCGTCAGGGACGGGCGGCCACCCTGGCGCTCGGCGCGCGAGGTCCACGCCGGCGTCGGGGCCATGGCGCGCCGCCAGGCGAGCGCGGGCCGGAGCGCGTCGTCCACCGGCACCACCGGCCGCCGCAGGGGGAAGGCGGCCGACGGGCGGAAGTGGGCGGAGCAGACGAACCTGGCCGGCGCGACGCGCAGGAACACGCCGCCGGGGCAGGGGCGGTCGGCGCGCACCTCGTGGATCGGAAAGCCGTGGCCGGCCTCGACCACGCCGATCACCGGCGTGTCCAGCTCCGGGCGCGCGAACACCCGGGCCCGCTCCGCCGCGTGGGCCGACAGGGCAACCTCGAACGTGGACGGAAACGCGTGCACGGCCGGCTGCACGGCCGGCTGCATGTTCCGGACCGCCTGCACGAGGAGCCAGAGCCACGCCATCGCCCGCCTCAGGGTTCGATCAGGCCCGCCTCTACCGCGACGCGGTAGTAGCAGAACGGGTTCTCGTAACGGTCGCCGGAGTGGGAAAACGAGGTCCACAGGCAGCCGCCGCGGCACACCTCGTTGTACTTGCAGGTCCCGCAGAACCCCGACAGGCGCTCCACGGTAAACTTGCGGTTGTAGGAGAACGCGTCGGGATCGCACCAGATGTCGGTGAGCGACCGCTGCCGGACGTTGCCCTCGAGGAAGCGGTCCTCGCGGTTCAGTTCCGAGGGGAGCGACAGACAGCCCTTCACGCCGCCGTCGCTCTCGATGCCGATGACCTGCAGGCCCGCGCGGCACCCCAGCCAGAAGTCGATCTCACGACCGGAGTCGCGCAGGTCCTTCTCGTAGGGGCCGAAGTAGCCGACGTTGTCGCCGATGTAGATGTCGGGCTTCTCGTCCTCGCGGCGCAGGGCGGCCAGCTCGGGCACGATCTCGAGCAGATCCCGGGGCACGATGACCAGCTCCGGGTGATCCTTCATGTTGCCGGCCGGGTTGCCGATCTGCACCTGCCACGAGCGCACACCCTGCTCCCGCAGGAAGCCCCGCAACGCGCGCAAATCCTTCAGATTGTGCCGGTACACCGTCGTCACCACCCCCACGGGCAGGCCGACGTCGCGGCAGGCGGCGAACGCCTCGAGCACGTGGTCGAAGGCGCCCTTCACGTCCCGGATGTAGTCGTGGGCCTCGGCGAACCCGTCCACCGAGAAGGCGGCCGACTCGAACCCGGCCTCCTTCGCGCGACGGGCGTGATCCCCGCTCCAGCCCATCCCGTTGCTGATCAGGTTCACCTTGACGCCGGCGGCCACCAGGCGCGCGCCCAGCTCGACCCAGTAGGGGCTCATGGTGGGCTCGCCCCCAGAGAGGGTGATCCGCTCCAGCCCGAGATCCACGAGCTCGTCGGCCAACCGGAAGGCCTCCTCCCGGCTCAATTCATGATCCCGGGGCTTCCCGGCGCGGGATCCGCAGTGCCGACAACAAAGATTGCATCCCAGGGTCAATTCCCACACCGCGGTGCGCGGAAAATAGCCTAATTTTTGAATCAAGGAGAGCACGATTTTTGACCTCACTGGAAAAATTACAGTGAAACAGGAATTGCATCGACGACGGAAGCGATCTATACCATACCCGGGAGCCGGTGGACAGCTCCTGAAACGACGCCGCCTGCGGGCGCCCGCCGTTTTCCGCCCGGTTGCGGTCGACGCGCCGGCGGTGGCTCCGGTTCGGCAGTCTTCGCGGGACGCCGACGGCGCGATCCGGTCGGATCTGCGCCCTCCAGAGGTCCGGAGCCATGGGACTGCCCACCCGCTCCCTCCCCTGCCGCCGGAAGAACCCGGTGCTTTTCTCGGAAAAAACCGAGAACAAGTTCTTGACTCTTCATCTTCCGTTAAGGTAGGAATCTATCACTTCACGGGAGGACCGCATGAACGATCAGTCCGGAATGCCGCCTTTTGAACCACAGAACCAGAACCCGATGCCCCCCGCTCCCACGGGCGGCGGCCAGTTCGACTACCAGCCGCCCGGCTACGGCGCGCCGCTGCCCTCGGGCCTCGGCACCAAGATGTCCTCCAAGCTCCTCTACGGGCTCGGCCTGGGCATCATGATCCTCATTGTTCCGCTGGGCATGTTCAAGATCGGTTCGCCCACCCCCTGTGCCGGCGACCGCCTCAAAAACGGCGAGTGCGTGGTCATCGATGAGGCCGCCGGCTGCACTCCGAAGCAGTTCTCCCTGGAATCCGAGTACCTGACCTGCAAGATGGTCGGCGCCTTCGCCGCCCCGGACTTCAAGGAGATCGACAAGAAGTTCTCCGAGGACTATGCCGGCAAGGCCGAGAACTGCAGCAAGCTCAACGACGCGGTGCGCAAGAACAACGGTTTCAAGTGCTACGCCACCGCCGCCATGTTCAAGAACAAACTGGGCAAGGATGGCAAGGCCCCCGACGCCCTGGCCATGGCCCCCATCGACGTCCAGAAGTTGTCGGTCCTGTCCTCGGTCAGCAACTCCGTCCTGACCAGGGACATGACGTTCACCATATTGATTTTCATCCTGCTGCTCGTCATCATGGCCGCGGCCGCCTACATGGCCCACAAGAAGAACCGCGAGGGCTTCATCCATGTCGCGGGCGTGTTCATCGTGGGCATCTTCGCCGGCTACCTCTACCGGTACTACGTCGCCGGTTTCTACACCGGCGACATCGTGGTGCTGATCCTGTCCATGGTCGGCGCGATCCCGGCGGTGGTCATCGCCGTGTCGGCCGCCGGCCGCATCGGCAAGATGCGCGAGGAGACCCCCATGCTGGGCGCCGGCGAGTACAAGCTCGCTCCCCCCGAGGCCGAGAAGCCCGTCATCACCGAGGCCCTGCCCACCAGCGAGGCCACCCGCTTCGAACGCATGGCGATGGAACACACCCCCATCGGGCGCTCGGTGTTCACCATCGGCTTCATTTTGATGGTGCTCTCCCTGATGCCCATCGGCCTGCTGGCCATGGGCAAGTCCTCCAACGCCAACGCCAACATGCAGAAGGAAGCCAAGATCAGATCGGAAGAGCACACGTCTGAACTCCAGTCACCGAATACGATCT
>CALKWH010000177.1 GCA_938004375.1 uncultured Pseudomonadota bacterium
ACGGCGCCCTCCGAGATCTACACTCTTTCCCTACACGACGCTCTTCCGATCTGCCTGCTCGAGTTCCTCCTCTAGGCGGTGCACGGGGACGTCGCCCAGGAGGCGGGCGGACAGCGCGCCGCGGGAGAGCGTGCGGGCCAGCACGGCCAGCAGGGTGAGGTGTTCCTGGGTCGAACGATGCCCCCTACCCAGCAGGATGACCACCAGCCGTACGGGTTCGATGGTGCGGAAGGTGTCGAAGCCGGCCGGACATCGCCCGAGGAGCACGTGATTCCCCTCGAGCTCCTCCACGTGCTCGTGGAGGAAGGCGATCCCGGGAGCCAGGAGCACCGGCGCGGCGCGGCAGGACTCGAGAAAGGCCTCCTCGAGTCGCTCCTCGGCAGCCTCGTCCCGAAGGGCGGCCTCGGCCAGCAGGGCGTCCACCGCCACCTCCAGCCGCGGGTCGGCGAACTCGGCCATTGTCACCTCGTAGCTCACCTCGCCGGAGTCCGGCTCCACGGAGACGCCGGGCACGGGGGTCTGATCCCCCTCCTCGGGTTCGGGCAGGAACAGGAGGCCCAGAGGGGCGTGGAACCCGGTGACCAGGGCCTTCTGGGTCCGGTCGAACCAGGGCCTCCACCCGTGGCCCGACGGCCGCACCATGAAGAACACAGTCCACTCGTCCGCCCCCGCCACCACGGCCTCGGGGAGACGCGGACCCGGATCCTCGAAGCGCGCCTGCATTGCCCCCAGGTGCCGGCGCAACAGCAGCCGGCCGGCCTCAGGCATCGTCACCCGCAGGGGGACGCTCCACTGGCGCAGCAGGCGGAGCATGGGCTCCAGGGCCGCCGCGAAGCCCGGGTGGTCGACGAGACGCTCGGGGACGATCCAGTGCACCGACACCGGCTTGGAGAACGCCTCCGGCATGCGGACCAGCAGAAGGGCCGCGCGGGTGTTGCGGACCAGGAAGTCCACCACCGGACTGCACGTGTACAGGATCCGGGAGCGGCTCCCCGGCAGCCCGGCGACCACCGTCTCGATGGCGAAGTCGCGCATGGTGCCCACGATCCCGGAGCCCACGTGCATGCTCACCCGGGTCAGGGGCATGGACCGCACGTCGGCCGACGTGGCCCGCAGCACGGACTGCTCCAGCAGCCGCTCCCCGTGGTCCACGCGCTCCGCGAGCTCCGAGCCCTCTTCGATGACGTGAAGCAGGTACAGGGGATCCCGCGAACCCGACGGCCGAAGCAGCAGGGCTAGATCCACCAGGGGGTCCGCACGGGCAGCCAGCGGCACCAGGATGCGCCCCTGCCCCGGCCTGGAGGGCGCCCTGCGCACGACCTGTTCGGAGAGCTCCCGAGAGGCCCGCTCGGTGACGAACCCGCCGACGATGCAGGTGACCATGATCATGCCGATGGTGCCCGCCACGATCTCGAGCCCGAAGATGCCGGTGTTCACGCCCACCATCACCGCCGCCAGGGTGGCGGCCGCCTGGTTCACTGACAGCCCGAAGGCCATGCGCGTCTCGACGGGGGACCAGCCGATGCGCAGGCCGGCGAGCCGGGCGGCCGCCCACTTGGTGGCGAGGGCCACGAGGACCATGAAGGCGGTCGTGCGGAGGGTGTCGAGGCCGGTGAAGAACTGGCGGACGTCCACGATCATGCCCACCGAGAGCAGGAAGAACGGGATGAACAACGCGAACCCGATGAAATGGATCCGGTTCATCAGCGTGCTCTTCTCCGGGATCTGCCGATTCAGGATCAGGCCCGAGAAGAAGGCGCCCAGGATCGGTTCGAGGCCCGCCTCGTGGGCGAGGGCCGCGCTGAGGAAGACGACGCACAGCACGTAGACGTACTCGACCTGGCCGTCGGAGGCGAAGTGCCGGAAGAACCAGCGGTTGACCAGCGGCAGCAGACCGAACAGCGCGACCACGAAGACGGCCACCGAGAGGGAGAGGCGCGTGAGGAACCACGGCGTGAGCTGCCCCGCGTGGGCCCCCACGACGAACACGAGCAGCAGCAGGGCGAGGGTGTCGGTGAGGATGGTGCCGCCCACGATGGCGATGACCGCCCGCTGCCGGGTCAGCCCCAGGGCGCTCACGCGGGGCCAGGGGATGAGGGTGTGGGAGGAGAACATCGAGGCCAGCAGGATGGCGGGCAGGATCCCGATCCCCAGCAGTGGCGGCGCCAGCAGGGCGCCTGCGACCAGCGGGATCGAGAACGTCAGGATTCCGAAGATCAGACTGTGCCGGCGGACGAGGAAAAACTGCTGGAGGTCGATCTCCACGCCGGCGAGGAACATGATGTAGACGAGCCCGACCTGCCCCAGCAGGTGGATCTCGGCTTCGAGGGTGAAGACCCCAAGGCCGTGAGGGCCGAAGAGCATGCCGGCCACGATCAGCCCGACGATGGAGGGAAGGTTGAAGCGACCGGAGACGAGCGGGGCGACCAGCACCAGCAACAGCACCAGCCCGAACAACAGGATCGGCTCGGTGATGGGCAAAGCCAGGGCGGGGATCATGGCGCGATCACTCGGCCTGCCGCTGGCGCAGGGTCTCGTAGAGACAGAGGGCGGCGGCCACCGAGGCGTTGTAGGAGCCGACCCCCTCGGCGCACATGGGGATGCGGACGACGAGGTCGCAGGCGGAGGCCACCGAGGGACGAAGGCCCTGGTGCTCGGAGCCGATCACCAGCGCCACCGGGCCGCGCAGATCGCACCCCGGGAGATCCTCTTCGGCCTCTCCGGACGCGCCCACGACCAGCACCCCCGCGTCTTTCGCTGCGGCCATCGCCAGCTTCAGGTTGGTCACCCGGGCGACAGGCAGGTGGGCCAGCGCCCCGGCCGAGGCCTTCATGGCGCCAGCGGTCGGGTGGGCGGACTCGCGCATGGGAATCACGAGACCGTGGGCGCCCAGGAGATAGGCCGAGCGCGCGATGGCGCCTAGGTTGTGGGGATCCGTGATCCGATCCAAAAACACGAGCAGGGCCGGTCCCGAGGCCACCGCCTCGGTCAGGAGCACATCGAGCTCTGTGTAGGTGAAGCCGTCCGCGAGGGCCACCACTCCCTGGTGGACACCCAGCCCCGTCATCTGGTCCAGCTCCGAGGCGAACACGTTCTCGACGCGGATCCCCCGGGCTCTGGCGGCGCCCACCAGGCGCGGCGGCGCCGAGGAGGTGACCAGCAGGGTCTGGATCCGGCCGGTCTCCAACAACTCTTCGACGGGATGGACCCCGAAGACGAGGTGCACGTCCTCGGCCGGCGGCTTGAGAGTCGCGGGCCGCGCGGAACGTCCCCGCCCGTTCACGGAGAGATCGGAAGAGCGTCGTGTAGGGAAAGAGTGTAGGTCTCGGGGGGCGCCG
>CALKWH010000178.1 GCA_938004375.1 uncultured Pseudomonadota bacterium
CATACGATATCGTATTCGGTGCCTGGAGTTCAGACGTGTGCTCTTCCGATCTAGGGGCGCCGGGTCGTGACGGTGCAGCCGGTGTCCCAGGGCGAAAGAGGCAAGGCACAGGGCCACGGTGGCCGCCAGCAGCCGGGACAGGAAGCGGTAGAAGGGACTCATCGCGGCTGCTTCACCGGCCAGAAGGCGCGCAACTGGAACACGGGCCAGAGGCCCACGAGGAACACCGTCATGGTCATGAGGATGGCGGAGATGACGCTGATGCCCGTGCCCAGGGGACCGTAGATCCCGTGGAACATGCCGATGGTGTAGGAGAGGACGGCCAGCAGCAGCAGGCAGAGCGTCAGGAACAGGATGGCCAGCCCGAGTCCCACGCGGCGGGCTCCGGGGCCCTGCACGATCATCCAGACGCCGCCGGCGAGGAGCACGCCCGGGAAGAAGAGGGTGAGAAAGCGCGTCCAGGGCTCGTGGCTGGGCATCAGGACCGTGAAGACGAACAGATACAGCAGCGAGAAGGCGACGTCGATGGCGCCGAAGACGAAACAGGGAGAGCGGACGTCGAGGCGCATGCTCAACCCCTCATGCCTTCCACCAGCGCGATCTCCCGAAGCTGGAAGTGGGTCTGGGTCACCGCGAACTGCAGCAGGCGCTGCACGCGCTCGGAGCCGTTCTCCAGGTAGGCCTGGCAGGCACTCACGGGGGCGAAGCCGCCGGCGCAGAGGTAGCCGGCCCGATCCGCGGTGCGCTGCAGGAGCTCCTGGACGGCGAGCAGATCCTTCCGGCCGAAGGTCCCCATCTCGAGGATCAGGCCGGCGAGCAGGTCGCGGTCCTTGCGGCCGACGATCTTCTGCGCCCAGCGGGAGAAGTCCTGCAGCATGGTGTTGTCCATCCCCTCGATGCGCCGCTCCGGGAACACGGTCTGGACGAGGGCCGCGAGGAAATGAACCAACTGGTCGGCCGTCAGGGCCAGCGGGATGCTCAGCCCCGCCTCATGGAGGAACAGGTGTCCGCCCAGGAGGAACTGCCATTGCGGATCGGTCAACTCCGCCAGGGGCCAGGAGGTGGGCACCAGCAGCACCGGAGGATCCATCGGCAGCCACAGCAGATGTGGGATGTTGGTCTGATAGACCTCCACGGCCTTCGGTTGGCGCCCGAGGATGGACAGCAGGGCCTCGGGCGGCTGCTTCACCCGGTCGGACCGGCCGGGGACGGACTTCTTGAACACGTCCTTGAGGTGGCGGCAGGCCTCCTCGTGAACCACCTGGAGCATCCGTCGCTGGCTCTGGACCAGATCCTGCGGGTACAGGTAGTTTCCCAGCTCCTCGGAACGGAGCACGTCGGGATTCAGGGCATGGCGCTTCGGCTTCACGGGCAGCTCCCGCTCGGGGATCCCCAGGGCGGCGGCGCACTCGGAGAGCAGGTCCGCCGCCACGTCGTTGCGCTTCCACATGGCGAAGTGGGCGATGCGCAGCACGTGATCACGGGCCTCTGGGCCGGTGACCTTCTGACGCTCGGCCGTCCAGAGCAGGTCGAGCTTGACGTTGCGCGAGGCGCTGTCCGTGTTGCGCTCGTAGAAGTGCACCAGGCTCTCCACGGCGGCGAGGCTGCCCTCGGAGCAGTCCACGGCCTCGACGAAGGCCTCCCGGGCCAGGCGCTTGTCCCGGAGCTGGTTCTCGTAGATGTCGCCGAGCCGCTGCAGGTAGGTGACCTTGATTTCGACGCTGGGCTGCAGGGTGAGGCACTTCTTGAGGGCCCAGGCGGCCTTCTTCGCATCTCCCAGCTGGAGGTGGAGGTCGACGACCTTCTCCCACAGATCCAACTGGGCCTGGTCGAGCTCGAGGGACTGGATGTACCAGTCCAGCGCCGGGCGTGGATGCTCCTGCGTCTGCTCGGCGTGTCCGAGCCGGCGGCAGATCGAGCACCGGACGAAGGGGTCGGTCTCCAGGGCCAGCCAACGGGCGAGGATGTCGGCGGCGGCGGGCCAGTCCGCCTCCTCCTCGTGGAGGGTGGAGAGGGTGGAGAGGCCCGGTTTCCAGGCGGGCAGGAGCTCGGCGAGGCGGACATGGGTCAGGCGCGCGGCCTTGCGGTTCAACAGGACGTTCAACTCCAGGTCGGCGAGATCGACCAGCAGCCGGGCCAGGATTTCCGGCCGCCGTTCGAGGTGGGACCGGGCCTGCACCAGGTCGGCGAGCTCGGCGTGACGGCCGAGCCTGTCCAGCAGGAGGCGGAGCCGGAGGAAGGCCGCCTCGTGCTCGGCGCGAAGCTCGAGCACGGCGCGGTAGGCGGCGATCGATGGCTCCGGCAGGTCGGCCCAGGTCTCCAGGGCCAGGGCACCTGCATAGAGGCACTCGATCCGCTGCTCCTCTTCGAGGAACGGGTCAAGGCTCCTGGCCTGGAGCATCCGATGGGTGAGCTCGCCCTCGCCGCGGGAGAGGGCGCCCTCGAGGAACTGTTCCACGAGCGGGAGCTCGGCGCCCCATTGGACGGCGAGGCGCTCGAAGCCACCGCGGGCCTCCTCCCAGGCCAACTGGGAGAGGCTCCGGCGCCAGAAGACCATCCCGCTCTCGTCCTCGGGCGGGTACTGACGTGCGGCGAGCTCGTAGGGGAAGGCGTCGGCGAGCAGACAGAAGGCCCACCAGGTGAGGCTGGGGTCCGAGGTGTCCAGGCCGACGAGCTCCTGCACGGCCTCACGGGCCGGCAGGGATCGCAGGATCAGGTACTCGAGCCGCCACGACTCCAGGGCGCAGGCGACGCGATCCGGCACGGCCTCGCGGCTGCGCGCCAGGTGGACGAACCAGACGAGCTCGGACTCGGTGTCCAGACGGCCGCGGTCGAGCTCGAGCAGGGAGAGCAGGTTGTGCGTGTCCCGGGGATACATCTCTCCCAGGGCGCGGCGCGTCAGGATCGCGCTGTCCTCGTCGGCGCGCCCCTCCGAGTCGATGCGGATCATCTGGCGGAAGCACTCGGCCTTTCGGGCCGGGGTCAGATCCGTGTCCAGCAGGTCGAGGAAATGACGGGTGAGGTCGGGCCACAGCCCAAGCCGGAACATCGAGCGGCGCGCCAGGGCGGCGAGCAGGGGCGCGGTCTCCCCCTCCAGGTAGGCGATGGACTCGTCCCCGGCCAGCAGGGAATGCAGGAAGTTGAGGCCCAGGCCGACCTCGTCGGTGGCGTCGGGTACCGGGGGCGTCCCGGGGATTCCGGACCGGCGTTCCCACCGCCGACGGAGGCGCTCCACGGCCTCGGGCGGCGCCAGGTGGGCCCAGAGCTCCGAGGGGGCCTCGGCGGTCAGTTCCTCTCCCACGGCCGCGCGCCAGGCCAGCAGGGCATCCCCGGCGCCCGAGGCGAAGGCGGGCTCCCATGCAGCGGCGACGGGGGTGCCGCCCAGCTCCCGGCGGTGTCCGGCGAGGATCCAGGTGTCGGCCGTGCCGGGTCGGGACTCGGGGTCCAGCAGGAGGGCGCCGAAGGCGGCCGGGCTGCCCAGGGCGTCGTAGTCGGCGGCGGTCTCCCGGTCCCGCTCCGTCCGCAGCGCGTCCAGACGATCTTCGTCTTTCCGGGCGAAGGCCAGCAGCCTGTTCAGGGAAGGATCATGTCCGCGTTCCAGGAAAGCGAGACGCGCCAAGGTCTCGTAGGCCGGGCGCACCTCGGCGGGTAGCAGGTCGGTGGTGTCGTCCCAGGCGGCCCGCAGGCGGATGGCCTCGAGCCGGTAGTAGTCGGGCAGCGGCTCCGGGAGCGACTCCGGGGTCGTTCCCAGCCACCAGGCCAGCGCGGGGGAGGCGATGGGCGAGGCTTTCTCCGCCTCGAGCAAGGTCCCGGGTTCGAGGTCCAGGGAGCCCAGCCGTCGGATCATCTCGAGCTCGGGGGTGCCCGGGTCGATCCCGGCCAGCTCTTCCTGGACATCCTCCCCGGCCTCGAGGGCGGCCTGCGTCAGCAGGCGCGCGCGCAGCCCAGGGGACGCGACCAGCCCGGACAGGACGCGGGCGGGGACGAGCCCCCTCAGGTAGGCGGTGAGCACGACGAGGGAATGGGCCGGGAGCTCGGTCACCTCCATGCCGGCGCGCAGCTTCTCCATGGCGACCGTGGGCTCCGAGGACAACTGGGAGAGCCGGATCAGCGCCGGCTTCACGAACATGCTCTTCTCGATACGCCAGGCCAGGCGCAGGATCTGGAACAGGGCCGGGAAGACCAGGTCGGTCTGGAGCAGGGACAGGTACAGTTCGGTGGCCCGCTGGCCGTCGTGCTCCTGGATCGCCCGGGCGACGCAGAACTTCAGGACGGGATCGTCCGGACACTTCTCCGCGTGGGACACCAGTTGGTCCCAGTCGGCGTGCCGCAGGATGCCGTCGAGCTGGACCCGCCAGGCGCCGGCGTGAACGCGGGTGGTCTCGGCGGGCAGGGGTTCGTCGAGGAGCAGGGCCAGCTCGGCGAGGACGGAGTGCAGCGGCTCCCCGGCGCGTCCGGCGAGCCGGCCCGCGGCCTGGAAGGCCAGGGACGCGTCCCGGGCGCGCGCAGCGATGGCCAACTGGAACAGCGCCCGGGCCGGCTGGGTCTCGGCCACGTCGTCGAGGGCTCCCTGGGCGGCGCCGGTCTCCCCGGCCAACAGGTACAGGGCGGCCGCCTCGGTGAGGAGGTCGGGTTCCGGTTCGGACATAGCCAGCTCGAGGAGGACGGCGGCGTCCTCCATCCAATACTCCGCGGGCATCTCCTGGATGATGGACTCCTCGGGGAGGACCGGGACCAGGGGGGTCGACGGGATCACGGTCGCGGCACCGAGGATGGCCGGCACCGGTGCGTCCCCGGGCTCGATGGCCACGAGCTCTTCGCCGGACTCTCCGAGGTATTTGGCGGCCAACTGCATGCGCTCGTCGTCAGGGATCTGGTACTGCGCCTGGATCAGGAAGAAGCGCAGGACCTCCCGGTCTTCGGCGGAGATGGCGTAGTCGATGCATTGGCGCAGGGCGTCGGCCCCCGGGGCGTCTCTGTACAGCAGCCAGGCAGCCTGGAGGGACAGTTCGTGGTTCTCGGTGAGGGAGGCACCGGCGGCGGTCCGCTCCAGGGCGAGGAGCCGGCGTGGGTGGCCCTCGGGGAGCAGGAGGGCCAGGCGGGACTCGGCCTCGGAGAGCAGCAACATGTCGGTGATGACCCGCGCGATGCGGGAGCAGGCCAGGCAGGTGCCCACGGTGAAGCCGGTCGTCGGTCGCAGGCGAAGCGCCTCGTCGAGCCGGCTGCAGCCCTCCGCGTTGAGCGCGGGGAGGTGGGCCAGGGCGGGATCCCCGATCCCTTCGCCCAGGAGGGCGGTGAGCTCCTCGAAGGGCCTCGTGAGGGGATGCGAGAGGGCCGAGGTCGTCTGCGCGGGGTCCGGCGCGTTCCAGAACCGCAAGAAGTCGGCGCGGCCGGTCAGGCCGTCCCGGTCGAGGGCCTCGAGGATTCTCTGGTCGTCGCGGTCGCGTTGGGCCAGAAAGCCAAGGAAGGTGGTCGCGATGCGGTCTGCAGGCGCGGTGGCGCGACCGGCGAGGGACGCGAGGGCGGCCGCCGCTTCGGGGTCGCTCTCGTCCCAGGACAGGGCGATCCACTTCTCGAGCTCGTCGAGCTCCGGCAGGTCCACGTCCAGGGCCTCGTGCCACATGTCCCGGGGCATGCCGGCGCGGGCGAGCTCACGCTCGGCGGCCGAGAAGAGCACGCGGTCCCCCGGGCTCGCCGAGACGGCGACCCGCATCAGGTCGGAGGCGTCCTCGTCATGGCGATCACGCAGCTCGATGGCGATGGCCGCGAGCAGGTTGGCGGCGTCGTCGGGATAGTCCGCCGCCAGGGACGCGGCGAGCTCGCGCAGCCCGGCGGGATCGTCGGCGCGCCGCACCAACTCGAAGCGCAACCAGCGTGCTTCGGGACCGTCGACGGCCTCGAGGGCGCCGAGCGCAGCCTGCACGTCGGTGCGGGCGCGCAGGTGGGCGGCCTCCAGGCGGGCGGCCGGAGCTTCATCGAGCTCGAGGCCGGCCACGAGCGCCTCGTGGTCGCGGGCGAGGCGGGCCAGGAAGCGGTTGACGGGGGCCAACTCGGGATCCGGGTCGGCGTCCGCGAGGACGCGGCGGGCCCCCTCCAGGTCGCCGGTCTGGTGGAGGATGCGGGCGGCCTGCAGGGCCACCAGTATGCGGCCGCGGGGCTCCGAGAGCAGGGGGAGCGAGGCCTCGAAGCCGGCGGCGGCGGCGGGGAGGTCGCCGGCCGAGAAGGCCAGTTCGGCGGCCAGGAGGAGCTGTTCGGGAGTGTCCCCGTCGGCGGCCAGGGCGGCGCGGGCCTCCTCGGGGGCGGCCTGGCCGAGCAGGCACAGACGAATCCATTCACGGCGGAAGAATCCGTCCTGCAGGTCCGATGCCTCCGAGCGCATGCGGCCGAGCAGGGCGCGGGCCGCCGCGGGGTCCTGTTCGAGGGACAGCCAGTAGGCCGCCCACCAGGCTTCGGCCGGCGCGGGGCCGGTGGCGAGCACTGCCTCGAGGTCGGCCGCCTCGCGGCTGCGGTAGGCGCACAGTAGGCGCAGGCCGGCGGACAAGACAGGATCGCTCCACGGGGCCGGGAGTTTCTCGTGCAGTCGCGGGTCCGGAGTGGCGACGTCATAGAGCCACAGCGCGTCGATCGGATCGCGGCCGGGCTCGAAGGACAGGCTCCGGCCGGTCCGAAGGGCGGCGAGGGTGGTCTCGACGGACCGGACCGTCTCATGGTGCTGGGCCAGGAACTCCCAGTTGGCGTTGCGCCAGGCCAGGTCGAGCAGGCGTCCGGTGACCAGCGGATGATCCAGCCCCTGGCTCTCGAGGAGCTCGAAGGCCCTGCCGGGGTCGCCTCCGTCGCGCTCCCGGAGCACGGAGGCCTCCAGGTGCAGGGCGGCGGCCTCGTCGCCCTCGTTGACCAGCCGCAGCCAGGCGCCGTGGCGGTCCAGCACGTCGGTGAGGGCGTCCACATCCCCGCCGCACAGCCGGGCCAGGGCCTGCCAGATCACGGGGGCGTGCTCCTCGGCCAGGGATACGGCGTCCTCGTAGAGCCGCACCGCGGCCGCCGGATCCCCCATCCGCTCGTACAACTGCGCCGCACACATGTTCAGCGCGACGCGGAACTCGGGATCAACGACCTGTTCGGCGAGCCGGACACAGTGCTCGAGGGCGGCCTGGGTGTCGCCGGAGATGGTGGCCAGCCGCCAGAGGGCCAGGCGGGAGGGCAGGTGATCGGGCTTCTCGAGGAGGGCGGCTTCGTAGGCCTCGGCGGCGGCGGCCCCCTGCTGAAGGCACTCGGCGAGGAAGCCGGACCAGTAGTGCAGGGGATAGCGGTCGGTGGGGGCGCACTTCTGCAGCTCGACTAGCATCAGGGGGCGCACCTTTTCCAGCATGCCCCGCAGGAACAGGAATCTGCGGATGTGCCACAGGTTCGGCGCCAGGTGCGGGTTCAGGTCGACCGCCCGGGCATAGAGCTTGATGGCGGCACCCAGGTTGCCGCCCGTCTCGTACAGGTAACCGGCCTCGTGGTAGTGGCGGGACTTCTCGGCGGCGCCCTCGGATCGTTCGGCGTAGCGCTCCCAGAGGGCGATGCGCTCCTCCGGGGTCCTGGAGAGGAAGGCCTGCCCGAAGTCGGTGAGTCGGCCCGGATCCGGCACCGGATAGGCGACGGCGGGGTCGGCGATCTCGATCTGAGCCGGGGCCGGCGCGACCTGAGGCGTGGGGCCGGCGGCCGGGGAGGAGTCTTCCTGGGGCGAGGGGACGGCCGGGCGCGGGGGAAGGGACGGCCGCACGCGGGGTGGGGGCAAGGGCGGCGGGGCCGGACGATCGGCCTCGTCGTTGGTCAGGAGGGCACCGGGGGGGGTCACCCAGAAGTTCTCCTCCTCGACCATCTCCACGATGTCACCCTCCAATTCGAGGACCTCGGGCTCGGCCGCTTCGAGCGGCTTCTCCCGGTCTTGGCGGTCCTGCGCGACCTCGCGGGGGCCGGTGGCGGGCCGGGGCCTGGCCGTGGCGTACAGGTCGATGTCGGGGACATCGTCGATGTCCATGGCAAACGGCGCGTCGGGATCCCCGGGGGAGGAAAGGGGTGCGGGTGGCGGTTCCACGACGGGTGACGGCTCCACCACGGGCAATGGCTCCATCACGGGCGGCGGCTCCATCACGGGCGGCGGGGTCGCCAGGCTGTCCTCGATGGGCACGACGGCCACGGGCGTGGCTTCGTCGGCGGCGGACGCGAGGGGCAGCGGGCCGCGTAGCAGGCCGGAGACTTCGGTGGAGATCTCGGCGGAGACTTCGGCGGATATCTCGGCGGAGATTTCGGTGGAGACATGGGAGATCGATGAAATCTCGCTGATCTCGCCCAGGTCGGAGAGCTCGGACGGGATCGAGGAGATTTCGGCGGAGATGGCCGAGATCTCGGAGATCTCGGAGGAGATCTCGGTCGAGGCGTCATGCACGTCGAGGCCCGCCGGGGCGCGGGGCTTGTCACCGACGTCGGTGATCTCGGCGAGCTCCTCGTCCTCGTCCTCCCCGTCGCCGTGGACCTGCGAGTCGAACTCGGGCAGCTCCCAGGGGAAGGAGTCTTCGTTGCGCTTCGGCCTGGGCACCGAGTTCAGGTCCTCGGCCAGGATCTCGTCCTGGGGCGACGTGGGCGCACGGGGGGGAAGCTCGGCCGCCTCGGCGAAGGGATCCTCGCCGGCGAAGGGATCCTGGGCCTGCTCCTCGGACTTGAAGAAGTCCTCGAAGCCCAGCATGGCCTCGAGACTCTCCTTCCGGCCGGAAGAATGCTGTTCCCGTTCGTCAACTCCAGGATCTTTCGGGTCCCTCGGATCAAAAGTCATCGTGAATCCTCATGTTCTACCGGGTTTCGATGGCGTACATCTGGCCGGTGTCGGCGCCGAAATACAGGGTCCCGCGCGGAGAGAGCACGGGGGACGAGTCGACGTCCTTGCCCAGATTGTGTTTGAATAGCAGGGTCCCGTCAGGCCTCAGCGCGTAGAAGAAGTCGTCCCGGGAGCCGAAGTACAGGTTGTTCGAGGAGTCGACCAGGATCGCCGCAAAGCTCTCTCCCTGGGCGACACGCCGGGTGGCGAGGATGTCCCCGGCGGCCGAGAGACGCCAGAAGGTCCCGTTGCGGTCGACGACCACCAGCTCGTTGTCGTGGTTGAACGAGGGCATCATCATGGATTGAATCTGGCCCAGGACGAACCGGCGCTTGGCCTGGTGAGTGAACGAATACAGGCCGCCGAGGGTGGCAACGTACAGGTTGCCGTCGCGGTCGAGGGGCACCGTGCCGGACTGGATGCGGACGTAGAGGTTGGTCTGCCACAGGATGCCCCCGGTGGGCGTGAGCGCGGCGACGGTGCCGCCCGAGGTCGTCACGTACAGGATCCTGCGGCTCTCGTCATAGGTTGGGGACGCGTTGCTCCAGCCTCCGTAGAGGTCGACCTTCCAGAGCTGCTGACCGTTCTGGACGGCGATCGTCTGGCCGCCGAAGTTGGTGAAAACGATGATGTTGCCCGGCAGGATCAGCGGACTCGAGCGGATGTCGTTGCCGGAGTTGAAGCGCCACTTCAATTTTCCGTCCGGGCTGATCGCGTACAGGTAGTCGTCGTCGCTGCCCACGTAAACGGTTCCGTCGGTGCCGATGGACGGGGTGGAGTCCACGTCACCGCGGGTCTGGAATTTCCAGACCTGCTTGCCGGCGGCGTCGAGGCAGTACACCGCGTCGTCCTGGCTGCCGAAGTAGATGCGCCCGGCGGAATCCACCACCGGCGACGAGAAAATGTTCTTGGAGGTCTGGAAGGACCAGGCGATGCGGAAATTGGTGGGGCCCGGGTGGGGCATCTGACCGGAGCGACGCCAGTTGTTCCGGTACGTCGAGATGGTCTCGAACAGGTCGACCCACTGAATGGTGTCGACGGGGTAGGACCGGGTCGAGGACACGAGGAGCAAAAAGAATAAAGGCCATATATAAACAAATGTCCGACGCATGGTTCACATACTAACTTTATATGGGGGAAAATCAAGCTGATGGTACGGGGAAATCCGGGGTGTTGACCGGGCCGGGAAAACGTGTCAGTTTCCCCGTTCGACGGAGAGGTGCCATGTCCACGAAAGCCCCGCTACCCCCCACCGGAACCCGCGACTTCCTTCCCGACGCGGTGCGCCGCCGCCGCCACGTCCAGGGCGTCATCGCGCGCTGCTTCGAGCGCCACGGCTACGAGCCGCTGGAGACCCCGGCGATGGAGCGCCTGGAGGTGCTCCTGGGGAAGTACGGCGAGGAGGGGGACAAGCTTCTGTTTAAAGTATTACACAGAGGAGATAAATTAAAGCGCGTGTTGGAAAATCCTCCGGTGGCGGAGTCCGAGCTCACCGAGCTCGGACTGCGTTATGACCTGACAGTGCCGCTGGCCCGAGTCGCTGCGAACTATCCGGAGCAACTGACGCGCATCTTCAAGCGCTATCAGATCCAGCCCGTCTGGCGCGCCGACCGGCCGGCCAAGGGGCGTTTTCGGGAGTTCTATCAGTGTGATGTTGATATATTGGGCTCACAGGAAATATTGGCTGAGCTGGACATCTTCGCCGCCATCGGCGAGATCCTGGACGAGCTGGGGCTTCGCGACTTCGAGCTGCACGTGAACCACCGCGGCTGGCTCTCGGGGCTGCTCGCCTCCCTGGACGTCCCCGCCGCCGCCCACGCGACCGTCCTGGGGGTGCTCGACAAGCTCGACAAGATCGGCCCCGACGCGGTCCTCGCCGAGCTCGTGGAGAAGGACGTCTCCGAGGCCTGCCGGGCGCGGCTGCCGGAGTTGTTCGCCGCCCTCCTCGGCGCCCGGCCGCGGCCGGAGGACTTCGCCGCGCGGGTGGCCGACCGGCCGGGGGGCGCCGCCGCCATGGACCAGTTGGCCACCGTGCTGGCCTGGGATGCGCCCCGGGGCGGCCGCATCGTCTGGAACCCGCTGCTGGCCCGGGGCCTGGATTACTATACGGGCCTGATCTACGAACTGCGCATTCCGCCGTGGCCGTCGAGCTTCGGCGGCGGCGGCCGGTACGACAACCTCATCGGCATGTTCTCCGCCCGGCCGGTGCCCGCCGTCGGTTTCTCCTTCGGGCTCGAGCGTGTGCTGGACGTGCTCGAGGAGCGCGGCCTTTTACCGGCCCCCGGAGGGCACGCGGCGGCGGTCGCGGGGGTGCTCGACTCCTCCGTGGTCGCCTGGGCGCTCGAGGTGGTGGGCCGCCTCCGGGCCGGCGGTCTGTCCATCGACCTCTTCCCCGAGGTCACCGGCGCCGGGAAAGTCATGAAGTGGGCGGACAAGAAAAAAGTACCCATTGTTTTATTCGCCGGAACCGCCGAGCGGGAAGCCGGCACCCTCGCCTGGAAGAACCTGGCCACCGGCGCCGCCGGGAGCCTGCCCGTCGAGGAAATTCCCCATTTATTCCATTGATTTTCAATACGAGCGCAACTAATCCGGGGGAGGCCTGTCCATGGGTTCGTTCCGCCTGGGACCGGTCGCCGGTGTGCCGGTCGGTTTTGCTTGACTTTCTATCATGAAGTGATAGATCAACTCCCGCTACGTGCGCGGCATTAGGGCTTTGGAGGACTCCATCATGTTCGGCTTCTTGCAATTCTTCGGGTACAAGGGATGGGCGCTGATTCTGGTGATCACCGCCGGCACCCTGCCTGCCGCCAGCGAGCCCCTCGTCCTCTCCCGGCACGTCCCGGCCGTGGCCCAGGACGCCGGCCCGGAGTCGGGCGGGCGCAGGCTCACCGTGAAGGAATGTTACGACGAGGCCAACCGGCTTTCGTCCAACTGGGCGGCCAAGGTCAAGAACATTCAGGACATGTTGGCCCAGGCCAAGAAGAGCAAGAACGTCATCCGCCAGAACTGCATTGAGCCTAAGATTAAAGATGTCAACTTTGGCGTCGAGGAAGGCAAGACGACCCTCGCCGACATGAAGGGCGGCCTGAAGTCCGCCATCAACCAGGACCGCATGGAGCTCCTGTTGCAGAAAATGCGGGTCATCGACGCCAACATCGAGGAGGCGGTGATGGAAGCCGGCCGCTGCGTGGGGGACGAGCAGTTCTCCTCGGGCGACGGCTTCGAACTCAAGGGTACGCACCCCGAAGAGGACGGGTTCGACCCGGACAAGGGCGCGGTGATCCTCGACGACCCGCTCCATCGGGAAGACGGCTTCGTCCCAACCAACCCCGACTGGTCCGCGGATCTGACCTGGCCCAACGCTTCACCCTACATTTAGCTGACCCGACGAACGAGAAGAGATGGATTTGCCCATGCACCGCCCGCTCCCGACCATTTCCCGGCTCCTGTTGCTGCCGGGTGTGCTGTTCTGGTTGTTGCCCGCCGTCTCCCATGCCCAGGGAGGGTCCATGATCCCGGTCCCCCGGGAGGTCGGCGTGATCGCCCCGAACTCCCAGATCGAGAATCGCGCGGGGTTTTCCGGTAGTGTGCTGGGCAATCTGGGGTACGACACCAACATCTCCTACGGTTCGGGTACCGAAGGCGTGGTCGGGGGTCGGCTCGAGAGCGTGATCCCCGGTCTGTCCATGTCCCTGATCCCGGGCATCCGCTACACGAGCCCCCAGCTCCTCGAGAGCGAGCGCACCGGCGGCAAGGTCCATTACGGTTTCGAGATCCGCGGCATCTACCGCCAGTACTACAATCCCGACTACCAGGGGGTCAACGATCCCCGCTTCGGCGCCCACCTGGGCGGCACCCTCCTCTATTCCCCCTCGAAGCTCTTCAACGTGCAGTTGTACGAGATCTTCGATCGGTATACCGAGAGATCGGAAGAGCGTCGTGTAGGGAAAGAGTGTAGATCTCGGTGGT
>CALKWH010000179.1 GCA_938004375.1 uncultured Pseudomonadota bacterium
TTTTTTTTCAAGCAGAAGACGGCATACGATGTCGTATTCGGGGACGGGAGTTCAGCCGTGTGCTCTTCCGATCTGGAGGCGTCGGTGAGCGTGAAGGACAGGCGCTCCCCGGGGACCTTCGCCGCGGGGTTCCGGCCCCACCCCACCAGGACACGGTCCGCGCGCCCGGACCCGCCCGGCACCAGCCGGGCCAGACGCGGGAAGCCCGCGTGGGCGGCGGCGGCCACGATCGTCCCCTCCGGCGTGCGGAACTGGATCCGGTCCGCGTACACGTAGGCCAGCAGACGGTTCAGCCCGCGGTCGAAGCGGCCGGCAATCACGAACTGCACGGGACCGTCCCCCGCGGGCAGCTTCACGAGTTCGACGTGCGCCCCGTCGACCGTGAACCGGTCCTCCCGAATGCGGGGGTTCACCGGACGCGTCTCGGTGGGCGGCGGCACCGGCGTCATGACGACCTCGGTCTCGGGGGCTTGGTCGGGGACCGGGGGAGCGTCCTTGCGCTGGGGCACCGGCCGCCGGCAGGCAGCGGCAAACAACAGCAGAATCATCAGGTTACGAATCATGTCGTCAACCTCTCACGGCCCCGGCGACGCTTCCGTCCGGCGATGAGCCTCCGCGCCGCGGATCAACCGCGCCGCGGATCAACCGCGCCGCGGTTCAACCGCGCAGGGCTTTGGCCACGCGCTCGGGGGTGAACGGACCCTGGGTCAGGCGGACGCCGCAGGCATCACGGATGGCGTTGGAGATCGCCGGCAACGCGCCGTTGATCGAGATCTCGGACACGCTCTTGGCGCCGTAAGGGCCGGTGGTCTCGTAGGTGGGGACCATGATCGTGACCATCTCGGGCATGTCGGCGGTGGTGAAGATCTTGTAGTGCCCGAACGAGGGGTTGAGCATGCGCCCCTTCTCGTTGAACAGATACTCCTCGGTGAGCGCGTAGGAGATGCCGTTCATGGTGGCGCCCTCGGTCTGGCCCTCGGCCAGTTTCGGGTGGATCGTGGTGCCGCAGTCCACCGCCGAGACGTACTTCAGGAGCTTGACGAAGCCGGTGTCCAGGTCCACCTCGACCTCGGCGAAGTGCGCGGCGAACGGCGGCGGGCTCTTCTCGCTGATGTGGGAGGCCGTGGCCATGATCTGCTTCTGGTTGTGCGAGTACAGGCTGTGCAGGGCGACCGCGGAGCAGGTGAGCTCCATGGGCCCGCCGAGGATGCGCCCGTCCTCGATGGTCAGTTTCTCCTGGTCGCACTTCTGCATCTCGGCGGCCACCTCGAGGATCTGGTGCCGGACCATCAGTGCGGCCTTGCGCACGGCGTTGCCGGACAGGTACGTGGTGGAGGAGGCGTAGGCGCCCACGTCGAAGGGGGTCACGTCGGTGTCCGAGGACAGCGGGATGATCATGTCCGTGTCCACGCCCAGGGCCTCGGCGGCGATCTGGGCGAGCACCGTATCCGAGCCGGTGCCCAGGTCGGTGGCGCCGATGAGCAGGTTGAACGAGCCGTCCTCGTTGAGCTTGAGGGTGGCGGCGCCCATGTCGACGTACGGGATCGAGCTGCCCTGCATCAGGATGGCCATGCCCACGCCGCGGGCCTTGCGCCCGGACTTCTCGCGGGGGCGGCCCCAGCCGATGGCCTCGGCGCCCCGGGAGATGCACTCGGGCAGCCCGCAGGAGCCGATGGTCATCTCCACACCCTCGGTGCCCTCGCCCAGAGCCTTGAAGATCGGGGAACCCTGGCCGGAGCGGATGTGGTTCTGCACGCGCAGCTCCAGCGGATCGCGGCCCAGCTTCGCCGCCGCCTCGTCAATCAGGCATTCGACCGAGAACACGGCCTGGGTGGCGCCATAGCCCCGGTACGCCCCGCCCACGGGCAGGTTGGTGTAGGCGCCCTCCATCTTGAACTCGATGTGGTCGCAGGGATACATGGGCAGGACCTTGGAACCGCAGTTGGAGCCCACGGTGAGGGCGTGGGAGCCGTAGGCGCCGGTGTTGAGCACCATGTGCATTCGGATCGCCTGGATCTTGCCATCCTTCGAAAGCCCCAGGGTAGTGGTGCACACCGAGGGGTGGCGCGTGCGGGAGGACACGAACTCGTCCTTGCGGGTGTACTCCAGCAGCACCGGCTGTCCGGAGCGCAGGCAGAGCATGGTGGTCACGTCCTCGAGGAGGACCTCCTGCTTGGCGCCGAAGCCGCCGCCGATGCGGGGCTTGACCACCCGGATGCGGCGCACCGGGATCTGGCAGCACTGAGCCACGATGCGGCGCACGTGCCAGGGCACCTGGGTGGAGGTGGTGATGCGCACGCGGCCGTAGGGGTCAAGCTCGGCCAGCGTGATGTGCGGCTCGATGGGGCAGTGCTGGGCGTACTGGGTCACGTAGGTGCCCGAGACCACCACGTCGCACTTCGCCAAGGCGCCATCCACGTCGCCCACGCGGGTCTCGACCAGGGCGGCCAGGTTGCGCTGGGGTTCGTAGTGCACGGGGATAACGACGTGGGCGTCGGGCTCGTCGTGGATGACCGGGGCGCCCGGCTGCAGCGCGCGGACCGGGTCGAACACCGGCTCGAGGAGCTCGTACTCGACCTCGATCAGGGAGAGGGCCTGCTCGGCGAGCTCCGGGGTCTCGGCGGCCACGGCGGCCACGCGATCTCCCACGTAGCGGACCTTGTCGTCGAACATGACCGTGTCGTAGGGGCTGGGCTCGGGGAAGCCCTGGCCGGCGGTGGTGTGCAGCACGCGCGGCACGTTGCCGTGATAAAGGACGGCGTACACGCCCTCGAGGGCCTCGGCCTTCGAGACGTCGATCCGCTTGATGCGGGCGTGGGCGTGGGGGGACGTGAGGATCCGCCCGCACAGCGCGTTCTCCGGGGCCAGGTCAGCCACGAAGAGGGAGCCGCCGGTCGCCAGCGCCATCCCGTCCACCTTGCGGACGTTGGTTCCGACTT
Source organism: uncultured Pseudomonadota bacterium (assembly GCA_938004375.1). Taxonomy (GTDB): domain Bacteria; phylum Myxococcota_A; class Polyangia; order HGW-17; family HGW-17; genus HGW-17. Next base: position 2,940 of record CALKWH010000179.1, read on the forward strand.
GCGAGAACGAATTACTCATGGTCTTCCTCCTTCATCACGCGGGCGGCGGTCTGCACGGCCTCGATCTGCTTCACGTACCCAGTGCACCGGCACAGGTTGCCGTCGAGGCCCTCCCGGATCTGGTCCCCGGTGGGCTCGGGGTACTCCTCGATCACGCTTTTGGCGGCCAGCAGCATGGAGGGAATGCAGAACCCGCACTGCACGGCGCCCGCGTCCACGAAGGCCGTCTGCAATGGGTGCGGGTGCTCGACGTTGCCCAGGCTCTCGACGGTCTCCACGCAGCGCCCGGAGGCCTGGGCGGCCAGGATCAGGCAGCTCTTCACGTAGACGCCGTCGAGGAGCACGCCGCAGGCCCCGCAGTCGCCCTCGCCGCAGCCCTTCTTCACCGAGGCCACGCCCACCGCGCGCAGCAGGTCCAGCAGCGACAGGTCCGGCGCCACTTCCATCTCGATCGTCTGTCCGTTGATTTCCATCTGAATGGGGATCATGGTGTCTCTCCGTTCCTTGTCCGTTTACGCCGGCCCTACGGCCGCCTCGAGGGCGCGACGCACCAGCGCCTCGACCAACTGCCGCTGATACTCGCGGGACACGCGGAAGTCCGGGCGGGGCTCCACGGCCTCGACCGCCGCCTTCGCCGCCCGCGCGAACGTCTCCGCGCCGGGGGCCGCGCCCAGAAGCGCCTGCTCGACCTCGGGGACCCGGCGCGCCAGGGGGACGATGGCGCCCAGGGCCACGCGGGCCTCTCGGATCACGCCGTCCTCCACCCGCAGGCCGCAGGCCACGTCGCACAGGGCGTAGTCCACCAGCGTGCGCGCATATTTGATGTACCCGGCTTTCGGAAGCCCGGCGGTCGAGAACTCGACGGCGGTGATCAGTTTTCCGCCGGCCAGCGCGCGCTTCGGATGGTCGGCCAGGAAGGCCGCCACGGGGACGCGCTCCACCCCGGCGGGCGTGGTCAGTTCAACCACGGCGTCCAACGCCAGCAGCAACACGGGCAGATCGTTCCAGTACACCCCCCGGGCCAGCTCGCCGCCCACGGTGACGACGTTGCGCAGCGGAGTGGAGCCGACGCTCCTGGCCGCCTCCACGAGAACGGCGGGGAGCTCTCCGGAGCGACGTAACTGGGTCATGGTGACCAGGGCGCCCAGACGGACACGGTCCCCTTGCACCTCGATGCGCTTCAGGTCGTGCAGATCGGACAGGTCGACCACCGTGCGAACGCTGGGGTCCTTTGAAAGGGAAACCCCGGTGCCGCCTGCCAGCGCGACGCTGTCCGGCGCCTGGAGCAGGGCCACCGCGGCTTCGACGGACGCGGGACGGACGAATTTTTCTACGTTGATCATGACGCCTCCAGGATGAGCGGACCCCACGGCCTTCCACGGAGCCCGGAACTTGGGAACGACTCTTATATCATGGAGTGCACCTCAACTCCAGCTGTCCGGCGCGTCGGTTCAGGACTGAGGTTCCTCTCCATTCCAAATCGAAATCGAAGTCGAAATCGGAGAGCATCCTTCTTGGAAAAAGTTCCTGCTATCGCCCCTCGTTCCGGCCGACCGTGCGTGGAACCGGGGAAATCAGTGGATTCATCGCCGTATCTTTCATGCATGACCCGTTCCAATGAATCCATCATTTTGACCCGAGGTGCGTCACGCCTTGAAAAAATCTTGCAGGTAGCGATTGATTGCGCGGGAAAATTAGGATATATAGTCAATCACTGCCCCCGCCCCGAGGGCATCTGGAGGAACCATGGCCAAAGTCCCGCGCAAACGTTCGATCACGGCGTACCGCAGCGCCCTGCTGTACGCGAAGGCTTCCCTGGAGTTCAACCCGGAGACCAAATCCCTCACCGAGGAATTCCTGCCCATGCTCCCGAAGGTCAACCAGTTGATCACGGCCGAGAGCGACTGGGCCGATTCCGTCGTGGGAGCCAAGGGCCGGCTGCTGGCCGCCCGCCAGGAATGGAAGCTCCAGTTCAACCACCTGCTCAAGGAGTTCAACACCTTCGACTACGCCGAGATCGTCGAGGTGCAGGAGGCCGTGCTGGGGGTCTATCCCCGCGGCAACCGGGGCGCCGACTACGTGGTGCAGGTCGAGACCGCCCAGCCGGTGCTGCAGCGCGTGCTGGCCACCGAGAAGCTGCCCGCCAACGTCAAGTCCAAGCTCAAGGCGCTGATCAAGGCCGGCGACAGCGTGCTCAAGCTCGCCGCTGCCCATGACGCGCTCCTCGAGAAGAAGGACGCCATGCTCGAGAAGCAGGACGCCGTCAAACTCGAGATCAACCGCTCCCTCGACCAGATCGACCGCAAGCTCCACAAGATGTTCCCCTACGAGCAGCGCTACCTCGGCGCCTTCTTCTTCAAATAGAAATACCAGTCGACAGTCTGCGGGGGATCACGATATCGATTTCGATTTCGACTTCGATTTCGACTTGGAAACGTGGGCCCGACGAACCGGGACGCTAGTTTGCGGCGGTGACGGGGTCGACGCCCATGAGCAGGCCCTCGCGGACGGGGGTTTCGAGGGACTTGAAGGTCTCCTGCGTCCACTTCTCGAAGTCCTTCTCGTCGGCCATCTCCCGGTACTTGGTCACGAGCAGACCCAGCCCCTGCCAGGACTTGGCGGAGACCTTCATCCGGATCAACTCCTTGACGACGTCCTGACGCTCCACGTCGAGATGCCGGGTCTGGCGCTCCAGGTTCTCCAGGATGCGGATACCCGACTCCGGCGCCTCGAGCTTCTCGCACTTGCGGGCGAGCTCGAGGGCCTGATAGTCCAGGTTCGGCAGGGACTTCAACACCGAGAGGAGATAGTCCACCTTCTCCTCGACGCCCTCCCGGGCGTAATACATCAGCAGTCTCTTGAGCAGGACCGGATCGTTGCCGCCGAGGTTGACGTAGGCGTCCAGGTGTTCGCGCACCGGTCGGCCGCGCTCGAGGCCCACGCTGGCCAACAAATGCCACATGTTCACGTCGAGCTGCTCGTACAGGTCGGTCTGGGGGGCGAGCCAGTCGGCCAGCAGATACGCCGGGGCCCGCAGCTCCAGCTTCCACAGGGCCCGGGCGAGCTGGTGCACCACGCCGGACTTGATCGTCCCGGGCCGCATCTTCAGGTCGGGGGCGAGGCCCGGCAGGAGGCGGGCGACGAAGGCCGCGAGGGCCACCTGCGCCGGCCGCTCCTGGGCCAGGAACACCGCCATCAGCCGCGGGAGGGCGAGACCCGGGCGGTCCATCTCCAGGAGCCATCCGGCCACCTTCAGGTGGTCGGAGACCGACGGCGTCTCGACGCGCCCGAGGGCCTCGACGGCGCGCTCGAGGTGGCCGAGCTTCTCGTGCACGGCGGCGTCGATGCGGTGCCGCTCGGCGAGGAGCCGAACCTCGTTGCGCCGCGTGAGCGTGAGGATCTCGTCGGCGCGCTGGCGCACCTTGGAGACCTCCTGCCCGGACAGGTCGATGCGCCCGAGGAGGTAGTCGGCGAACTCGCGCAGCAGGGTGACCGAGGCCGAATCGCGGGTCATGGCCAGGTAGGACAGGCCGTACTCCTGCTTGTGGTGATCGAGCACGTCCTGAACGCGGAACATAGTGTTATGACCCACCCACGGCAGGACCGTCTCGATGATCGGACGGCGATCCGAGTTCACCACCGAGCCCTGGGCCAGCCGGCGGGCGACGTCCATCGGGAACAGGTACATGCGCAGGATGCGGTTGACCGTGACGCCGTAGGAGTTCACGATCGGCTTGACGTTCTCCTCCTTGAGGTGGCGCCGAATGATCTCCGGATCGACCTTGTATTCGCCGTTCACGCCGATGAGGAACACGGAGTTCTCGTCGACCTGGAACACGTGACCGTCGGGGAAGGCTCCCACGAAGGCGGCCATGAGGGAACGGAAGCCCTCCTCGTTCATGCGGAACAGGTTCACCCACTGGCAGAGCATGCCGCCGGGCTTGAGGTTCTTGCGCACGATCTTGAAGTGCTCGAGGGTGTACAGGTTCGACGCGCCCGAGAGCCACGGGTGCGAGGGCTGGGAGACGACGATGTCGTAGGTGTGCGGGTTGGCCCGGGAGTGCCTCAGCAGCGCGTTGCGGCCGTCGTCCACGCGCAACTTCACGTTGGGCTTGTCCAGCGGGTGCGGCCGGGTGCCGAACATGAAGCGCGACGCCTTCACGACTTCGTGCTCGAGCTCGGCGACCTCGATCTGCTTGAAGTTGCCGTGGGAGAGCATGTCCAGCGTGCCGCCGCCCCCCAGGCCGATGAGCAGCACCTTCTCGGGGTTCGGGTGCAGGAAGTAGGGGAGCATGCCCAGATAGAGGATCTCCTCCGCGTAGTGGGGCTCGGTGGCGGCGTGGAAGGCCTCGTTGAGGCCGTTGTTGCGCAGGCGCAGGCCGCCCTCCTTGGTCTTGTGGACGGTGACCACGGTGACGGCACCCTCGGCCTGGAACACCAGGTTCTTCAGGTCGTTGGGATCGCCGTACAGCGACTTCACGCGGGATCCGATGGTGTTGGAGTAGTCCTCGACGGAGTAGCGGGAGTTCACCAGGCGGATGACGTTGACGTTGGGGTCGACGATCACCATGCCCAGGAACACCATCGTGGCATAGGACAGCAGGCGCAGGCGGCCGTCGGTGCGGAACTTGGAAATCCAGGAGCCGGTCGGGTCGTCGGGCCGCACGCGGGCGAAGAGCGCCGCCGCGAGGGAGATCACTATCGTAAAGAAGATCATGAACTGCAACAGGGCGTTGAGGTTCTTGACCGTGGGGATGAGGATCAGGCCGGTGAGGCCCGCGCCCAGGATGCAGCCCACGGTGTTGAAGGCGTAGACGCTGCCCACCGCCGAGCTCAGGTTGCGGCGCACCGAGGCCAGCCGGGCGAGCACGGGGAAGGACGCCCCGTAGAAGAACGTGGGGATGGCGATGGAGATGAACACCAGGAACAACTTGAGCGCGAACACCGAGCCGGGAGACTTCTGCTCCGAGGCGATGTAACCCGAGATCAGGAACGGCATGAGCGGCAGGATCAGGATCGTCAGGATCGCGCCGACGGAGGCGCCGATCTGCAATTTCACGTAGAAGCCCCACAGGTCATCGGTGCGGTCCATGCGCCCGGCGACCCACAGGGAACCGAAGGCGAGTCCCGCCAGATAGGCCGAGAGCAGGGCGGAGAAGCCATAGATGGTGCCGTCCATCAGGATGCCCAGCAGCCGGAACCAGAGGATCTCGTTGCTCAGGGTGATGAACCCGCTGATGAAGGCGATGGCCAGGGCTGCCGGGGCGCCCCACTTCAGGGCGAACGGAGAGAAGTTGTGCTCGAACCCGTCGGCGCCGGGCGCCCCTTCGGACGGCTCGGACGCCTGCTCCAGGGGCTCCTCGGCGGGGATCGGGCGCAGCCGGAGCTCGATGACGACGGTGGCCGCGAAGACGACGAGCCCAAGGGTAACGGCGATGATGACCGCCATGTCAAGGCCCACCGCCGGGATCAGCACGAAACCCGAGAGGGCGGTGCCGGCCACGGCGCCCAGGGTATTGATGAAGTACAGGATGCCCAGGCTCCGGCCGGGTTTGTCTTTTTGTACTACACCATGAATCAAGATGGGCAGGGTGGCGCCCATGGCCACCGTGGGGATCAGGATCAGCAGACCACCCACTATGAACCGGATCATCATCATGAGCGTGGGGCCGGGATCCGGTCCGGTCATGAGATAAATGAAGTCCATCTTGTACAGCAGGGGAGTGAACACCAGGCCGTACAGCGCGATGACTGCCTCGAGGACGCCGTAGACCAGCACCGGGCGCCGGATCCGGGTGGCGTACTTCCCGCCCAGGGCCCCACCCAGGGCCAAGCCGCCCATGAAAGTGGCGAGCACGGTCGCGGCCGCCATTTCGGTGTTCCCGAACGTGTAGTGCAGGACCCGGGTCCATATGACCTGATAGATCAGACCGGCCGCACCGGAGAGGAACATGAGCAGGGAAACGAGGGAAAGGGGGACGGGACGGGAGGTTTTCGCTGACATAGGCGCAAGTGTATACGGGATGGTCCGCCGGTTTTCCAGAAAAAAATCGCCGGGCGGATACCTTGACGAACAAGGCCTGCTACACTATGATCAGCTTGCTTTTTCAGGAGGCGACCCCCATGAAGCGGTTCTCTACTTCCCTGGCTTTCTCCCTGCTTTTCCTGTTCTCCGCCCTGCCCGCGTGCACCGGAGGCGGTGGCTGCTCCCAGATCGAGCCGCCGCCGGCCACGATCCCGCCCTCCCAGGTCGTCGAGAACGGCCTGCAGGTGCGCATCACCGAGGACGGCTTCGAGACCATCAAGGAGATCCTGCCCCAGTTCGTCGAGGGTGAGTTCGGCCACCTGGCCTTCATCCCCGAGTTCTGGGTCGGCTCCTCGGACCGCCAGTACGGCATCGCCTTCTGCAGCCTGGGCTGCGGCGTCGACATCTCCCGCGTCGACCTGGACTTCGACGTCGTGGACAACACCCAGAACAGCAACAACATCGACCAGTGCCGCGAGGGCATCTTCGCCGATTCGGCCTGCGACGAGATCTGGGTCGACCTCGAGGCAAATATTTATTTAGGCTTCGATATCGACGTCTACTTCATGGGCAACAACATCACCAACCAGTGCCAGGTCGCGGTCGGCTTCTACAACCAGGCCTTCGAGGGGACCATCGCGCTGGGGCTGCGCACCCGCCCCAACGACGGCCAGATGCGCATGGACATCAACTCCATCACGGACATCGACCTGGGCGGCCTGGGCATCTCCCTCGAGAACTGCATCCCCATCCTCGAGGACTTCCTCAACGCCATGATCCTCGAGAACATCGGCCAGTACATCGAGATGGTCCAGGCCTTCGTGGGCAACGCCATCGTCGAATTCATCGCCAATGAGGTCGTCATCCCGCTGCTGCAACCCACCATCGACAAGCTCTTCCCGGATCCCATGGGTCTCGAGGGCCAGATGAACGTCGGCACCTTCCTGGCCGACGCCGGCTTCATGGGCGTGGACAGCATGCTCGAGCTCAAGCTCGTCTCCGGCGGCTTCGTCGACATCAAGAACCGCGGCATCACCGCCGGCGTGATCGCCGGCTTCAACTCCGACGCCGACCCGCTCTCCCGCGCCGAGGCCAAGAACGAATTCAACGTGGCCGAGCACACCCAGGGCGCCCGCTGCGTGCCCCCCATCGCCACCTTCGACTTCTCCCAGCGCGGGCTGTCCACGGTCACCGGCGTGTCCGGCGCCTCCGCCGACCGCCTGAAGACCTTCACCCGCCAGATCATCCAGGAGTTCTCCGGCTCCTTCGACCAGGCCTACCTGAAGTTCGGCGACAACACCCCCGCCGACGTGGGCATCGCCCTGACCAAGGACTTCCTGGATCTTTTGGGCTTCCACCTCGTCAACAGCGGGGCCCTGTGCCTGACCGTGGGCACCGAGCAGAGCCCGCTGCTCAAGGTCGGCGCCTTCTCGGTGCTGATCCCGTCCCTGGCCGAGCTCATCGACCCGACGGTGGGCGACGCCCCCCTGCAACTGGTCATCCGCCCGCAGACCGCGCTGGAGTTCACCATCGGTCAGGGCACCGGCACGGAGACCCCGCTGATCGACGTGTTCATGCGCGACTTCCAGATCGACGTCTACCCGTTCGTCAACGGCCGCTACGCCCGCGCCCTGACCCTGGCGCTGGACATGCACCTCGAGATCGACCTCGAGGAGGGCGTGGACCCCATGACCAGCAACGTCACCGTGATGCCGGTGCTGCGCCCGGTGGACGCCTCCAAGATCTCCGCCCGCGTCTTCAACGCCGACCTGATCCGCGAGAACCCCGAGGACGTGGCCGCGATCTTCCCGAGCATCCTGGGCATGATCATGCCGATGATGAGCGGCGCGCTGCAGCCGATCCCCATGCCCACCTATGAAATCACCAAGATGAACCCGAACGGCGACTACCTGGTGTGGCGCGTGGTGCGCCTGTCCCACCTCGAGTTCAAGCCCACCGTCACCGCCGACGCCGCCCTGATCATCGCCAAGATCGTCTCCGTGCTGCCCGGCCAGAAGAGCACGGTGCGCCCGCATACCTTCGACGCCGCCCTCACCGGCGCCCGCACCTTCGCCCCCGAGCGCCTGCGCGCGACGCTGCAAGGCCGCGACGACGCCCGCCCCGAGCTGGTGGTCGACCTGGCCGCCACCGACGGGGCCGAGACCGCCGAGTACCAGTACAGCCTGGACGGCGGGGCCTACACCCCGTTCGCCCGCACGAACCGCCTCGTGATCCGCGACCTGCCGTTGTTCCTGCAGGGCCGCCACACCGTAAAGATCCGCGGCCGGCGCGCCGGCGCCCCAGACAGCCTCAACCTCGAGCCGGTCACCGTCACCGCCCTCCTCGACACGCTGGCCCCGAAGGTCATCCCGTACGTCTCCGGCGGCCGGTTCTTCCCCGGCGCCGTGGACTTCGTCTCTGAACGCGACGCGCTCCAGGTCTCCTTCGGCTCCGTCGGCGGGAACTTCACCGACTGGGCGGCCGTGGAGAGCATCTCCGTCTCCCGGGCCCGCGAGCTGGCCGCCGGCGGCGACCTGATCGTCCGGGTCCGCGACGAGGCCGGCAACGTCTCCGAGACGGCCGTCGACCTGAACCAGATCCTGTCCGTCCCCGTGGAGCCGAAGTCCGAGGGCTTCTTCACCTGCTCCACCTCCACCGGCAATCGCGGGACCGGCGCCCCCTTCGGCCTGTTCCTGCTCCTGGGCGCCGTGCTCCTGGGCGCGCGCCGGGCCCGCGTACACGGACGCGCGCGTTTTTTCCTCGGCGCCGTCATCGCGGTCGCGGCCATCGGTATGATGGGCTGCGCTGACGGCAGCGGCAGCAAGAACAACCAGAAGCCGACCTGCTTCTGGGACGACGACTGCGCCGGCGTGTCCTGCCCCGACGACGAGATCCCCCTGTGCGTGGGCGGCCAGTGCGAGTGCGTCAACGACATCCCGTGGGGCATCCCGGGCCCGTACGCCTCCTTCACCGTCATCGGCCAGCTCGCCTGGGTGGGCTCCTACAACACCACCTATGGCGACCTGATGGTCACCACCATCATCCCGTCCGAGAACGAGCCCGCGCGCATCCGCCCCGAGGACTGGTACTTCGTGGACGGCGTGCCCGAGGGCCCGGTGGTGCTGCCCACCTCCGACGTGCGCTGGGGCATCAACGCCAAGGGCACCGACGTGGGCGCCTACACCTCCGTGGGCCGGCTCACCACCGGCACGCCCATCATCGCCCACCACAACCGCACCACCGGCGCCGTGCGCATCTCGTACACCCTCGACGCCACGCCCCAGATGGATCTGCTCACCTGGAGCCACTACGACCTGGACGATGCCGGCAGCGACGACCCCATGAACGGCAGCGCCGGCCTGTTCAACAAGGTCCACGTCCGCGCCACCGACGGCGCCCCTGGCGTGGCCTACGCGGTGAACAACCTGCCGGTGAACAGTAACCTCTCCTCCGAGGTGCGCTTCGCCCAGGCCCGCGTGCCGGTGCCCACCGCCGCCTCGGACTGGGACATCCTCACGGTCGACACGGTCGAGTATCCGCTGCCGGCGGTGGACGCCCCCCTCCCCGACTGGCCCGACGGCACCGGCCACTTCATCTCGCTGGACCGCTTCGCCGACGGCCGCGCCGCGATCGCCTGGTTCGATCCGTACGCCGGCGCGCTGAAGTTCTCGTACCAGACCGAGCCGGGAGGGAGCTTCACCCCCGCGCAGATCGTCGCCGGCGGCGTCGAGGGCGAACTGCCCCTGGGCCTGTTCAGCACCATGGCCATCGACCCCACCGACCCGAACCAGGTCCACTTCGTGTATCAGGACTCCCTGCAGCGCTCCCTGTGGTACAGCGTGCTCGATCTCACCACCAGCGAGACCGCCCAGACGCTCCTCGACGACGGCTTCCGCCCCGAGGACGGCACGAACAACGACGGCCTCCCCATGCCGGTGCAGCACTACTTCGGCCCCGACGCCCGCCTGGCCATCGCCGGCCCGAAACTGTTCCTCGCCTGGCAGGACGCCACCACCCAGGAGATGTATCTGGGCATCCTCGACCGCTCGGTCGACGGCGCCGCCTGGGAGATCCGCGTGCTGCGCGGGGATGAGGATCCCTATGAGGGTTCCGTGGGCTTCTACATCGACATGAAGCTCGAGGGCACCAAGATCTACATCTCCACCTACGGCGTGAACCTCCACGCCGTGCCCGACATCCTGGGCAACCCCGCGCTGCGCTACTACGTCGAGATCTTCTCGATCCCGACGGGCATCGTGGGCAAGTAGATCCCGGTCGCTGACCGACAACCAAACGAAGGAGCCTCCATGTCCACCCTGCTCGCCCTGCTGTTGTCATTCTCTTTAAACACAGCCCCTAAACCCACGCCGTTCGCCGCCGGCACCGACCTCACCATCGAACTGGGCTGGCAGGGCGGCGGCGCCCACACCCCCGACGGCGTGCGCCTGGGCGTCGGCATGCTCACCGCGCGCACCGGCTCGCGGCGCTGGGCGTATGAACTGGGCTTCGTCTCCGGGGACGACCACTGCCGGGACCGCGACTGGAACCACGACTGCGACGAGTGGGCCGTCTACGGCTTCGGCGGCATCCAGTTGGACTTCCCCATCTCGCCGGACCGCAAGCTCTTCGCCTCGGCCACCGGCGGCTTCTTCGCGGGGGTCTCGGTGTGGGAGGACTGGTACAGGGACAACGACGACTACCACGACGACGACGTGGCGATCATGGGCGGCATCATGGGCAAGGCCGCGCTGATGTACGAGTTCGAGAAGTTCCGCCTGGGCCTGGGCATCTTCGCCGGGTTCGGCCCCTCCATCGGCTCCGAGAGCGGCCTCGAGATCTATTTCCCCGCCGGCCTCCACTTCAATTTCCATTTCATGTTCTGAGGTCACGAAGTCACCGGAATGGCCCCAGCCGGGTGAGAAGGACCCCGATCCCAATTTCGATTTCGATTTCGATTTCGATTTCGATTTCGATTTCGATTTCGATTTCGACATCGATTCCCTCTTGCTGCGTCCCCCACCGGCATGCTAGGTTTTCCCCGTCCCGGGCTCGGGTCCCCTTTTCCCCCGCGAGGTCCGCATGTCGTTCACCGTGTCGTCGTTCAAGGAGTTCCCCAAGGTCTTCTGGACCGCCAACCTGACCGAACTGTTCGAGCGCGCCGCGTACTACGCGATGGCCTCGTTCCTGGTCCTCTACCTGCAGCAGATCGGGCTGGGCAACTACTGGCCGAGCACCCTCAACGGCCTTTTGTGGTTCCTGGTGTACTTCCTGCCCATCCTGTCTGGCTCACTGGCCGACCACTTCGGCTTCCGGCGGGCGCTGATCCTGGCCTTCGTGCTGCTCACCATCGGTTACACCTTCGCCGGGGCCCCGGTGTGGACGGGGGTCGCCGAGCTCAACCCGGCGATCGCCAAGGACGCGCCGCTCACCGCCAGTCCGATGGTCGTCATCCTGGCGGCCTGCGCGCTGCTGTTCATCGGGCTGGGAGGCTCCATCATCAAGCCCTGCATCTCCGGCACCGTGCAAAAAGCCTCGCCGGCCAAACTGGTCACCCTGGGCTTCGGCCTCTTCTACATGGTCATCAACATCGGCAGCCTGTTCGGCCGCGGGGTGAGCTACTTCGTGCGCGTGAACACCAACCTGTCCTACATCTTCGCGGTGTCCGGCGCGATGGCGCTTTTAGCCATGTTCGCCGTGCTCTTCACCTACGAGGAGCCCCCCGTCCACGCCGACGCCCCGAAGAAGGACATCAAGAAGACGCTGCTGAACATGGTGCTCGTGCTGCGCCAGACCCGCTTCGTGGTCTTCCTGGCGCTCATGACCGGGTTCGCCTTCCTCTATCACCAGGTCTACAACATCATCCCGCTGTACCTGAACAAGTTCGTGCAGGAGAAGCCGCCGGTGGAGCTCTACACCATGGCCAACCCGGTGGTGATCGTGCTCTTCCAACTGCTGATCACCCGCTTCTTCGGCGGAATGAGGCCCATCCGGTCCATCATCCTTGGCACGCTGATCATCGCCGGCGCCATGCTCGTCAACATCATCCCCCTGGCGCTGTCCCTGGATCTTCGCTCGGCCGTGTTCGCATCCCTGCCCCTGGGCGGTCTGATGGCCATCGCCACGGTGGCCATGATCGCGTTCGGCGAACTGTTCGAGGCCCCCCGCCTGTACGAGTTCATCGGCCGGCTCTCCCCCAAGGGCCAGGAGGGCCTGTACATGGGCTACGCCAACCTCCCGATGGCCCTGGGCAGCCTCATCGGCGGCCCCGTGGGCGCCTACATCTTCAACGACGTCATGGTGAAGCAGGGCCGCCAGGAGCTGGGCTGGATCATGCTCGCCGGCATCGGCGTCGTGGCCGCCGCCGGCATCTGGGTCTACGCCCTCTGGCTCGACCGCCAGGAGGCCCGCGAAGCCGCCTGACCTGCGGCCCCGGATCAATCCGGTCACTTCGTTCCCTCCAACGGGACGCCCTTTTGCGGGCGTCCCTCTGAATCAAAATCGGAACATGCGGAAGTTCAGGCCCGCGTTGACCTCCACGAGGAAGCCGAAGCGGAACTTGATGCGGCCGGTGACGGGGTCGGCGATCTCCTTGGGGGGATTGAGGAAGGGCGCCGCGGCGCGCACCGCCCGGATGGCCTCCAAATCCAAAAAACGCAGGCCCGAGGGCTGGGCGATGATGACCGGCTCGAGGAGCCGGCCGTTGGCGTCGAGGGTGATCGAGAGCACGGTGAACCAGTTTTTGTAGCCGTACACCCGGCCGTCAGGGTCATGGGCGCGGTAGACCCGCTCGGGGTCCCAGGCCTGGGCGACCGCCTCGCGCACCCGTAAAAAAAAGCTCGCCCCCAACCACTTCTGGGAGTTGATCGCGTTCTCCTTGCCCGGGGTCGCGTCGGGGACGGACTCGGGGGTGATGCCCAGGATGCGCTCGGCCTCCTCGGGGGTGGGGAAGAGCTTGACCGGGCTCGGATCGGGAGCGCCGGGACCGGGGGTCTCCACGGTCACCACGGGCTTCATGGCGGCCTCGGCGGGCTGCGTCGCCTCGGCGGGCTGCGCCGCCTCGGTGGCCATCGGAGCCGCGGGTGGGGCCGGCGGCCGGGGGCGAGGGGGCGGCGCGCGGCGCGCGACCGCCGGGCTCGGCTTCACGCGGGGTTCGTCCTTCACCGTGTTCTTTTCGGCGCGGCGGTCCTCGGTGGACACGATCCCGCCGGCGCGCGGCGGTCCCGGGGAGTCGGCCGCGTCCCGGGTCAGCCGGACGACGTGGCGCCGCTCCGGGAGCCGCGACTTCGGGTCGCGGTCCGGGGCGGGCAAGAGGGCGACGACGACGAACACGATCCCATGCACGACGAGCGCGAGCAGCAGGAAGACGGCCCACCCGGCCACCGGGCTGCGACGTCTCTCCCTTGAAAACTGCAGGGCTTTCGGGCGATCCACCTTCATCCACCTCCCCATTGATATGTACCGGCATCGGCCGGGTGGCGCAAGGGTCATTTCCCGGTCGGGGTGGGCGGCGTCCCCGGGGGGGTCGCGCCCAGGACCAACTGAAAGAGCTCGCTGCCCTCCTTCGGCATCCCCGAGAAGCCGCTGGCGCGCAGCAACTGGAGCATGGGCGCGTTGGAGGCGAGCACCTCGGCCTCGAGCCGGGTGGCCCCGCGCCCGGCGGCCCAGGCGGCCACCGCGGACACCAGGGCCCGGCCCACGCCGCGGCGGCGGTGATCGGGGGAGACGATCAGGGCGAGCTCCCCGATCCCCTTCTCCGGGTGGAGGTGTCCCTCGGCCACGCCCAGGACCCGCTCGGCGTCCCCGATCCCCTCGACCGCGAAGAAGAGCCGAGCCCGTTCCTGGTTGAGGACTTCCAGTAAATATTTTTCCAGGTCCACACGATGGGCAAAAAAACGAAGATCCAGGTCCTTCGCGGGAAACGCGACGTGGAAACGGCGCGCGACCTCGAAATCCTGGATTCCGGCGGCCCGCACCGTGAAGGCGGCCCCGTCCGGCGCTGGTCGGCTCCAGGCACCCTCTGGGATCCGCCGGGCGTAGGCCGGACAGAACCAGCGGCGGGCCACGGCGGACGACCACAGTTGGCCGCGGTCGTCCGGGTGCATCACGGGGATCAGTTGCAACGCGCGCTGCTGCAGGGTGCGTCCCCGCAGCAAGGCCACGCCGTGCTCGGTCACCACGCAGTCGGCGGCCACGCAGCCATGCCCGGCCACCTCCTCGGGGGGCAACTGGAGGCGGATCGTGGGCGCCCCCGAGACGTTGCGCGCCGGCAGCACCAGCACGGTCAGGCCGTCCCCGGGGTGACCCCCGGAGGCGGCGAGAAAGGCGCTGAGCCGTCGCGAGTAGGGCGAATTGCGAAAACTGGGCCGCCCCTGCAGATCCACCGCCTCGGCGTCCAGCACGCTCACGAACGCCGGGTTCCGGGCGATCACCTGCGGGTCGGCCACGACGTCGGCCCCCTGAAACTCGAACAGCGGGCTGTCGTTGAGATAATCGTAGAAGCGCCGTGAGCCCAGGGCGCAGGACGCGGTCACCTTCCCCGGGGAAAAACCCTTGCGCGCGTTGGTCACGGTGCCGTTCTCGACGAGCTCCATCACCCAGTCCGAGATCAGCAGGCTGTGCACCCCCAGATCCCGCCGTTCGGACATGCGGAACAGCAGCTGGCGCGGCACCCGCGGGAAGCCCAGTTGGAGCGTGGCACCGTCGGGGATCAGGCCGATCACGTGACGGGCGATCTCCTCCTCGACCGCGGTGTCGGTACGCTTCTCGAAGACCTCGGGGAGGGGCTCTTCCCTGGTGGTGAACAGGTCGACCTTCCGATAGTCGAGGAACGACAGCCCGTGGGTGCGCGGCACGAAGGGGTTGATCTGGGCGATCACCAGGGAGGCGGCCTCCACGGCGGCGCGGGTGACGTCCACCGAGGTGCCCAGGCTGAGCTGGCCGTGGGCGTCGGGGGGAGAGACGGAGATCAGCGCCACGTCGACGGGGATCCGCCGGCGTGCGAACAGGCCGGGCACGTGGGCCAACTCGGTGGGGATCCAGTCCACCTGGCCCTCCTCCATGGCCGGCGCCTGCCGGTAGCCGACGTGGAGATAGGAGCACACCGGCACCGGTCCGCGCACCCTCGGCGGCCGGCGCAGGGAGAAGCCGAACAGCAGCCGCAGGCCCTTCGGGATCGCCAGCGTCGCCAGTTGGTCGACCAGAGACTGGGGCTCCCCGGCGCCGGTGCCCACGAAGACGGTGGAGCCAGGCGGGATCGCCGCCAGCGCCTCGGCCGGGGTCACGGTGCGGGAGACGAGCTCCCGGCGGCGCTGGGACGGCTGGGTCATGCGATCGGCACCCGCTCCACCACCTCCAGGCCGAAGGCCCGGATGCCGTGGAAACGCTGGTCGGAGTTGGTCAGCAGGCGGATCCGGCCCACGCCCAGGTGCTGGAGCACCTGCGCGCCCAGGCCGTAGTTGGTCTCCCGGCCGCCGGGGAGCTCGCCGCCCGGGCCGCCGAAGGTGTGGCCAAAGCAGGACCGCAGGCTGTCGCCGGAGTTCTGCATGTAGACGAGCACGCCGCAGTTCTCCGAGAAGATCCGGCGCAGGGACTGGTCCAGTTGGAGCTTGCCGCTGGGCCGCCCCAGGTTGAACAGATCGGAGATCATGCACCCCTGGTGCATGCGCACGAGCACGGGCTTCTCCGGCGTGACCGTCCCGACGCGGATCGCCAGGAACTCGAGCTGGGAGATCGGCGTGGAGAAGACGAAGAACTCGACCTCCCGGGTCTGGCCCTCGAAGGTCATCTCGACGCGGGAGGTGGAGGCCACGCTCACCAGCGGCTCGTGGAGCAGGCGATACTGCACGAGATCCGAGATCGAGCACTGGACGATCCCGTGCCGCTCACAGAACCGGCGCAGATCGTCGGCGCGCGCCATGGTGCCGTCCTCGTTCATGATCTCGCAGATCACGCCCGCGGGGCGCAGGCCCGCCAGACGCGCGAGGTCCATGCTCCCCTCGGTCTGCCCGGCGCGCACGAGCACGCCGCCGGCCTGGGCCCGCAGGGGAAACACGTGCCCCGGGGAGATGATGTGCCGGGAGTCCGAGTCCGGATCGATGGCGGTTCGGATGGTGTGGGCCCGATCCGCCGCCGAGATGCCGGTGCTCACGCCCTCGCGCGCCTCGATGGAGACGGTGAAGGCCGTGTTGTACGGGCTCTCGTTGTCGGTGACCATCATGCGAAGGCCCAGTTGCTTCACCTTCTCGGGCATGAGGGTCAGGCAGATCAGCCCGCGACCGTGGGTGGCCATGAAGTTGATGTCCTCGGGCCGCACGAGCTCGGCCGCCATGGCGAGATCCCCCTCGTTCTCGCGGTCCTCGTGATCGGTGAGGACCACCATCTTCCCCCTGCGGATCTCCTCGATGGCGGTCGCCGCGCGGGCGACGGCCTCTGCTGTGTTCGTCGTCATGACAACCCCTTTCGACGGGAGAGAAACTGCACGATGTACTTGCCAAGCATGTCGGTCTCGACGTTGACGCGGTCGCCCGGGCGCGCGTGGCGCAGGACGGTGTGTTCGCGGGTGTGCGGGATCATGGCCACCTCGACCGTGGCGCCGCGGATGGCCGCCACCGTGAGGCTCACACCGTCCAGGGCGATGGAGCCCTTCTCGACGACGGTGGCTAAAAGCGCCTCTGGGAGCGTCACCCCCAGGGTGGTCTGCAGGCCGTCGGCGCGCAGGCCGGTCACGCGCCCGGTGCCGTCGATGTGACCGGTGACGAAGTGCCCGCCCCAGCGGCCGTCGGCGCGCATGGCCCGCTCGAGGTTGAGCGCGCGACCGGGGCGCCACTCGCCCAGGGTGGTGCGCGAGAGGGTCTCGGCGCCGGCCTCGAGCTCGGCCACGCCGTCGGCCAGGGCCACCACCGTCAGGCAGATGCCGTTGACGGCCAGGGAATCGCCCAGGGCGAGCCCGGCGGGGGCGAGCGAGGTGCGGATCGCCAGGCGGCGGCCGCCCTGTTGCGGATCCACGCGGAGCAGTTGGCCGGTTTCCTCGACGAGCCCGGTGAACATGCCTGTCTTCCTTTCAGGCGCCGCGACCTCAGGCCTGCGGCGATCCCTCCACCCACCAGTCCGCACCCACGCGCCGCACCCGGAGGTCGGTCAGCCGGAAGGGCGCGTCGATGCGGCGGGGCTGCGCGGAGGCCAGCACCGGTGCGGCCTCCCGGTCCAGCATCAGGCGGGGAGCATAGACAAAGTGGGCGCGATCCACAACCCCCGCTTCCAGGAAAGCGGCGGCCGTGCGCGGCCCCCCTTCGACGAGCAGGTGGTGGACGTCCATCGCCAGCAGCCCGGCGAGCAGATCCCGGGGACGCAACTGACCGTCGGCCCCGCAGGGGAGCTCGAGAAAGCGGGCACCCGTGACGGCGAGCGGCGACCGGGCCGAGGCTGCCAACCGCTCCGAGACGCACAGCACCACCGGAGAGCCTCCCTCGTGGAAGATCCGCTGGCCGGGACGCGCGTGACGCAACATGGGATCCACCACCACGCGGAGGGGATCACGCCCGCGGACCCGGCGCACGGTGAGCAGCGGATCGTCGAGCTCCAGGGTGCGGCCTCCCACGAGGACGGCGTCGGCGTGATCCCGCATGCGGTGCACCCGCTTCAGGCTGGCCTCGCAGGTGAGATACTTGCTGCCGCCGTACCGGTCGGCCGCCCGTCCGTCCAGGGTGGCGGCCATCTTCAACTCCACGAACGGCCGGCCCCGCAGTTGCACGCTGAGGAAGGGCGCCAGCAGCGCGCGGCCCGCGGCCTCGAGCACGCCGCCGGTGATCGCGACGCCCGCCGCTTCGAGGAAAGCCGCGCCGCCGGCGGCCACAGGGTTGGGATCGGCCACGCAGTACACGACCCGGACCACGCCGGCGCGCCGGATCGCCAGCGTGCACGGCGGCGTGCGCCCCGTGTGGGCGCAGGGCTCGAGGGTGACGTACAGGGTGGCGCCCCGGGCGGCGGCGCCGGCCTGCGCCAGCGCGAACACCTCGGCGTGGGGTTCGCCGGCCCGCGGGTGGAAGCCCTCGCCCACCACGCGGCCGCGGCGCACCACCACTGCGCCCACCGGCGGGTTGGGCGCGGTCCTCCCGAGGGCACGGGCGGCCAGCCGCAGCGCGCGGCGCATGTGGAACTCGTCGGAGGGATCGTGGGGTGCCATCGGATGGTCTCCGGGAGGCAAAATAGGGACCGCCTAGCGGCAGCGCCAGTCGGTGTTCTCGAGCAGGGTGATCTTCTCCACGCGGCGGGCGTGCCGTCCCCCCTCGAAGGAGACCGAGAGGAAGGCGGCGGCCACCTCGCGCGCCAGCTCGACGCCGATGACGCGGGCGCCCAGGCACAGCACGTTGGCGTCGTTGTGGACGCGGGCCATCTTGGCGCTGTAGCACTCGGCGCACAGGGCGGCGCGGATGCCGTCGATCTTGTTCGCGGCGATGGACATGCCGATCCCGGTGCCGCAGCACAGGATCCCCAGGCTGTGCTCCCGGGCCAGCACGTTCTCGCAGACGACCTTGGCGATGTCGGGATAGTCGACCGACGTCGGATCGTGCACGCCGCAGTCCTCCACGGCGAACCCGGCGGCGGTCAGGATCATGACCAGCTCCTGCTTCAATCCGAAACCGCCATGGTCCGAACCGAGAAACAGGGTGCGCATGGGCTTACTTGCCGACAACCAGGGACTCGTAAGTCACGCCTTCGCGGTTCTTGTTGCCGCCATAGTACCCGCAGGCCGGGCAGGCGCGGTGCGGCAGCCGCGGCTCGGAGCAGCTAGGGCAGCGCCCCAGGTTCGGGGCGTCGATCTTGTCGTGCTGGGCGCGGCGCGTGTCGCGGCGCATCTTGGATTGTCTTTGCTTTGGAACTGCCATCTCACACCTTCTTTTTCACCGTCCGGGCCGATCGGAGGACCCTTCGGGAATCCATGAAACCTTCACCGGCGGGGCAAGGGCCCTTCCGGCAGGGAAAGGGTTTTTAGCACAGCAAAACCGGATTCGCAAGATGAATCCCCGGGGGACACGCCGGGCAGCGCAACCGGGATGCCTTTGCAATCCTGCGAACATAGGGGCTGTTGTGGTATTGAAATAATGACCTGATCCCAGAGATGAGGCTCCAACTCCACCTGCTCTCCAGAATAGTAAATCGTATCTAAATCATCCTGTCCCAGCTCGATCTCCCCATGGGAATATTTGGGCGTGGGGAGCAGGATCAGACGAATGGAACTATCTATATTTATTTTAGCTTTTTCCAAGCAACGAGCGCAGGGTGTATATAAACAACCCTGCAACTGGCCCTCGACCAGGATGGATCCCTGGATCTTCTCGAGGCGAAGCCGTCCCCCGAGGTCCGCGGGGGGATCGGCCAGGAGCAGATCTCCGAGCCGGTCGACCGCGTGGGCGGGGTCGAGCCTGAAGTCGAACTCCAGCGGAGCGTCCAGGACCTGTTTGATGTAGAACACGAGCTCGGACATGACGTCACGGCGCCTTCCTCGCGCCGGTGCGGGACATTAGTGCACGCCGTTGAAAAGTCAAGGGGATGCGTGAACCCTCCGTCTCCGTCTCGAAATCGAAAACGAAATCGAAATCGGGATCCTCCTCACCCGGCTGGGCCATTCCGGTGACTTCGTCACCTCAAACGGGACGCCCTTTTGCGGGCGTCCCTGGGGCCATTCCGGTGACTTCGTCACCTCAAACGGGACGATCTTTTGCGGGCGTCCCTTGGATTTTGGTCACAGAAGCGGAATCCCGTGGACCCTGCAGTGCTCGCTCATCGCCTCGGGCCACACGCCCACCGAGACCTCGCCGATGTGCGCCGTGCGCAGGAAGAACATGCAGAGCCGGCTCTGCCCGATGCCTCCGCCGATGGTGAACGGCAGCTCGCCGGCGAGCAGGCGACGGTGGTAGGGACGGTCGGCCCAGTGGGGAACCTGCCGCACCTCGAGCTGGCGGCGCAGGGTCTGCTGGGACACGCGCACACCCATCGAGGACAACTCGAAGGCCCGACCCAGCACCGGATGCCAGACGATCAGGTCGCCGTTGAGCCCGAGGCCGCCGTCGGCCCGCGGGGTGATCCAGTCGTCGTAGTCCGGGGCCCGGCCGTCATGGATCGTCCCGTCCGAGAGAGGTCCCCCAATGCCGATGATGAAGATTGCGCCAAACTCCCGGGCCGCCGCGCTCTCCCGCCCCAGCGGGGTCGCGTCCGGATAGCGGTCCAGGAGCTCCTGGGACGTGAGGAAGGTGACGTGCTCGGGCAGCACCGGGCGCAACCCGCGCGTGCGGGACGCAAGGTGGAACTCGGTGCGGCAGACGACATCGTAGATCTCGCGCACGGTGTGCCGCAGGGTCTCCTCGGTGCGCGCGGCCTCGGGGATGACCTTCTCCCAGTCCCACTGGTCCACGTAAATGGAGTGCAGGTTGTCTAGGGTTTCATCTGGGCGGATGGCATTCATATCCGTATAGAGGCCCTCCCCTTCGGGGAAGCCGAGCTCGCCGAGCATGTGACGCTTCCATTTCGCCAGGGACTGCACCACCTCCACCGCCTCCCCGTCCAGGGAGGCCACCGGGAAGCTCACCGGCCGCTCCACTCCGTTGAGATCGTCATTGAGCCCCGTGCCGGCGCGCACGAACAGCGGGGCCGAGACCCGCACCAGGTTCAGGGCGCGGGCCAGATGCGCTTCGAAAAAGTCCTTGATCTCCTTGATGGCCACCTCGGTCTCCCGCAGGCCCAGCAAGGGACGATAGGCGGCGGGCAGGGTCAGATTCCAGTTCTTGTCGACGATCTTGCATTCCAGGTTTTCCATGCGATGCTCCATCGCCCGTTCTCCGAGAAACCGGCAGCCACTGGGCGAGGGCGCTTTGTAGCACGCTTTCGGGGTGTGCGCCAGGGCAGGCGCCACCACAGAAAAAACTGAAAACAAGTGCGTCAGCTTGCATACGCGCGTGATTTCAGATATATTGTGTGCAGCTGTTTTCCGGATGGGGCTTTCCTGTGAGGGAACGCGATCGGCTGGTCGTGGCGTCGGCTTCAAGGGATCGGGAACGCAGGTGTGACATGACGGACCGCAGTGGCGAACTCATCGAGAAATTCCAACTTCACAAATTGCTCGGCGAAGGCGGCATGGGCGCGGTCTATCTGGCCCAGCACACGCTCACCGACCGCATGGTCGCCTTGAAATTGCTCCACGATTCGTTCGCCGGCAACCACGAGATCCTCGCCCGTATCCGACGCGAGGCCAAGGCCGCGGCCCTGATCGGACACCCGAACATCGTCGAGATTGTGGACTCCGGCACCGACCAGAACGGCGTCCCCTACATCGCGATGGAGCTGCTCAAGGGCGAGAGCCTCGACTCCCTGCTCGAGAAGGTCGGTCCCATGCCGATCCCGCTCGCATCCTACGTCATCTGCTCGATCCTCGACACGCTCCAGGCCGCCCACGCCAAGGGCGTCGTCCACCGCGACATGAAGCCCGAGAACGTGTTCCTCAACCAGCAGCACGCCACCAACGTGCCGATGGTCAAGATCCTCGACTTCGGCATCTCCAAGTTCCAGACCATGGACCAGCAGAGCATGTCCCTGACGCGCACGGGCACCGTCATGGGCACCCCGTACTACATGAGCGTCGAGCAGGCGATGGGCCAGAAGGTGGACGGCCGCTCCGACATCTACTCGGTGGGCGTCATGCTGTACCAGTTGCTCACCGCGCGCCTGCCGTTCTGCGACTCGAACTACAACCGGGTGCTTCTGCAGATCGTCACCGGCGACTTCCCGCCCATCGACCAGATCCGGCCCGACCTGCCCCCCGAGCTCGTGGCCATCGTGCACCGGGCCATGGCCAAGAACGTCGACGAACGCTACCCCGACTGCCACGCCTTCATGCAGGAGTTGCAGCAGTTCTGGATCCTGTACGACCCGGCCGAGATCTTCTCCTCCCTGGGCGCATCCACCATCGAGACGCGGGCCGTGCCGCTCAAGACGCCCACGCCCCAGTTGACCGACCCCAAGCTCATGGCCGCCGCCCAGACCTACGGCTCCCCCCGCGTCACCACCGCGGCCGTGGGGCAGAGCCTGGAAACCGGCTCCAAGAAGGGGCTCATCGCCGCCGTGCTGGTGCTGGTGGTCATCGGCGGCGCCGTGGGCGCCTGGTTCGCGTTCAAGGGCGACGACGAGATGAAGGCGGGTCCCGCGCCCACCGCCCAGAACCCCGACGCCCCACCGGTCAACGCCGGCATGGAACCCGTGATGGAACCGGCCATGGAGCCGGTCATGGAGCCGGCCATGGATGAGCCCATCATGGAGCCGCCGTTGCCGGCCGAGATCAACATCGACGTCGCCAACCTGCCCAAGGGCGCCACCATCATGCTCGACGGCAAGAAGGTCAACCTGCCGCTGAAACAGGCGGGAGCCAAGGGAATGCACAGCCTGGTCGTCACGGCCTCCGGATATGAGCCGTTCGTGAAGAACATCGAGTTCACCGCCGACGTGAACCTGGCCTTCGACGCGCCGCGCGTCGTGAAGACGCCCGGCGGCACCATGAAACCGCCCGTGGATCCACCGATGGACAAACCCATGGACCCGCCCATGGACCCGCCCATGGACATGCCGGCTTCCATGCCGGTCGACGTCAACCGTCCGGACTTCTAGGAAACGACACATGAAACTGAAGACCCTGCTATTCTTCGCCATCCTCCTGACGACCTCCACCGCGTGGGCGGGCAAACTGCACTGTCCCAAGGCCAGCACCGACGACGAGGAGAACCGCAAGATCGCCCGTCGGTACTTCCAGATGGGCAAGCAGTACGCCGAAAAAGGTGATCACCGGAAGAGCGCGGAGAGCTACGAGTGCGTGCTCAAGCTCGTCCCTTACAGTCTCAACGCCCGCGTCCTGTTCGCCAAGGCCCTGGACTCCCTGGGACAATACACCCGCGCCCGGGAGCAGTACGAACTGATCATCTCCGACATGACCGACGATGCCGAGTCCCTCAAGCCCGAGGCCCGCACGCGGCTGGCCGCCATCAAGGGCCTCACCGACAAGCCGCTTCCCAAGGACGAGGAGGACGAGACCGACGAGGCCGCGTCCGCCGAACTGAAAAAGCAGCAGGATCGTGTCCGCCAGCTCGAGTTGGAGCGCGAGAAGGAGAAGAAGGAGCTCGAGCGCCGCTTGAAGGACCTCGAAAAGATGGGCACGGGCAACCTCGACGCCCAGCGCAAGGCCCTCCTCGACGAGTTCAAGCGCAAGGAAGCCGAGAAGATGAAGGAGATGGAGGAGCGCATCCGCCGGCTGCAGGAGCTCGAGCGCCTGGCCGCCGAACGCCTGCGCAACGCCGGCCCGCCCAAACCCGTCTATAAGGAAGTCCCCACCCCTCTGCGCAAAATCGGCATCGGCCTGATGGCAGGCGGCCTGCTCGTGGGCGTGGCCACCGCCGGCGCCGGTATTTATTCATACATGGAACAGGTCAAATTCGGCGAGGTCACCACGGACGACAAGAAAAAATGGGCCCGGGACGAGGCCGTCGTATGGTCCACCTCCAAGAGCAAGTCGCTGTACGACTCCATCAACACCATCAACGGCGTGACCATCGCGCTGGGCGTCGTGACCGGCATCGTGCTCGGCTCCGGTGTGGCGCTCTACTTCATCGGCGGCTCCGACCGGGTCCTCGTGTCCGGCTCGGTGACCCCGGAGCCTCCCAAGAAGACGGGATGGCAGCTCTTGCCCTCCGTCGGCCCCGAGGCCGCCGGCTTCGTCCTGCAGACCACGTGGTAGCGCGATCTCCAGGGACGATGCACCCGTATCGACCTTCCCCTTCCTCCCTGGCCGCCATGTACCTGCTGGTGCTGGCCCTCGCCGCCTGCAATCCCAAATCGTCCACCCGCCCCGCCACCCTGGGGCCGGAGACCGACGCCCGCCCCGCCCAGGAGGACGGTGAAATGCAACCCCAGATGAACCTCCCCCGCACGAGCGTCACGCTGGTCACCCCCGAAGGGCGCACGATCTCCCTCGTGGCCCAGAAGGCGATCACCGAACCCCAGAAGGCCAAGGGGCTGATGTTCCGCGCCTCCCTCCCCGAGTCCGAGGGGATGCTCTTCCTGTACGATCACGAGGAGGAGCTCGGCTTCTACATGGCCAACTGCTACATCCCGCTGGACATGATTTTCATGAATCGCGACCGGGTGGTCCTGGGGGTGATCAAACACGCCAGGCCCATGGACCCCACCGTGCTGTCGATCGGGAAACCTTCCCAGTACGTTCTGGAGGTCAACGGCGGCTTCACCGACCGGCACGGGATCGTGCCCGGAACCCGGATCACCTGGGACCAGGAGGTAACACGCCAATGAAGGCCTCTGAAGTCGTGCCGTTTTTCAGGAAGGAACTGCACCAACTGTACGGCTCGTTCCTCGAGCTCGGGGAGATCGGGGTCCTGCGTCGCTCCGGTGGCCGGCGATTCGGCGCCAAGATCTACATCTCCGTCGGGGAGAAGCGCCTGTGCGTGGGGCTGATGGAGCTCTCCATGACCGGGGAGCTCGTCGAGGTGTTCGGGCGCGACCGCGTGATCGAGTGCATCCGGGACGCCTTCACCGAGAAGAGCACGGCGCCCGTCGAGGACTTCTTCCTCGACTTCGACGACGAGGCCGCCGCCCCCACCGATCTGACGCCCCAGCAGGCGCGGGAGCGGCTCGACGCCCTGCTGCAGGCCGGCACCACCGAGGCGCTGGCCCAGGCCCGCAACCTCTACCCCCTGTTGCTGTCGAACCCGGACACCCGCGGCGCGGTGCTCCACGAGATGGCGCTCCTGGAGCTGGCCCTGAAGAACACCGAGGCGGCCGAGACCCTGTTCATCGACGCGGTGAAGGAGTACGCCAACCTCGCCCAGGTCGAACTGATCGAGCGCGTGGTGGACCGGCTCACCAAGCTCCTGGGCGCCGAGGCGATGGCCAAGCACGAGGTGACCCGCGTCTACCACCGCACCCAGGAGAAACTGCGCGCCGTCAAAGCGCTCTCGGACGTGCCCATGTTCAAGGGCCTGCCCTTCGGCCTGCTCACCGAGATGGAGTTCGAGGCCGAGGATGTGGCGCTCCAGAAGGGCGAGATCATCATCGCCGAGGGAGAGCCGGCCACCCGGTGCCTGATCATCCGCAGCGGTACCCTCGACGTCGTGCTCCAGGGCTTCGACTCCCCCCGCACCGTGAGGTCGTGCTTCCCCGGAGAGTTTCTCGGGGAGAACGCCGTGCTGCACCCGCCGGGGACGGTCCCCACCACCGCCAGTTTGCGGGCCTCCCGCGAGCCCACCCGCATCTGGAAGTGGCAGGGTCAGAACCTAGTCACCCTGATGGAGCGCTACCCCGAGCTCGAGATCCGCATCCGCACGGCCAAGGAGATCCACCAACTGGACTCCTTCTTCTCCATGCACGAGACGCTCCAGTTCCTCGACGTCACGGTCCGCGACGCCCTGCTGGACTGCCTCTACACCGTGGACACCGTGGAGCCAGGGCGGGTGCTCATCGAGAACGGGGAGGTCCCCGAGTTCGTCTTCCTCGTGATCAAGGGCCGCATCGAATGGCAACCCCTCTCGGGGGAGCCGGTCTCTTTCGGGGTGGACGCCTTCGCGGGCATGCGCGATGCGCTCCACGAGATCGCCATCGAGGGCGAATACCGGGCGGCGGAGACCAGCATGCTGGCGGTGTTCGACTCCGAGAAACTGCGCGCCCTGGCCGTCGCCAGCGACCCCGCGGTCGTGGCGATCCTCGAACGTCTGCACTGATTTTCAAGTTACGGGAGGCGGCGGATGACCTCGGTGGCCGCCGGGGTCGTGGTGGCCACGAGCGCGCCCGTGGGGCAGGCCGCCACGCACTTCAGGCAGCCGTCGCAGGCCGTCTCGGCCAGCGTCTTCTTCATGGGCGGGCGGATCACGGTGGAGAACCCGCGATCCTCGAACGCCAGGGCGTAACATTTCTTCTCGTCCTCGCACACCCGCACGCAGTTGCCGCACGTGATGCACTTCTCTGACTCGAGGCGCAGGGCTGGATGCGAGGCGTCGACGTGACGCTCCCGCACGGAGCCCAGGGAGAAGTGATGGCTGTCCGGGGCGTACACGTCGGCGGCCGCCCGCAACTTGCAGGTGTCCGCGCCGCGGCAGCCGCACTCCAGGCAGCGGGAGGCCTCGCTGTGGATCTCGGCCAGGGACATGCCCTGGGCGACCTCACGGAACGACTTCACTGCGGTCTCGGGCTTGAGATGGGCCACGGGGACCCGGGCCTGGCGCTCGTATTTCTCGTACAACTGCGCCGGGATGTCCGCCAAGGAGCCGATGTTCACAGAGAATAATTTTTTGTACCCAGTTACAGTCTGGCCCGACAGGTACTGATGGATGGACACCGCGGCCATCTTCCCCATGCCCGCCGCGCGCACGGCGATGTCCGGTCCAAGGACCACGTCACCACCGGCGAAGACCCCGGGGACCGAGGTGGCCAGCGTCCGCTCGTTCACCACGAGGGTGCCCCAACGGGTACGCGCCAGGGGCGTGTCGTCGATCCCCGTTCCGGCGACCTTCTGGCCGATGGCGGCGATCACCGTGTCCACCTCCACCGGAAATTCGCTGCCGGGAATGGGCACCGGCCGGCGCCGACCGCCCGCGTCGGGCTCGCCGAGCTCCATGCGCAGGCAGGTCACGCGCACGCGGCCGGCAGTCCCGGGCTCCACGCGCACCGGCGCCACGAGCAGGTGCAGGGTGACCCCGTCGTGCTCGGCGTCGGCGATCTCGTGCTCCCACGCCGGCATCTCGGCACGGGTGCGCCGGTAGAACATCTCCACCGAGGCACCCAAGCGAACGGCGGTCCGCGCCGCGTCCACGGCCGAGTTTCCGCCGCCGACCACCATCACGCGGGAGCCGACGGAGACCGCCTCGCCCCGGGCCACGGCGCCGAGGAAGTCCACCGCCGGGAGCACCCCCGGCAGGTCCTCTCCCTGAACCTGCATCGAGGACGAGTCCTGGGCCCCCAGGCCGAGGAACACGGCATCGTGGGAGGCCTGCAGGTCGGCCAGGGTGAAGTCCTTCCCCAGGGTCCGGCCATAATGGAAGCGCACGCCGGTGCGTGCGACCACGTCCACCTCCGCGTCAATGACGGCGTGGGGCAGGCGGTAGGACGGGATGCCGTACCGGAGCATGCCGCCGGGGGCCGGGTGCGCGTCATACACGTCCACCCCGTGGCCCAGCAGCGACAGGAAGAACGCGGCGTTGATGCCGGCGGGCCCCGCACCCACCACGGCGACCTGCTTCCCCGAGGACGGGAGCCTGGGCGTGGGCACATACAGATCGGAAGAGCGTCGTGTAGGGAAAGAGTGTAGATCTCGGTGGT
>CALKWH010000180.1 GCA_938004375.1 uncultured Pseudomonadota bacterium
ACGCCGCCGTGGGCGAGGGGCAACGGCGATGTGTCCTGATCACAGCGGGCCGCCTCGGGATCGGTGGCCTTGCGCGGGGTGCAGGTGAAGGGTCGCGCGGCGCCCAGCGGCGCCCCGGTCCCGACGTCGAACCGGTACACCTGATCGTCGTCCGAACCCACCCACAACACACGGCCGTCGGCCGAGAGCGCGGGGGGGCTCCAGAGGGCGTCCTTTCCGGCCTGCGCCGTCCACGCGACGCGGATCGTCCAGCGGTCCTTTCCCTTCTTCACCTCGAGGGCGTGGACCCGTCCCCGATGGTCGACCACCGCCCAGCGATCCGGACCGAGGGGAAGCGGCGTGGCGGTCACCCGCGCCTTGAGGGCGTGGGAGGCCGCGAGCCGCCAGGGGAGCGCCGGGAGTCGGTGGTGCCGGTGCCGGTGGGCGCCGGGCTCCGGGGGCTCGGCTGGGTTCTCGCAGACGGGCTCCTTCACCACCGTCGTCGGGACCGGCGGTGTCGTGGGAGCGGGGGGCGGGATCACCGCCGTCACCGGGATGGACGGACAGGGAGCCGGTTCCGGACAGGGTCGGGCCGACTCGCCACCCTTGCAGAACGTGCAGGTGGAGCAGAACAGGGCCAGGATCAACAAGTGGGACCGCATCGGCCGGCACGGTAACATAGAAAGGAGCGCGAGGGAAAGAGGACGGTTCGGGAAAGCATTATCCGCCCGGGGACGGACGGTCACCACAGGTTGGGATCGGGGTTCCGTCCGCAGTTCAGGATCCGCTGAAAGTACATGGCCGGCATGCCCTGCGGGCGCAGCCTTTGGCCCTGGGCGAAGGCCTCCATTCGCTGAAGGCGGCCGCCTGAGAGGGCGCGAAAGACCCGCGCGTGGACCATCATGTAGACCTCCTGGGGCATGCAGACGTCCTCGTGGGGATCATAACCGTAATCGTCCAGCGGGACCTCGAACACGAGCTCGTCGGGGAGCTTCGCCGGGTGTTCGACGAACGGGAACCACTCGAAGATCGGAGCGCCGATGCGATTCACCGGCAGCGCCTCCAAGCCGAAGTCCATCCAGAAATGGGCGGCCTCGATCCGCCAGCGGTCCTGGGTGGTGATCCTGACCCGCAGGAAGTCCTTGCGAACCGACAGGCACACCTTGCCCACGGGAATCACCTCCTTGACCACGAGGGGTATGCAGGCCTCACCCTCCACGATCATCGCCTCCGGTTTGAGCTCGGCCGGCACCCCGGGATCGGCCTCGCAGGCCGCGAAACACATCAGAAAGAACACTGACAAGTATTTCATGACGCACCTTCCCTTCTTCGGTGAACAGATCGACTCCAGGTGGATTCGAGATTGAAAGCATATTTCGTACCAAGTCCACCTAATCTGTGAAATTCTTGTCATACTTGGGTAAATCCTATTGTACAGCAGGAATAAAACAATATACTACGACCTCCATGTGTATCAATATGTATTATTATGTATTATAAACTGTCTCAATATGTATCTAAATGAGACAATCTTCCCAAGCGGAGGTGTCGGATCTATGGCTGGAGTTCGCAGAAGTAGCCGAATTGATTCTCGCAGTTATTGTCGTTCCAGCGTCCGTTCCCCAGGATCTGGGCGCAATCCTCACCGTAGTAGTCGTTGGGCTCCCACTCGGACCAGTTCGTGTAGGTCACCGGGTCACCGAAGGCCCAGAGGAAGGTGCCTTCGGTCGCGCGGTCGTTGAAGCCGATCCAGGCCCCGTCGCCGGCGCCCGTGAGGATGGACACCAGGGCGGCGTTCTCGGCGGCGTCGGAGATGGTGGCCAGTTGGCCGCCCAGGGCCACGCAGGCCGCCTCGGCGTCCGCAAACGTGCTCGGTCCCTCGAAGGCCAGGAAACAGGCCCCGTCCGTGGGGCTCAGGTTGGTCAGGTTCGCCCCCAGTCCCACGCCGCAAGGTTGCGTACAGTCCGCCTGGCAGCCGTCGCCGTCGTACACGTTGCCGTCGTCGCACTCCTCGCCGACGTCCAGGATGCCGTCCCCGCAGCTGGCCGCGAGCCGGCAGTTGCGGCGGCAGGGGGAGCCGGGGGCGTTGGAGTTGGCCGTCCCCTCGTCGCACTCCTCGCCGGCGTCAAGGATGCCGTCCCCGCACAGGGTCTCACACACGAACGGCTTGCCCAGGGCGCACGAGGCGTCGTTCCAGCCGGACCAGCCGGCCTCGGCGCAGTCCTCACCGTTGGAATCGTTGGGCTCGCCCGGGTACCATCTGGTGAATGTGACCGGCGCGCCGCTGAGCCAGCCCCAACTTCCCTCGAACTCTTCGTCGGTGAAACCGATCCAGACGCCCGCGCCCACCTCATTCGAGAAGTTCGCGACGAAGTTGTTGTCACTCTCTTCAGTGACGGTGACCAGGGTGCCGCCCTCAGCAGCGCAGGCGGCCCGGGCGCTCAGGTGGGAGCGTCGCTGGTCGAACCCCAGCAGACAGGCCCCGTCCGAGGCCCTGGGGAAAACCATCGTGGCCCCGGAGCCGCGACCGCAGCTCAGGTCACAGTCCGAGTCGCAGCCGTCGCCGTCCACCAGGTTGCCGTCGTCGCAGACCTCCCCCGGGTCCAGAATGCCGTCGCTGCAACCCGCCGGGGTGCAGCCGATCCGGCAGGTGGCGCCGGGCTCGTCGGAGTTCAGCAGGCCTTCATCGCAGGTCTCCCCGGGATCGATCACTCCGTCACCGCAGTACGGGAGCCGGCAGGTCGCCTGGCAGCCGTCGCCGGGGGTGGTGTTGCCGTCGTCGCACTCCTCGCCGAGCTGGAGGACGCCGTCGCCGCACACGTTCCCCGCGTCGACCTCACGGCGGACGTAGGTGACGCCCCCGCCGGACCAGGCCGGCCAGCGCAGCACCACCACGTCGAAGAAGCGACCCTCTTCGGGTATGAACATCGACAGCGGATGATAGAGCCGGCTCGGCGGATCCCCGTCCACCGCCTCTCTCCAGACGACGAAGTCGGTGGTGGTCGCGTCGGCGGTGGCCGAGTCGGCCCAGAGGGTGCCCAGCGGGCTCAGGTATTCGTCACGGTCGTAACCGGCCTCGGCCATCGCGTTGTAGAGTCCCTCGCTGGAGCCGCGGGTCAGGCACACCTCGGGGGTGACGCAGTCCCAGTTCGCTGGGTCCAGCGTGTCTGGGTCGCTGGGCACCGTGAAGCGCACCCAGTCGCCGCAGTAGCCGTCGTCCACGGTGGCCCGCGGATCGAAGTTGGCCGCACCGGGATCGGGGCAGCCCACCACCAGGGCGCGGGACCGCGACCAGGCGAACCCGCCACCGGCGCCGCCACCGGACCAGGCGCCGATCACCACGTCGAAATAGATGTCGGTACCCAGGACGTGCAGGGACATGACCTGCCCGATCAAGTTCTGCGGCTGGCTGCCCGTCGCCGTCACGAAGCTCGAGTAGTCGCCGGGGGACGCGTCGCGGGTGGCCATCGGAGCCCACTCCGTGCCGGCCGGAGAGCCTGTCTGGTACGCGTTCTCGAGCGCGGCGTTGAAGAGCGACTGGGTGTCCCCCCGGGTGAGGCACACGCCGGGCACCACGCAGTCCTGGTTGGCCGGATCGTTGGGGTCGGCCAGGTCCAACTTCTCGAAGTGGCGGACCGAAGCACGGGCCCAGGCGAAACCGCCGCCCTGGTTGTTGGCCGTCCATTGCCAGGACACCACGTTAAAGTCCAGATCCGCCTCGTCCAGGCGCATGGCCATGGGCTGCATCACCCACCAGGTCGGGTTCGGGATGGAGCCGCGCCAGGAGTTCCACTCCCGATCCTGGCCGACGAAGCCCTGGAAGAACCACGTCCCGCTGGGGGAGGAGCTCCCCTCGCCTTCCCAGTATCCCTCGTCCACCAAATCGTTGTAGAGCCCGCCGGTCGCGCCGCGGGTGACGCACACGTCGGGCACGATGCAGTCCTGGTTGGCCACGTCATCCGGGTTCGCCCCATCCAGTTTCTGGAACACCACGATGTCGGCCACGCCGTCGCAGTCGACGTCGTTCGCGTCGAAGGTGACCGCGGGATCCGCGTCGTCGCAGTCCAGCAGCGTAGGACTGCGGTCGCAGTCCGCGTCGGTGGCACGATCCCCAAACGTCGGGTCGGTGTCGTCGCAGTCGTCCGCCGTCAACACCCCGTCGCAGTCCTCGTCGGCGGCGCGATCCCCCAGGGTCGGGTCGATGTCGTCGCAGTCGTTGGCCGTCAGCACCCCGTCGCAGTCTCCGTCTTCGGCGATGGCGCCCAGGGTCGCGTCCGCGTCGTCGCAGTCGTCCGCCGTCAACGCCCCGTCGCAGTCCCCGTCTCCGGCGATGGCGCCCAGGGTCGCGTCCGCGTCGTCGCAGTCGTCCGCCGTCA
>CALKWH010000181.1 GCA_938004375.1 uncultured Pseudomonadota bacterium
GATATCGTATTCGGTGACTGGAGTTCAGACGTGTGCTCTTCCGATCTCCGTTCAGGTCGGCGCCTTCGCACGCTTCACCGTACATCTCCTGGATCTGCGCGTCGCCGCACCGCCCGAAGGTCATGCAGGCCGTGAGGTCGAAGCGGCAGTCGCCGCCGCAGCCCAGAGAGCCGCCGTAATAACCGAGGGTTTCGCAGGTCTCGCCGGCCAGGTCGTCACTTTCGCACTGCTCGACGGGGCCGGAGATGACCCCGTCTCCGCAGGTCGCCGCCGCCTCGCAGCCGGCGGTGTCGAAGCGGCAAGTGGCCGAGCAGGCCAGGGTGCCCGCGCCCAGGCCCAGGGAGGCGCAGGTCTCGCCGGCCAGGTCCGCGCCCTCGCAGTCCTCGCCGTACACGACCTGGATGATCCCGTCGCCGCAGCGGCCCCCCGTGCATGCCGACAGGTCCAGCGTGCAGTCGGCCGTGCACCCCAGCGCCCCGGTCTGCTCGTAGTACCCGAGCTCGGTGCAGGTTGTCTGGGGCATGGCGGCGCCGTCGCAGACCTCGCCCAGATCGAGCAGGCCGTTTCCGCAGCCGGTTTTCTTGGCGTCGTCGTCGCAGGCCGAAATGGCAGTGGACAGGGTGAACAACAGGGACAACAGGATGAATCTTGGCATGGCGTACTCCCGGGTGACGAAATAATCTACTTGAACGTCGGCAGTTTGCCAACCACCAGTTCAGTTTTCCATTGAAAATGTCATCCCGACGCGGTATGGGGAACCATCAACCCCGACCGGAGACAGGCCATGAGGAAATCCAGGTTATTGTTCGCGTTTTGTTTATCTTTGTTATTTGCTTCCTGCGATGACGGCGGACAGAACACGCCGGTCCCCTGCGGCAACGGCGCGCTGGATCCCGGCGAGGCCTGCGACGGCGACGAGGTGCCGGTCGAGGGTTGCTCGGCGCTCGGCTATTATCAGCAGACCGGCGACCTGGCGTGCGCGGCCGACTGCACGCTGGACCTGTCGGTGTGCGCCGGGCGCTGCGGCGACGACGCCATCGACGAGGCCTTCGGAGAGCAGTGCGAGGGCGCGGACCTGGCCGGCGAGACCTGCGCCAGCCTCGGGCTGGGCGTGGGCACCCTGGCCTGCACCGACGCCTGCCACTTCGACACCACCGGCTGCGAGGTGGCGGCGGTGTGCGGCGACGGGGAGCTCGACGTCCCGGAGGAGCAGTGCGAGGGCGCGGACCTGGGCGGCGAGACCTGCGAAACCCTGGGCTACTACGGCGGCGACCTGTCCTGCGACAGCGACTGCACCTTCGAGCTGGTGTCCTGCGCCACCTTCGGGCGCTGCGGCGACGCCCAGGTGCAGACCGCCCACGGCGAGGACTGCGACGGCGCCAACCTCAACGGCGGCACCTGCGTGGCGCTGGGGTTCTACGGCGGCGACCTGTCCTGCGGCGCGGCCTGCGCCTTCGTCCTCACGAACTGCGAGGCCGTCGGCCGCTGCGGCGACGACGTCCGGCACGCGGACTGGGGCGAGGTGTGCGACGGCGCGGACCTGGACTCCGAGACCTGCGAGACCCTCGGCTACCACGGGGGCACGCTGGCCTGCGATCCCGGCTGCCAGGCCTTCGACCTCACGGATTGCGAGGCCGCCGGGCGCTGCGGCGACGGGACCGTGCAGGCGGGCTTCGGCGAGGCGTGCGACGGCGCGGACCTGAACGGCGAGACCTGTGACACCCTCGGATATTACGGCGGGACGCTGGCCTGCGACGGGCTCTGCGGCTTCGACCTCTCCGGGTGCGAGGCGGTGGGGCGCTGCGGCGACGGCCTGTACCAGCCCGCCTACGGGGAGGAGTGCGACGGCGCCATCCTGGGCGGGTCCACCTGCGCGGACTACGGCTTCTACGAGGGCGCGCTCTCGTGCGGCCTCGACTGCCGGCTGGTGACGACGGCCTGCGCGCAGCGCTGCGGCGACGACGAGGCCCAGACCGCCCACGGCGAAGCGTGCGACGGCGCGGATCTGATGTCGCAGACCTGCCAGACGCGCGGCTACTATGGCGGGACGCTCGCCTGCAACGCCGATTGCGCGGGCTTCAACGAGGCTTCTTGCGTCGCGATGGGGCGCTGCGGGGACGGCACGGTTCAGGCGGGCTTCGGCGAGGCATGCGATGGCCTGAACCTGGTGGCGCAGACGTGCCAGAGCCGCGGCTATTATGGCGGGACGCTCGCCTGCGCCGCCGACTGCCAGGCGTTCGACGAGAGCGCCTGCGTCGTCGAGGGCCGCTGCGGTGACGCGACGGTGCAGGCTGCCTACGGCGAGGTGTGCGACGGCCTGAACCTGAACTCCCAGACCTGCCAGACGCTCGGCTACTATGCCGGTTCCCTCACCTGCGACGCCGACTGCCGGGGGTTCGACGAGAGCGTGTGCGCGGCGGTCGGCCGCTGCGGCGACGACATCCTGCAGCCGGGCTACGCCGAGGTGTGCGACGGCACGGCCCTGAACTCCCAGACCTGCGTCCTGGCCGGCTATTACGGCGGTTCGCTGGCCTGCACCGCGAACTGCCAGGCGTACAATTACGACAACTGCATCGCCACCGGGCGCTGCGGCGACGGCGCGGTGCAGACGGGCTACGGCGAGGAGTGCGACGGCGGGAATCTCAACGGCGAGACCTGCCAGACCCAGGACTTCTACGTCGGCATCCTGGAGTGTGGCTCCGACTGCCGCTTCGTGCTCACGGGCTGCTCCCAGTATTGCGGCGACGCCTGGGCCCAGACCGGGTACGGTGAGCAGTGCGACGGGACCGACCTGGACGGCGAGAGCTGCATCTCCCTCGGCTACTACGGCGGCGACCTGTCCTGTGACGCCGGCTGCCAGTTCGGCCTGACCTCCTGCGAGGCCGCCGGCTTCTGCGGCGACGCCCTCGTGCAGCCCACCCACGAGGACTGCGACGGCACCGCGCTCGAGGGCGAGACCTGCCGCTCCCTGGGCCACTTCACCGGCACGCTGGGCTGCGACTCCCTGTGCGGCTTCGACGAGTCGGACTGCCACGCGGTGGTGCAGATCTCCGCCGGGTATCAGCACGCCTGTGTGCTGCTGGACGACGGCACGGTCAAGTGCTGGGGCTTCAACTTCCGCGGCGCGGTGGGGCCTGCGGCAGAATATTATCAATGTACGCCCGTGACGGTCCCAGGTCTCTCCGGAGTGACCGGGATTTCCTCCGGGTATTATCACACGTGTGCGGTAATGGCAGACGGAACGGCTCGCTGCTGGGGATTAAACAACTACGGACAACTGGGAAACGGCAGTTTCACCGATTCCACCAATCCTGTCCAAGTGATGGGAATTGTCGACGCTGTCTCCATCGAAGTCGGAAATTATCATTCCTGCATCGTACACACCGACGGGGGGGTCTCTTGTTGGGGTTGGAACAACGATGGACAACTCGGAACAGGAGACACGCTGGGTCGTGCGGTCCCCGCGAGGGTTTCCTCGCTGACGGATGTCGTCCAGGTATCAGCCGGTTACAACAGCACCTGTGCGCGTACCTCCCTGGGGGCTGTGTTCTGCTGGGGGGACAACTATTGGGGAGAGCTGGGGGATGGCACGACGACGGACCGATCCACTCCGGTCGCGGTGGTCGATCTCGTCTCGGCCGCCGACCTCGCCGTGGGTGATTATTCGTCCTGCGCCATTCTGGCAGACGGGACGGCGCGATGCTGGGGCCGAGGAAGCAATGGCGTTCTTGGAAACGAGGACGTGAGCCTCGTCAACAGCGTCCCCGTGGTCGTCACCGGTCTCACCGATGCGGTGCACATCTCCGTCGATGATGTGCATGCCTGCGCCACGCACGTGAACGGAACCATGCATTGTTGGGGCATGAATTCGAACGGGGAGTTGGGGACCGGGACCACGACGTGGAGTCCGGTGCCGGTCCCCGTGCTGGGGATGACGACCGCCATCGGGCTCTCGGCCGGCCACTTCTTCTCCTGTGCCCTGAAGTCCGACGGGAACGTCTCGTGCTGGGGAGACAACGAGTATTGCGAACTCGGCATGGGAGAACGCAGGAGCAACGTACCGGTCGAAGTCGGGGGATTGCTTGGCGTGGGGGAATTGGTCGCGGGGGGAGAGTTCGCCTGCGCCACAGACGGGGCGGGCCTGGTTGGTTGCTGGGGACGGAATGCGAACGGCCAGTTGGGGGTCGGTACTACCGAAGACACATTTCAGATACAGTATCCGCTCATCGAGACGCCGAATCATCTGGACGCCGGTGCTCACCATGCCTGCGCGACGTTCACGGACGGGACGATGAAGTGTTGGGGCTATAACGCGTATGGCCAGGTGGGGGATGGTAGCGTCACGGACCGCACGACGCCCGTCATCGTCAGTAGCGTTGATGGCGCAAGCATGGCTGCAGCCGGCCTTTATCATACCTGCGTCCTGAAGACAGACCGAACGG
Organism: uncultured Pseudomonadota bacterium; assembly: GCA_938004375.1. Classification (GTDB taxonomy): domain Bacteria; phylum Myxococcota_A; class Polyangia; order HGW-17; family HGW-17; genus HGW-17. The sequence goes on from CALKWH010000181.1 coordinate 4,443, forward strand.
TTCGGTGCTGGGGGCGCGGGAACTACGGACAACTGGGTGATGGGACGACCAACACCATGGCAATCCCCGTGGTCGTGACCGGACTGAACGACGTGATGTCGATCGCCGCCGGTTCCTCACATACCTGTGCGCTGCGCATGGACGGCACCCTTCGTTGCTGGGGCTACAACAATTCGGGTCAATTGGGTAACGGGACCACCGTCAACGCCACCACCCCGGTGACTCCGACCGGTCTGACCGGAGTCGTCGCCGTTTCGGCCGGACCGGGTCACACCTGTGTGGTTCTGGCAGACGGGACCGTGAAATGTTGGGGATACAACATGGGCGGCCAATTGGGCGACGGAACGGTCATGACCCGGACCACACCAGTGACCGTGAGCGGCCTGTCCGGGGCCAGCCGGGTGGCGTGCGGAAATTCCCACACCTGCGTCGTGCGTACCGATGGCTCGGCCTGGTGTTGGGGCGCAAACTCGATGGGCCAACTGGGGACCGGGAACTACACTTCCAGTCGCACGCCCCTCCAGGTGCCCGGCCTGACGGCGGCATCCCTGGCTGCCGGCAATGACTTCACCTGCGTGGGGCTCGCGGACGGCACCGCCCGCTGCTGGGGTGACAACACCTACGGTCAACTAGGCGTGACGAACTACCCTTACAGTCTCGTGCCCGTGCCCGTTCTGCCGTGATCCGGGCGCGCAATCACGAACCCGCGCGCTCGCAATTCTCTAGATAGCAAATCCTGAGGTGGACAATCCGGCCGTTTTTGCCGTAATATGGGCCCCGTTTCACGACCGGGCGGCCGGCGAGCGGTGCGGCGCGCCCCTTGACAGTCAAGGAGAATGCACACGATGGCGAGCGTGACCTTTCGCAACGTGGTGAAGTCGTACGGCGACGTGGTGGTGGTGCCGAAGCTGGACCTGGACATCCCCGACGGGAAGTTCACCGTGCTGGTCGGGCCGTCCGGGTGCGGCAAGAGCACCACCCTGCGCATGATCGCCGGTCTCGAGGAGGTGAGCTCGGGGGACCTGCTCATCGGTGACCGGCGCGTCAACGACGTGCTGCCCCGGGATCGGGACATCGCCATGGTGTTCCAGAGCTACGCGCTCTATCCGCACATGACCGTGCGCGAGAACATGGCCTTCGGGCTCAAGTTGCGCAAAATGCCCGCCAAGGAGATCGCCGACCGCGTGGCCGAGGCCTCGACCATGCTGGGCCTCGACGCGCTGCTCGAGCGCCGCCCCAAGGCGCTCTCGGGCGGCCAGCGCCAGCGCGTGGCCATGGGGCGCGCCATCGTGCGGCGCCCGCAGGTGTTCCTGTTCGACGAGCCCCTGTCCAACCTCGACGCCAAGCTCCGCGGCGAGATGCGACGCGAGATCGCGCGGCTGCACCAGCGCCTGGCGACCACCATCGTCTACGTCACCCACGACCAGGTCGAGGCCATGACGCTGGCGGACCGCATCGTGGTCATGGAGAAGGGGCACATCCGCCAGCTCGGGCGCCCCCTGGACCTGTACCACCGGCCCGACAACAAGTTCGTCGCCGGGTTCATCGGCTCGCCCACCATGAACTTCTTCGAGCTCGACGTGACCGCGGTCGACGGGAAGCCGGCGCTCGCCGGGAAAGGCTTCTCCCTGCCGGTGCCCGAACGCTTCGACGTGGCCGGTCATGACCGCGTGTGCCTGGGGATCCGGCCCGAGGGCGGCCGCCTCGTGCCCGCCGCGGACGCGCCCGGCGTGCTGCGCGCCACCGTCGAGGTCGTGGAGCCCCTGGGCGCCGAGATCCACCTCACGCTGGGCTCCGGGATCGGTCCGCTCACGGTGGTCGTGGATCCCGAGCACCTCGCGGCCGTGGGCGACGCGGTGGGCGTGGAGTTCCCGCCCGAGGCGCTGCACCTGTTCGCCCCCGACGGGGACCAGGGGCACCTCCGGCGGCCCGACCCGTCCCGGGGTCGGCCCGAGGCCCAGGAGGCGGGGGCATGACGCGCGCCGCCTGGTTGTGGATCGCCGGCATCGTGGTGGTGCTGGGGCTCATCGCCCTGCAGGTCACCCTGCGCCTGCAGGCGGTGGCCGGCGCGGCGGACCGCGTCGTGCTGTGGCACGCCTACATCGGCAGCGAGGCCGACGCGTTGATGAAGCTGGTGGCCGAGTACAACGCGGATCCGGAGCTCAACGGGGGTGTGAAGGTCGAGGTTCTCTCGGTCGCTTTCGGCAACTTCCCCGACAAGCTCACCAACGCGCTGCCGCGCGGGCAGGGGCCCGACGTCTTCATCTACGCCCACGACCGCCTCGAGGACTGGCTGGCCAAGGGGCTGCTCGCGCCCGTGGACTTCTGGGTGCGCCCCGAGGACGTCGGCGACTTCGCCCCCGAGCGCGCGCTCACGGCCTTCGTGCGCGAGAACCGGCTCTACGGGCTGCCGCTGACGGCCAAGAACCTGGCGCTCTACGTGCGGCGCCTGCCCGACGGCACCGACGTGGCAGATCGGAAGCGCGTCGTGTAGGGAAAGAGTGTAGATCTCGGTGGGCGCCGT
>CALKWH010000182.1 GCA_938004375.1 uncultured Pseudomonadota bacterium
TTAGCACGCGGAAGCAGAGCTTGCGCACTCCCCTTAGCACGCGGAAGCAGAGCTTGCGCACTCCCCTTAGCACGCGGAAGCAGAGCTTCCGCACTCCCTGGAAGAAGAACGCCCAAGTCGAACTTGCACACTCCTAGAAATCGTCATATCCCTGCACGCCGTCCAGCCTGAAGCGGACGACCTCGTCCACGAACGACCGAGGCGCGGTGCGCACGAACCAGCTCGCCGAGGACCACGGGTAGTCCTCAGCGCGCGTCGCCAGGCCATAATGCACCGCGTTCCCATGAACGTAGGCGAGGCGCGCGAGGTAGGTGTCACGTTGGGTGATTCGGGTATCCCAGTATTGAAACCAGACCCGCCTCCCCGGCGTGCGGTCCAATTGGTTCAGGAGCTTGGCGGACCGGCTGTGGAACTCCTGGACGAAAGCCCGAAACGTCTGTGGTGAGTCGGAGGACCGCGCGACCAGATGGTAATGATTGTTCAAAATGGCCCAAGCCTCCGGGTCCAAGGCGTGCTTCTCGAGTGTCTCAAACAGCAACGCCAGCAATCGGTCGCGTTTCTCCGACGTTTCCAGCAGGTGCTGTTTTCCATGGGTTCCCGCTGTAATCATGTAAATACCTGGGTGACGGAACCAGTGCACGGGTGAGTGATGCCAGCGAGGCTCGGGCGAGGAAGGGTAAATAATCGGCATGTCACCATTGTCGTGCGGGACCGGATGGGTGTTGCAGGAAAACAATAGAAAAGGAGTGCGCAAGCTCTGCTTGCGCATGATAACGCGGAAGCAGAGCTTCCGCACTCCCCGTTGACCCCGCCGCATTCGGGTTGTACATTGCACCGGCGGGCCGACGCCGCCCGCCCCAAGGAGATTCCCATGAAATTGAAAAAATCCGACCGTTTCCCCCAGCCCACCGGACCGGTGGTCCAGATCATCATGGACGGCGTGGGCATCGCCCCGCCGGGCCCCGGCAACGCCGTGGCCGCCGCGTTCACCCCGACGCTGGACTGGTTGCAGCGCACCTGCCCGTTCCTGAGCGTGGCCGCCCACGGCAAGGCCGTGGGGCTGCCCTCGGACGACGACATGGGCAACTCCGAGGTGGGCCACAACGCCCTGGGCGCCGGCCGCGTGTACGACCAGGGCGCCAAACTCGTGAACCGCGCCATCGATAACGGCGCCCTGTTCGAGGGCGACACCTGGCGGGCGCTCATGACCCGCTGCGCCGGCCAGAAGACCACGCTCCACTTCATCGGCCTGCTCTCGGACGGCAACGTCCACAGCCACATCGACCAGCTCTTCGCGCTCCTCGACCGCGCGGCGAAGGACGGCGTGAGGTCCCTGCGCGTCCACCCGCTGCTCGACGGCCGCGACGTGGGCGAGCGCTCGGCGCTGCAATACGTCGACCAGCTCGAGGAGAAGCTCGGCCAGCTCCGCTCCGGCGGCGTCGACGCCCGCGTGGCCTCCGGCGGCGGCCGCATGGTCACCACCATGGACCGCTACGAGGCCGACTGGCGCATCGTCGAACGCGGCTGGAACGCCCACGTCCACGGCCGCGCGCCCCACGCGTTCCCCTCGGCCCGGGCCGCCGTCGAGGCGCTCTACGCCGCGGATCCCAAGGCCACCGACCAGTTCCTGCCGGCCTTCGTCATCACCGACGCTGACGGCAAGCCCGCCGGGACCATCGGCGACGGCGACGGCGTCGTCTTCTTCAACTTCCGGGGCGACCGCGCCATCGAGCTCAGCCGCGCCTTCACCGAGGCCGACTTCCCGAAGTTCGACCGCGGGCGCGTCCCCGACGTGCTCTATGCCGGCATGATGGAGTACGACGGCGACCTGCACATCCCGCCGCGCTACCTGGTGTCCCCGCCCGCCATCGCCGGCACCATGGGCGAGCACCTCGCGGACACCGGCGTCACCTCGTTCGCCTGCGCCGAGACCCAGAAGTACGGCCACGTCACCTACTTCTGGAACGGCAACCGCTCGGGCCGCTTCTCGGACACGCTCGAGACCTACGTCGAGGTCCCGTCGGACCGCATCCCCTTCGAGCAGCGCCCCTGGATGAAGTCCGCCGAGGTGTGCGACGAGCTTCTCGCGGCCATCGGGAGCGGGAAATACCGCTACATCCGGGCCAACTTCGCCAACGGCGACATGGTCGGGCACACGGGGGTGTTCCGCTCCGCCGCCCTGGCCGTCGAGGCCGTGGACCTGGCCCTCTCGCGCCTCGTGCCGGCCGTGAAGCAGGCCGGCGGGCTTTTGATCGTCACCGCCGACCACGGCAACGCCGACGAGATGTTCATGACCAAGAAGGGCAAGGTCGAGCTCGACGCCGCCGGGGAGCCCGTGCCCAAGACCGCGCACACGCTGAACCCGGTGATGTACCTTATATATGATCCCGCCGGCCGCTGGACGGTGGATCCCGACGTCCCGGCCCCGGGCATCGGCAACAACGCCGCCAGCGTGCTCAACCTGCTGGGCTTCGAGGCGCCCGACGGGTACCTGCCCGCCCTCGTGAGGCTTTCATGACCACCCCCACGCTCATCCCCGCCGTCACCGCCACCCTGCCGACCCGCTTCGGCGCCGTGCTCCTCGCCTGGGACGACGCCGGCCTGATCTCGGTGCACCTCACCGCCGACCAGGGGCTCGAGCCCTCGGTCCTCCCCCGCGGCGGCGCCTTCAGCATGAGCGTCGCCTCGGGCCGGCTCCTCGAGCGCGCCACCCGCTGGATCCGCGACTGGGAGGAGCAACGCTTCCGTCCCGCCGAGCTCCCAGTGCACCTCGAGCTCGTCCCCGAGTTCACCCGCAAGGTGCTGCAGTCCGCCGCCGCGATCCCCGCGGGCGAGACCCGCACCTACGCCCAGCTCGCCGAGGACGTCGGCCGCCCGGGCGGCGCCCGCGCCGTGGGCCAGGTGATGGCCCGCAACCCTTGGCCGCTTTTCTTCCCCTGCCACCGGGTGGTGGCCGCCTCGGGTCTGGGCGGCTACGGCCCCGGCGTGGCGTTGAAGCGCGCGCTCCTGCTCCATGAGGGCGCCCCGGTGGTCCGGGGGGAGGCCTCCGTCGTCCCCGCGAAGGCGCCGGCGCCCGCCAAGGCGCCCCCCGCCCGAAAGCCCGCCGCCACGGTGAAGAGGCCGGGCCGCCGCACCTGATCGCAGTTTCCCCGGGTAGGGGGACCGAGGACGGTCGCTTCAACCCGGGGCTTCATCTCGGGCATCGCCTTCGGCGAAATGGGAAGTCCTGGTGAACTGTGACAGATCACTTTTCCAAGGTCAGAAGGTCAGACGCCCTCCCCATTTTTCGCTCACGGGAAGGGGCCATGTTACAACCCATTGATATCATTCATTTTTTCATTTTCATTTTTTCGCAAAAATTCATTGAAAAGGCAAAAAAAAAGCCCACAATAGCTGACAGATGACGACTGGGACACCCCCCCGGGCGCCAGCGGATGAAGGGACCCGCACCGAGGCAACTTGCGGCCGAACCGTATTTTTCCAGTGACTCCTCCGAAGACCGGCACGCGCCCGGTCGCGCCCCCGGAGTCCACCCACGACGAGGAGGACGAACCTCCACTCCTCGCCGGACGGCCCCAGATCGGAAGAGCGTCGTGTAGGGAAAGAGTGTAGATCTCGGTGGT